>NZ_JCABZP010000019.1:0-341741 GCF_059499945.1 Agrobacterium sp. | reverse complement strand
TAACAATCCTCCAGTCAAAACAGCAAATTCAACATAAAATTCATATATTTGCACGTAATCGCCCCGCAATCCGCAAATCGCAGGCCGTAAAAGTCGATTTTGCCAGCGGATTCCTAACCGCCTTCAGTCACACATATATAATTCATCACGGCATATATTTTATATGTTTATGCGCTGGTTGTTATATAAATATATGTTTATGGAAGCCGTCCGGATCGCATCTGGCCTACCCTCTTCGTATCCGCCAACGAATTCATATTCCTTTTGGTTGTGTAAATATTGCCTCTTGAGCTGCCGGTTTCGAAGCTTTGCCCTGGCATAAAGAGATCGTGCCAGCTTTCTCCTCATCAATGCAGTATCCGCCCGAGCGGCAAGAACGTACATCTCGTAGAGACCCATCAAACGCACCTTTCCTATCACGCGACGCGATTGCGACCGTGTTATGAGCTTCATCTCTTTTTTCCATCAGCCTTTCAGCTCGATGGGCATTGCAACGGGGCACTGAAAATTGCCACCTGGGAAATAAAGACACTTATCAGTGCCCCGCATCAGCGATTTATGCCTGGCAAAGCCATGATCTTAAGAGAAATAGAAGGCCCACCACAAACCAAATCCATTTCCCTCTGTTCACCGCCAGAGGAAATTCGCTGTCAGACACCGGATATGAGAGTGACGTCCGTCTCTCAAAACCGGCGTTAGCTCCGCTTCAAAACTCGAAATATTTCCGGTTTATCGCAAAACACGGACACTATAACTCGGGTATAAAAGGGCGAGGATAAAACAAATGAAAAGAAAAAACTTGCCCCAACACCTTCAAAAAAAAGACAAGCATTGAATAACCCAATTTATTGAAAAACATAGATTTTTAACTATGCACAAAGTCGGACAGGCCGGTAGCTATAAATGAAACCGTATTTTTTGCATCAACGAGCTAGCAAATTATACCCGCTATCGCTACTCGCCAGATCGGTCGAAATTGGAATCAAGATCACCACAGATAATCCCGACTATTCTATTCATTATTTACGATGCTGGAGGTTTGTCGCAGTTGATCGCATCAATTACCGATCCCGCATATGATTTTCGGATTGTAGCCACGGTAAACTTACGATCTCCTCAAAGGACACGCCATCCTGCCTTTACAACTTATGAACGAATCATCGATATTTGAGCATCAAACTATCAATCACACGGGGCAATTTGGCCAAAATGATCGAGAAGAAAATAAACAATATTAGCGAGTTCCTAGACTCTTGGAGAGAAGATCAAGATCAGGGTGCTGGTACCGCTTGGTTTCGAGGGCAGTCCGATGCCAAATGGTCCCTTTTGCCGGGTTTCCTCCGACATGAGGTACAAGTCTCCGAAACGACATTGCTAAACCGCTTTAAGCAAAGCGCAGCGATGCTTGCGGAGAACAGGCCTCAGAATTCCTTCGACTGGACTTTTTTGATGCAGCATTATGGCGTCCCCACCAGACTACTCGACTGGAGTGAGAGTCCACTCGTCGCGCTATATTTCGCCGTCGACGAATATCAAAGTCATCCCGATAAGGATGCAGCGCTATGGTGCCTGTGGCCCACCGTTCTCAACAAGAACGCAAACATAGTAGACAAAGTTGAGGGAAAATACATTCCTTCTTTCGAAGATGCTGAGTTGGAAGGCTACTCAACTGAAAGCGTTCAAACAACCACACGGTTCGAATTGCTACCTGTGGCAACAATAGCGACACGAAATAACCCCAGAATTCAGGCGCAACTCGGGACATTTACAATACATCACAAACAGAAAATCGCTATCGAGGACGTTGGGAATCAGAAGCATATTCTTAAGTACGTCATACCTAGCGAATCCCGGCACTCGGTGCTGACAGATCTAAGGCTGTTAGGTTTTAATCGATTTAGTCTGTTCCCCGAATTGGCGAGCGTCGGCACGATACTTAAGGAAATGGTAAAATGAGTTACGTTGAAACAGCTTCAATGAAGAATAGCACGATAATGCTGCTATACTCTGAGCGAGATGAAATCAATATGAATCCCGACTATCAACGTATGGGAGGCGTTTGGACCGTTGACAAACGAAGACTTCTTATTGATTCCATTCTAAATGACTATGATCTTCCAAAGATATACTTCCATGAACTAAGCAATAAGGAGTATACACACACCGGATATCGATATGCAGTTATCGACGGTCGACAAAGGTTGGAGTCGATATGGGGTTTTATGGACGGCGATTTCACGCTGTCAGGAGATTTTGAGTATCAGCGAGACACGAGCATTAGCCTAGCGGGTCTCAGCTACGAAGATATAGCAAAACAACATCCGAAGATCAGGGTGAAATTTGATTCATTTGTTCTACCGGTCGTCACTGTCGGAATCGAAGGGGACGAGCTAGACCTAATTGAAGATATGTTCTCCAGACTCAATGAAGCTGTGCCCTTAAACGCAGCAGAAAAGCGTAATGCCATCGGCGGGAATTTAGTTAAAGCGATTGCGGACTTGTCCAATAACGAGTTTTTTACAGACAGAGTAAAATTCCGCAATAATCGTTACCAACATAGAGAAGCAGCGGCTCGTTTTCTGCTTGTCGAGGATAGCCTGAGGCAGCCACACCCTCAAATTGTCGATACCAAAAAGGTTTATCTCGACGGACTTGCTCGCAAGTATCACAGCAACAATCCTGAGAGAGTTGCTGAATTGAAGAAACTAGTCGCAACCATCTTAGATGCAATGAATGCTGAATTTACCCACACAGATGAGCTTCTTGCAGCGCAAGGCATCCTAGTTGTTTACTACCTTACCTTTAAGCAAGCGCTGGCAGTTGGAAAAACCGACAAAATCACACGCAGGAAACTCCTGGATTTCAGGAAAAAACTCTCTGAGAACCGTGAACTAGCCTCGAAAAACTATGAAGGCGCGTCCTTTGACCTCTTAGAATTTGATCGCCTCAATCAACAGGGAACCAACGACGCCTCAAGTATAAGAGAACGTTGCAGAATTTTAGCTGAGTTTTTGGAACTACCCTTAGGCATATTCTAAGATGGAAAATGCGCCGGCTGCTGCTGGCGCGTATGGCGGGCTGCTCCATGGCCCGCCTCACTAAATTTTTTGTCAAAATTGGCACGCTAACAGCCCGGCACATCTATAGCGCCTTGGCGAAGCGTTCCAGTTTGCCCAGCGTTTGCTGACCCAGTTCCACGGCACCGAAGCCCTTCGCTTGCTGGAACTCGGCTTCAGTGCTGAACACCATGCCCAGCACAACTTTCGTCGCGCCGTCCTGATCTTCGAAGGAGGCCCAGGCATCGGCATGTTTCGGCCCGTTTTCGCCCCATAGCAGCGTATAGCCGATTCGCTCTTCGGGCCGGACCTCGACATAACGATGATGGTTCGGGAAGACTGTGCCGTCAGGGCCGATCATGTCAAAGACCCATTCGCCGCCGGTGCGCAGATCAATCCTCTTCGTGCGGCAGGAAAACCCTTCAGGACCCCACCATTGCGGCAGCGTCTTCTCGTTCATCCAGGCTTTCCAGACGATGTTTCGCGGCACCTTTATCGTTCGCTCCAGCACCATGGTCCGCCCGGCCACGCTGGCCAGATTGTTGAGACCGGCGCTGAAACCTTCTTGATAACCATCGCGCATATCCTCCGCCAGAGAGGAAAGCTGCACCGTTACGGTCAAGCGGCTACGCTCTTCCGCAGCCTGAAAATCGGCAGTTACCAGCGCTGCCGACTGCGTTACGCCGCCGGATGAGACCACCTCATAATTCACGCTGCGGCAGGTTGGCTGAAGCTCCAGCCAGCCGCATTCACAGCGAATATCCGGCTGGCCGGCGACCTTGCAGAGCGAAACTTCGCGACCGCCCAGCCTGCTGTCCGCTTCCAGGAACTCCACGGTGACCGAGGGCGAGGGAGAGGCCCACACCGCCCGGGCGGCGGGTGACAGCCAGACCTGCCAGAGAGCCGATAACGGAACGGCAATCTCCCGTTCGAAGCTGAGCGTTGCAAAACGGTCTTGTGGCTGATGCGATTCAGCGTGTGCGCTTTTTTGACCGGGTTTCGTTGTCATTCTGAATCCTCCTTCATGGCCTGCATTGCAAATGCCTCCAGCCGGTCAAGCCGGCTCTCCCACACGGCCCGTTGCTCATCGAGCCATGTGCTTACCGGCTCCAGCGCTTCGGGCACGATGGCGCAGGTGCGCACCCGCCCATCCTTGGAGGTGATGATCAGCCCTGTCTCCTCCAGCACGGAAAGATGCCGCATCACCGTGGGCAGACGCAGCCCCGTGGGAGCGGACAACTCCATGACCGGTGCCGGCCCGCCGCCAAGGCGCGCCAGAATCGCCCGTCGCGTCGGATCGGCCAGAGCCTGGAAGATCAGTGAAAGTTCCTGATGATGCTTAGTCATATTGCTAACTATCATGTTTCATCGTGACAGGGCAAGGGGAAACTTAGCAGATTAACTAAGTTTTATCGGGAGGGATGGTCCCGGGGATGAAATGCCGATGCGTCGCCCGACCGTTTCGTTTGGGTGACGGAACCCTTCCCCTTCATGCGCCTGGCGTTCGGCAACGGGCGGCGGATGCAACTGACGGGCCGGAAACGGGCCATCAAAAGTTGCAGAAAAAGATTGACTCTCGCTGCCGCCTGAGTGAGCTTCGCCGGGAAAAGACGGGGAAAAATCAAATCATCATGTCACCAGAACGCTTCAATCAATGCCTGCGGGTGATCCGCTGGACGCCGATCAATATTGCGTCCGCGCTGCAATGCGAACTTTCATGGATTGAGGCGCTGGAAGCGGGCAACGAGGAGGTTCCCGCTGGCCTGGCGACATGGCTGGAAACGCTGGCGCAAGCCCATGAGGCTCTTCCGCCTCCGTCCACGTACCGAGGAAAACGGTCGACATTCTGATGCGGCCGGTAGCTTTCAGCCTTTACCAACGATTGGATTATTCGAAATGAAATATGTCATAGCAGCTCTTGGCCTGATCGCCTTCTCAAGCCCCGTCCTCGCCGCATCCTGCGAGAAGAACTTCACTGTCTCAGGTGTACCGATGGTGACGGCTGTCTCTTACAAGTCCTGGCAGGAACTGCCCAAGGCGAAAGCGCCCGCCGTGCTGCAAAAGCTCGCGCAGGCCGTGGCAGCGGAAGGTTTTTCAGGCATCCAGATCAACAAGGCGCTGTCTTCCATCGATGCGCACCAGGAGACCAGCGGCAGCGGCAGAATTCAGACGCTGCGGGTCGTGGCCCGGCAGAAAGGCGCCGCGGTGCGAATTGACGCTGTCTTCAACATTCAGGCAGGACAGATCGCGGACAAGAACGTCATCCGCGAGGGCATCTGCAATATCATCAATGGCGCGTGACGCACGGTGAATAAACCGTCCGTTCCCAGTCTCGATGCCGGCGCACGCTGACATCGAGACTGGGGAGCTGTGCGGGTGCGGCGCATTTGTTGCGAACGGACGCGGCGGCTGGCCCGGCGCGGGCGGCGGGCTATGTGCTGGTGCATGCCGTTGATGGCGATGCTTAGGGTATGGCGGGCAAACCCGGAATCTGCGATGGGTGCAGGCAGGGATACTATCCGCGGCCGGAAGCAGGCTGCGAATCGACGGGGAAAACATGCCGATCTATGAACTGGCTGCCGTGGGCGCCGCGACGTGCTGGGCGATAACCGGGCTTCTTGCCGCGGGTCCGGCGGGGCGGCTTGGAGCGCTGGCCTTCAACAGGACGCGGCAGCTTTTTGTCGCCGCTTTGCTGGGGGTCTATGTGCTCGCGTCAGGCTCCTGGCGGGAGCTTCAGCCCGAGGCGCTGTCGTCACTTCTCCTTTCCGGCTTCATCGGCATTTTTGTTGGCGACACGCTTCTCTTCACCTGCCTCAACCGGCTGGGGCCGCGCCGTTCGGGAATCCTGTTTGCGCTGAATGCCCCGATCGCCGCACTGCTGGCATGGGCGGTGCTTGGCGAGCAGCTTCCCACAAGCGCCATTGCCGGCATAGGCCTGACGCTCAGCGGCGTGCTGCTGGCAATCCTCTTCGGCAAGCGCAAGGCGCAGCTGCATGAATGGGAGAGCGTGAAGGGGCCTCTCTGGCTCGGCGTGCTCTTCGGCCTTCTGGCGGCGCTCAGCCAGGCGGTCGGCTCGCTCATTGCAAGGCCCGTGATGGCGACCGGGATCGATCCTCTTGCCGCTTCCATGCTGCGTGTCGGGGTGGCCGCCCTTTGCCTGACTGCGCTTACCATGCTGCCGATCGAGGCTGTCAGGCCCAGAGGCCCGATGACCAGAAGCCTGTTCCTGCAGACGGCGTTCACGGGCATCATCGCCCTGGCTTTCGGCATGACGCTGCTTCTCTTTGCCCTTTCCGGCGGCAAGGTCGGCATTGTCTCGACACTGTCGGCAACGACGCCGGTGATTATCCTGCCATTGCTGTGGCTGAGAACGCGGGAAGTGCCGGCACCCGGCGCATGGGCCGGCGCCGCACTTGTCGTGGCCGGCATGGCGCTGATGTTCTGGAGATAGCTTCAACCCGATGGAGAACGGGTGCGGAAACACCCCATCCGCGTCGAGACTTTTCACGCCAGGATTCAGACAGCAATGACCCCTTGCTAAGCAACTTTTGCGTGCTTAAAAGGCGGCTAATATCAGTTCGTTAGAGAGGACCAACTTCGTGGAACAGGAAAACATCCAGACCGGCAAGGGTCGGCGCCGGGCGCTTTGGGCGGCGGTTGCAATTATTGCCGTTGCTGCCGCGGGCGTCATCGGCGGCAAGACCTTCTACGAAGCAAAGGTCAAGGAACTCGTTGCCCGCAGCGGCGCGACCGCCACTGCCATCGAGGTCGATTTTTTCGGGAAAATTCATGTTCGCGATCTGACGCTGCCGCTTGAAGACGGCAAGAATATCAAGATCGCGGCTATCGACGGACGTCCGAAACTTCCGTTTCTGGACGGCGCGCTTGACATGACGACCATCGATATCGATGTGCCCACCGGAAAGATTTCGATGGCGCAGGCCCGCGTCGAGAATGCCGCTTTCGAAAAGCCGGGACAGGCGGAAGAAAACGGCAACTCCCTGCCCCGGCGCATCGAGCGCTTCGCAGCCGCGCGCATTTCCACGCCTGAGGTTACGTTTACCCAGTCCGTCGCGACCACCGAGCAGAAGACCGTTTACAAGAACCTGGCTCTCTCCGAGATCGCCGGCGGTCGCATCGCCAGCTATTCGATCGACAATGGCGGCTACGACATCAAGATGCAGCTTCCCGACAGCGATGGCGCGATGAAGGACAAGCATATGGTCGTCTCGACCGGCGCAATCGCCGGCCAAGGCATCGATGTCGCTTATCTCGCCCGGCTCTATACGGAAAAGGCCGGTCCCGAAGACAAGGAAGCGAAACCGCTCTACGGGCCGCTCTCCGTCAAGGCTGTCTCCTTTTCTGACGGAGACGCTCATTTCAGCTACGATGAAATCCGCAGCGACGGCTTTACCGCCCGCATGCCGTCTGAGCCGCTGCTGGAGACCCTGAAAGCGCTGACGACCACCCAAAATCCTGACGAGCTTTCACCGGAAGCGCGCCAGGCGCTTTTCGCAAAGGTCGTGTCCATTCTCGACATGGTCGGCAAAAGCAACATGCAGCTCATCGGCTTCAAGGTCGACGCGCCAGATGAAAAGGAAGGGGCGGCTGGCAAAAGGGTCAAGGCCACCATCGACCGTATCGACATGCAGATGGACAGCCGCAAGCTCGACTTCGGCTTGAATGGCATGTCGATCGGAGACGGCGACGGCAAGATCGAAGTCGCGGAAGCAAGCCTCAAGGGCTTTGATTGGAGTTCGACGATCAAGGGAATTTCCGAGATCATCGCGCTCGACGAGACGCAGATCGAGACCTTCCAGTTTAATCGCCTGATACCGGAACTTGGCAGGGTGCGCGTCGGCGGCATCAACGTCGATATGGCCGCGCCGGAAAAGACTGAGGAAGAGACGACCGGCACGCCTGAACGCATCAAGTTCTCACTCAAGAATTTCGAGATGGGGTTGACCAAGCCCTTCAACGGCATCCCGACCGATATCGAGATCAGGCAGGACGAGCTCACGCTTCCGATCCCCGCCGACTCGGAGGAGGAAGTTTTCGTCGAAGCCCGCAAACTGGGTCTTGAAACGCTCGCCTTCTCTTATGGCCTTGCGGCCGGCTGGGACGAACCGAACAGCAATCTGGTGATCCGCGACATCTCGCTCAGCAGCAAGGATTTCGGCAGCGTCAATTTTGCCGGTCTGGTAAGCGGCTTTACCGAAGAGTTCTTCTCTTTTGACGTCAATCGCGCGCAGGCGGCGCTCTTCGGGCTCGCCGGCCGCGAGGTGAAGCTCACGATCAAGGACGAAGGTTTGATGGCCAAGGCGATCAAGCTTTATGCCCTGCAGAACGATATGACGGAAGATCAGGTGCGCGCGACTCTGACACTGGTGGCGAGCATGATGCTGCCGCAGGTGGCAGCTGAACAGCCGAAGCTGCAAAACGCGGTGGAAGCGCTCGTCCAGTTCATCAGCAAACCTGGAACCTTGACGGTAACGGTCAAATCCACGGGCGCAAATGGCCTCGGTATTTTTGACCTGGTTGCCGCTTCCGACAATCCGATGGGTCTTCTCGACAAGGTCGATATTCAGGCGACGGCCGAATAAACCGGCCACTTCTCCGGCAGTCTCAAGCTTGGTTTTCCGAGCTCGAGACTGCCGGCACTGGTATTCTCATGAGATTATAACCTGATCGTCTGAGAAGCCCGCCCTCCCGCGGGCAGGGTCATGAGGAGCATCAACATGAAAACCGAGCAACTCACTTTCGGCCCCGGCGGGCAGGTTCCCAACAATCAGACCTTTGCCGTCGTCATTTATCGAAATGTCGGCACAGACTTTCATTCCGCGGATTTCGAAGCGATATTTTCCCGCAACGGATGGAGCGGCATCTGGCGCAATGGCGTGTTCGACTACCACCATTACCACAGCGGGGCGCACGAGGTTCTGGGTGTGGGCCGTGGTGAGGCGACATTGCAGATCGGCGGGCCGGACGGGAAAACTCTTGATGTCGCGCAGGGTGACTGCCTGATACTGCCCGCCGGAACCGGCCATATGAAGCTGAGATCTTCTGCGGATTTTCAAGTGGTAGGTGCTTATCCGCCCGGTCAAAAGGCCGATATTCAGACCTCTGCACCAAGCGCGGAAATGCTTGAGCGGATAAGGTCCCTGCCGAAACCTGAGACAGACCCAGTGCATGGAGCCTCATGCGGCCTGATGGAAATATGGCGCTGAAGGCCAGCCCGCCGATCTACCCTTATACCCGGCAGGCATGCGATTTCAGCCTTGGATTTTGCCCAAGGGCGGCGTTCCCCTGCAGCACGAGCCGTAGCTAATGCAGCCACTCGCAACTATAAGCGAGGACCGGCTCGGCAAAGCCCTTCAGTCTGTAACGATCACCATGCACGAGGACATCAGCGCCGCCATATTCCTGCAAGGTCTTGTCCGATATCAGGATCTGATCGCTCTCAGCGGCTGCACAAAGCCTTGCTGCCAGTTGCACGGTCGTGCCGAAGAAGTCATTGCTGTCTTCGACCGGCTCCCCACAATCCAGCCCGATGCGAATGTGAATGGGCTCCCCTTTGGCGCTGTTGTAACGATGGAACTCGCGCTGGATATCAATGGCGCAATCCACGGCAAACGGCGCGGAGGAGAACACCGCCATTATGCCGTCACCGGTATGCTTGACCTCCCGTCCCGATCGTCGCCCCAGACAACCACGCACGAGAGCATCATGCGCCCGGACGAGTTCTGCCGACATACGATCGCCAAGGCGGGCCGTCATCTCGGTTGAGCCGACAATGTCTGTGAACAGGATCGCGCGGTGGCCGGCGTCCATATCTTTCGAGACAGCCGCAACAGCCACCGGATCCTGTATGCGCCCGAGAAATGCTTCCACGGCCGACAGGGCGACTTCCACCACTTCACTGGCGACAAAACCGTGCGCTTCGCGATGCACGCACTGCGCGGTTGCGGCGTCCGGGGCATCGATAAGGCAAAAGGCCGTGCCACGCCTTTCATCAAACCAGTAGGTCAAAAACTTGACGCCATACTGATCCTGAATATTGAGGTCTTTAAGGTGCGCCGCAGCAATATCCGCAGCGGAAACGCCGGCAAGCTCGTGCCGGTCCATGAAGATAGGCATTGGTTCCTCCCAAGAGTATTTCGTTGCCTCCTCTGCCAGCCATTTTATGACGTCACCGAATGGTCGTCTATCGTTCTTACGGGTGACACCGGAAATGACGGGAACACCGGAAAGGGCGATATTCGTTCGCGTTAGAATTTCGGGCGCTTGACCATACGCCGAAGCAAAGAGCCGGATCGGGCCTTGCGGGGGATGAGGTGGATGTCGCTGACCAGCTTTGCGCCGCCTTCCCGACGTTCCAACGTTATCTTTCGGCTATGGAAGGCCTCGAGCTCGGCACGATGCGCCACGCTGATGATCGTGGCGTCTGGCAATTCATCAATCACCGTCTGCATCATCCTGTCCTGGCTTTTTTCGTCGAGAGCCGCAGTCGCCTCGTCCATGACGATGATGTCAGGGTCGTTCAGCAACAGGCGGGCAAAGGTCAGCCGCTGTTTTTCACCGCCTGACAGCGTCTGGTCCCACGGCGCCTCCTCTTCCACCTTGTCCTTGAGATGGCCGAGACCGACCTTGTCGAGAGCCTCCCCTATCTCTTCAAAGGTCCAGCTCTCGGCCGCCTGCGGGTAGCAGACCGCCCGGCGTAACGTGCCGGAGGGAATATATGGCCGCTGCGGCAACATGAAAAGCCGGCTGCCAGCGCGAAAACTGACGCTGCCGCCGCCCCATGGCCACAGGCCCGCGATTGCCCGAACAAGCGTGCTTTTGCCGGATCCGGACTCCCCTGCGACGAGCACTCTTTCTCCCCGCCCGATCTCCACATCTGTCTCTTTGACGACGGCCGTACCGTCGCCGAGCGACACAGAAACATCCTTGAGGCTGAGCATCGTTTCGCCTTCCGTTTCACCACGGACGATCCGGCCAAGCTTATCGCTCTGTTCGGCCCGCTCGAGACCGTCAAGCGACATCATCAGGGAAGCAACGCGGCGTGCGCAGGCATTCCAATCCGCCAACCGGGGATAGTTGTCGACCAGCCAGCCGAAGGCGGATTGAACGATGGTGAAAGCGGATGCCGCCTGCATGACCTGGCCGAGGGACATGCTGCCGTCGAGAAATTTGGGCGCGCAGAGAAGAAGCGGAACAACGGGCGCAATCAACATCGATCCATGCGACACGACAGTGGTGCGCATATATTGCTGCGCCATCTGCTTCCACTGCTGCCGGACATTGCGGAATCTTTTGTCGAGGTCGCTTCGCTCCTCCTCTTCGCCGCCAAGCAGGGCGATGCTTTCCCCGTTTTCCCTGACACGGGTCAGCGTGTAGCGGAATTCCGCCTCCAGCTGGTTCTTGACCTCGGAGACCCTGACGAAGTTCCGGCCGATCAACGCGATGGAACTTGACGTGATGAGCGCATAGATCACCGCCGCAATCACGAGAAAGCCGGGTATCGTGATCAATGCCCCGCCGATCGGCAGCGTCAGCGCGCCGCCGATCGTCCACAGGACGACGATAAAGGTGGAAGCCGACACGAAGGCGGCAATGACGCCCGCCACGAAATCCACGGGTGCTTCGGTGGCGATCCGCATATCCTCCGACAGCCTCGCCTCCGGATTCTGATGGTCACCATCGATCAGGTTGAGCTGGTAATAGCGGCCATGTGCAATCCATCGGGAGACCAGCACCTTGGTCAGCCAGGAGCGCCAACGCCGCTGTATGCGCATTCTGACGTAGACCTGTGACGTCACGATCATAACGCTTCCGAGAACCAGCGGCGGGAATATCGAAGCGAGAAAATAAACAGTGGATGCATCCCGTTTTTCAATCGCGTCGAAAATCCCGCGATTCCAGACGTTGATGCCATATTGGAAACCGACATTTATGCCGATCATCGCCAGGAGCCCGATGGAGAACGGCCATGCCAACGCATCGCCACGGCGGCTCCAGAACCCTCGCGCGCTGATCCAGAAGCGTTTCAGAAGATATTTCTTGCGGGCCTCTGCGGCCTCTTCCGGTGTCAAACCCGAAGCAGGTTCCATTTCCTCCGGCGGGAGGGGATCATCGTTAGCATGAACATTCTCTGCACCATTCTGGCCGGTGCCATCGACTGGTTTCGGTTTTGCGTCAGCATCGGTCATGGATGCTTAAACGGATGGCGGTTTGAAAGGTTGCCAGTCCAGAATGATTTGCCTTTGGCCCAAGGCGGCCATGCTAGCGGCCTCTGGTTTTTCTCCACTTCAGCAGATACCCAAATCCCGGTCCGAGCAGAGCGACGGCAATGACCCGCTCCATCAGACCTGGCGGGCTTTCATCGGGATCGTGCCCGGTGACTGCGTCGTGATGTTGACCACAGCACCGGGACGCCAGATCTCGCCTTGCGACCTTTGTCCAGGCGATCCGGCATGGCGGTGACGTGGTCATTCGTTCGGACGATCGCCAACGCATCGGCAAATCTTGCCACGGCCAGGCTAACAGTGCGGGCATGACCGAGAGCGGCGAGACGGATTTCCGTGATGCCGAAGGCGATGAGCGGTGACCTGCCAATGAACCCCGACTGAATAGCGCCTTCAGCTTCCGTTCCGACGGGACCGTCTACAACAAAGACGTTCAACCGCGGTCTTATCCGCCTGAGGAGACACAGTCATGATCCGGAAGTCTTTCATTGCAAGTGCACTCGTCGCTCTCGTCGGCATCGCTGCCGCGGCACCCGCCATGGCCAATGACGTGCGCATCGAACAATATGGCTGGTCCAATTCTGCCGGCGGCGCACAGGAGGGTTACGGCAACCGGATCCGTACCTATCAGAACGGCGGCTACAACCGGATTGTCGGTCATCAGTATGGCCGGCATAATCTTTCGGCTGTCGGCCAGGAGGGGCATGACAATTACGGTTCCACCTATCAGAACGGCAGCCGCAACGTGGCCGGTATCGGCCAGTTCGGTTCCAACCACACCACCATCCTGACGCAGGACGGCAACGGCAATATCGCGGCCGGTGTGCAGGTGGGCCGCGGCTGCAGCGCCAATGTGAGCCAGGGCGGCAACGACAATGTCGCGGCCTTCGTGCAGGCCTGCCCCTAACGGGCCACAAGACGTGAAACTGGTCGGGATCGAAACATCAGATCATCAGGGAGACGAGCCATGCCCCATAGCGTCAGACATCCGCGCCGCCTGGCGGCGATCCTTGCACTGGCCCTGCTTCCCGCCGGCGCCGTTGCGGCCATCTCGACCGCAAGGGAACCGGCAGAGGGAAAGGTCTGCGAGATCAGGGCAACGCCGCAGGCGGGCATGGTGAGGCTGGAGGCCTTTGCCGGGGGCGACACGCCTGCCGGCGGGACCTACGCCTTTCACGTCGAAAAATCAGGAAGTGGCGGACGTTCGGTCATCAATCAGGGCGGCGACTTTGATGCCGCCGCCGGACGTTCGCAATTGCTGAGCGCGGTGACGCTCGATGCCAAGGGAGCCCGTTACAAGGCGGTGCTCGATATGGTGATCGATGGCAGGAGTTTCAGCTGCACGAAGCAGGTCGACGGCGACTAAGCTGCGGCATGCTTGTGAATTACTCCCATAGAGGGCGCTGGTTCAGGCGCCCTTTTCTTTTGATCGTGCCGACCGACTGAACGACATGTGAATGGGCAATTCCGGTCGGGTTCAGTTGCGGGATGCGATTATCCATCATCGGCAAGGCGCTAACAGATGGAGATCAGAATGACCCGCAACATATTGAAACTTCTTACCGTTACCCTGCTTGTTGGTGGTCTCACACCCCTTGGATTTGCCGCACCCGCCCATGCCGGCGGCCGCATCTCCTTCGACCTCGCACCCGGCAATGCCGCCGATGGCGATCTGCTTTCGACGGGACTTCGCGCCTATTCGCTCTACCGTGGCCTCAAGGATGCCGATATCCGCCAGCTCGGCCGTGGTAACGCCGCCGGCATCGCCCAGAACGGCGGCGGCAATCTCGGCTTTATCCGGCAACGCGGCACCGGCCATTCCGCAACGCTGCAGCAGAATGGCAACAACAACGCCTATGGCATCTTCCAATATGGCCGCAACACGGACACCAATGTGGTGCAGGATGGGAATAACGGCAGCGGGCTGACTTTCAGCTATGGCTGGTAAGGCGACGCAGGACAGCGATCCTTGCGGGTCGTCTCCACAGGCTCAATTCGCAAGAACCTTTCCGTCCCTGCTCTGAACGATATCCGGCGACGGAACCGGCAGAGCACCGGAAGCGGGCAGAGACGGAATTATCAGCCATGCGCCGGGATAATCATTGCGAAGATGCCGGGGATTATAACGAATATTGCTTCCGGCGGCATGGCGAAGCGTTCCGATCGTGGCATCTGTTGAAAGCACACCTCTGCTGATTGCGTGGAGTTTTCGGTTGCCATCAAGGGCAAGCGTTACCTCCGAAAGCTCGAAACTATCAATGTGAACGGTCTTCTCCTGCGGTGTGTCGACAATCCATCTGTCTGAATCGACAAAGCCATCGATGTAGACATTACCGGTGGAAGCACGCAGGGACGTGCCTTTCGGCAGGCTGATACCGTCAACGACATTGCCTTCGGCGAGAATGCATTTGCTGAAGGCGGAGATGCCGCCATCGGTCATGAAGTCAAACTCCACGGGCTGCGTCGCGTCGCAGCGCCAGCCGCTCTGGGTGGTCACTCCATTGCCGGTTATGCGCATGTTGCCAGGGGTGAAGCCGATCGTTTCGTAGTTCTCGTTGGTCTTTATCGCGATATAACGGGCGATCTCGATCGCATCGATATCAGCGACCCGCACCGGATGCGGAAACACGGCCCGATTGAAGGCTTCCCTGTTATCGGCAATGGCCAGTTCGAGTTTCGTACCCTTGGGCATATCGATCCCGCCTAGGCGCGCCGGCTCCGAGAGTTCCTGCCGATAGCTTGCCGCTCTCTCCCTGTCATAAGCGCGCATCTGCAGATAAAAATCGCCGAACCGAAAAAGCGTGAAAAGCGCAACGGCGGTCACCAGCCCGTAAGGCAGGATCATCGGGCGCTTCCAGCGGCCGTGCACATATCGAACGAACAGCAACAACGTCCAGACGACCCACACAAGGGGCGTGACGAGAAAGAAGGCAAGGAGAAGCAGCGCTTCGACGGAGGGCAATGCGACAGGGATCATGCAAACCAATGGTCCTGGGCGGATCGTTTTGATCCTGAAGAGACATCAGTGCTTTAGCCCACAAGCGGTTGTCATTTCAACTCGGCGATGGCGGGCAGATAGTGGCGGCTGTCCGGGCGACAGATAGCGGCCGCCCGGTCAACGCGCTTATGGGGTATCAGCCGCCAAGGACGAAACGGGAGAATGCCAGGGCATTGCGGGCGTCCTCGTCCATTTTCGCGACATCGGCGCCGCCGCTGAGATCGCGCCAAACCTTGATGTCAGAGCCGATCGTGCCACCGGTCTTGACGAAGGGCTCCATGATAACAGCACCGGTGTAATTGATATCGCGAAGGGCCAGACCAATTTCGTGCCAGGGCATCCTGCCCTTGCCCGGTACGCGGCGATTGCTCTCACCGGTGTGGAAATGACCGAGAAGCGGGCCGGCCGTGCGGATGGCTTCGCCAAAACTGTCTTCCTCGATATTCATGTGGAACGTATCCAGCATGACTTTCACGTTGTTCTTGCCAACATCCTTGACGAAGGCGACGCCTTCGGCCGCCGTGTTGAGCACGTGGTTTTCAAAGCGATTGAGGACTTCGATGCAAAGGTTGATGCCGAGATCATTGGCGAAATCGGCAATGCCATTGATGCCTTCGACGCCGCGCGCATAGTCTCCCGCCTTGTCAACGGGCTGGGAGTAATCGATCGGCCAATAGGAATGCAGCGCGCCGCCGATCGTGTGAATGTCGAGCTTGGCGACATTGGAAAGGGTACGTTCAAAGAACGCCTTGCCGGCTGCGCGCACCGAAGCATCCTCGGATGACAGGTTCTTCGTTTTTGAAGGGCCGATACCTGCGGTGAGGATGATGTCGTTATCCCTGGCGCTTTGCCTGATCACGGCGAGCTCGGCGTCGCTGTATTCATTGATGTGGTGTGCGGCGACTTCGATGATATCGAAACCGAGCTTGGCGACCTTCTCGATATAGGGGCCGAACTTGGCGCTCCACTCATGTTCCCAGTAAGAATAATAGATGCCGTGTTTCATGGGGATCTCTTTCGCTTTTCGTTTCGCTGGATTTGATTTGGGCGGAGCAGCGGTTCAGCCGGCTTCAGGAAGTCAGCTTGCTTCCCGGATTTCCGATACGAAGGTCCGGCTCCGTGCTCGCGGAAATGATGAACCGGCCGTTCGGAAGGTCATTCTCTTCAACCTTGCGATTGATCTCGTCTTCGCCGAGGCCAAAGCTGCGCCAGCGGTCTCTCAGCCGCGCGCGCAGGTCGTCCTCATCGACATCGACAAAAACAGTCAGGTCAAAAATCTGTTTGAGACGATCCCAAGGCGACTGACTGGCAAGGAGATAGTTGCCCTCACAGACGATGATATCGACGGATTGCGGAATGAGACGGCCGCCTGCGCGGGCGATCTCGATGGCGCGGTCAAAGACGGGGACGGCAACCTTGTCGTCCTCATTGGCCTTCAGGCGCTCAAGCATGTGGCGCAAGCCGTGAGCATCGAACGTGTCGATTGCGCCCTTGAAGGGACGGCGCTTCATCTCTTCGAGCACGGCATCGTCATAATGAAAGCCATCCATCGGAAAGAGCGCCGCAGACACGCCTTCGCCTGCATTCAAGACGTCAACCACATGCTCGGCAATGGTGGATTTTCCCGATCCCGGCGCGCCGGCGATTGCAATCATCACGCGCCGCCCTTTGGCGCCGGCAAGACGTTTGAGGGTCAGGCCCGCAATTTCACGGGCATTGTCGTCAATTTTGCTCAAGGTATTCTTCGCCTCGATAATGGATGCTGTCAGAAAATCCGGTACTGGTTTGCCTTGTCGCGCAGGAATGCCAGTCCCTTGTCGAGAACCTCATCAGCGCCCGGCGCAACCGGCCGCCAGGTCGAAATCGCGCCCGCCATCTCCTGCGGCATCGCGGCAAAACTTTCGAGGGTCAGCACACCCTTGAAATCGATGGCGGCGAGTGCGGAAAACACTTCATCCCAGGCAACATTGCCAAACCCCGGCGTGCCGCGGTCGCTTTCCGACATATGCATGTATTTCAGGTGGTTGCGGGCGGCGATGATGCCGTTTGCGATACCCTTTTCCTCCATGTTCATGTGGAAGGTATCGAGATGGATAAAGATGTTATCGGCACCGATACGTTCGACCAGCGCCACCGCCTGTTCGGCGGAATTGAGCAGATGGTTCTCGTAGCGGTTCACGGTCTCGATGCCGAATTGCAGGCCGAGCGTTTTCGCGTGGCCGGCAGCCCGCGAAAGCGCCCTTGTCAGGTTGTCATATTCACCCTGTGTCGGGGGAAATCCGGTTCGCTCATTGGTGCCGCCATAGGTGACCCCCGTCAGCGCCTCCGCCCCCATTTCTGCAGCCTTGTCGAGCGCGGCGTTCAGATAGTCGATAGCCGCGTCGGGACGTACGGACGCCCAGGCGGGCTCCGGCAGCACGAGCGAACAGACGGCGCGTAGACGGTATTTCTCCAGCAAACCGCGCGTGTATTTTGCATCGACGGAGGGGATATCGATGAGCGGAATCTCGATGAAATCCTGACCGTAATCCGCGGCAGCGGCAATGGACCGTCTGGCGTTTTCGTGGTCCCATTTCAGAGACCACATCATTGCGTGAACACCGAAGCCTTTCACGTCATACCTTCCTTCTGAGAGATGCGAAGTAGCTTGAAAACAGGCCGCGCGCCGCCATGACGACAATCATCAGCACGCCCCAGAGCGCCGTTGCCAGATGCTGGTTGGCCCCGAGAAGATTGAGGCCGGACGACAGGAGCTGCAGAACGATGAGCGCCACGAAAACGGGCAGTACCCGACCGAAACCGCCGAACGGATTGATGCCGCCAAGAAAGGCCGCCAGCACCGTAATCAGCAGATAGGATTCCCCGTGTCCGACACGGACGGAGTTGAAACGGGCAAGCATGATGATGCCGGCAACCGCACACATCAGACCCGAGAGCGTGTAGACGAGAACCTGGATTCTGCGCGTGTTGAGGCCTGAATAACGTGCGGCCTCGATGTTTGAGCCGATCATCAACAGGCCGAAGCCGAGCTTGGTGCGTGTCAGCAGCACATGCCAGAGCCCGACGCAGACGATGAAAATCAGAAGCGGGATCGGCAGGCCGAGAAGCGTGCCGTGGCCAAGCGGCGCCATATAGGCGGGAAAACCCGAGACATCCCCACCACGAGTGAGAAACTCGCCCAGCCCACGCAGGAAGATCATCATGGACAACGTCACAAGGATCGGATGGGCGCGGGTGTAAGCGATCGCCGCCCCCGTCATGGCACCGGCAGCCCCGCCGGCGACAAGTGCTGCAAGGCAGGCCAGCAGAAATGCACTCGGCGGCGCATCCACCCCGCCATGGGCCTGCAGCACCCAGGCCGCGGCGAGACCTGACAGATTGGCGGCGAAGGTGACGGAAAGATTGATACCGCCCGTCAGAAGCGGCAGCAGCATCGCCAGTGTCAGCAGGCCGAGCTCCGGCAGCTGGAATGCGACCGAACCGAATGTTCCGAGCGACAGGAAGTTGTTCGCCAACGTTCCAAAGATGAGCATGACCGCGATGAAGGCAATGACCGGTCCGGCCATATCGGCACCGAAGATCGCGTTGAATTTCCTGACAAGGCTGCTCATCGCTGGGCGCTCCCCTTCTTTGCGGATGTCCGTAAGGCGCTCGGCAGAAGCTTGTCGAACCGGGTGGAAGAGAGCGTGATGGCGATGAGAATGATGGCCCCGACGATCATCTTGAAGGCAAAGGGAGAAACGCCCATCAGGTTGAGGCCGTTCTGGGTGATCGAGACCATCAGCACCCCAAGCACACAGCCGATGACCGAACCCTTACCGCCGCCGAGCCGCGCGCCGCCAAGCACGGTTGCGGCAAGCACATCCAGCTCGCGGCCATAAAGCGCGTTCGGCACCACCTCCTGCGCATAATGCGCCTGCATGAGCCCGGCAATGCCCGCCATCAGGCCGAGCCAGCCGAAGGAGATGTAATGCATGGCGCCGATATTGATGCCGAAGCGGCGAGCGCCTTCCGGATTGTCGCCGAAGGCATAAAGTTTGCGCCCGACGGTGGTGCGCGAAATCATGAACCAGGTGGCGACACAGCAGAGGATCATCACCACAACGGGCAGCGTCAGCTCGACCCAGGAACCATCAGGCATCTCACGCTCGTAAAACACCACGCGCGTCGACAGCCACTCCGGCAGGTCGTAGATCGACACGCCCTTGGTGAAGAACATCAACAGCCCGAAGAAGATATTGAAGGTGGAGATGGTCGCGACGATGGAAATGATATTGAGCCGCCAGACGAGGAAGGCGTTGACGAAGCCGAGACCGAGGCCGACGGCCCCGGCAATGATGAAACCCTCCGCCCAGTTGCCGCCGCCGAGCGCATTAAGCGCCAGCACCGTCACATATTGGACGACGGAGGCCGCGACCGCGAAGGAGATGTCGATGCCGCCTGAAATCAGCACCACGAGCAGGCCAACCGCGAAGATGATATTGACCGCCGAGACATTCAGCACATCGAAGGCATTGGAGATGGTGAGGAACCGGTCGGTCGCGAAGGACAGTCCCGTGCAGAGCAGCAACATGACCACAAGCAGGGTGAATTCGGTCGTATGTCCGAGGATGAGCCTACGCATAGATGGC
The DNA here is from genome assembly GCF_059499945.1 of Agrobacterium sp. Lineage (NCBI taxonomy): Bacteria > Pseudomonadati > Pseudomonadota > Alphaproteobacteria > Hyphomicrobiales > Rhizobiaceae > Agrobacterium > Agrobacterium sp. The sequence continues at coordinate 321,811 of NZ_JCABZP010000019.1, read as the reverse complement.
GGACTCCAGTTCGGTAAGCGACAGGCGTCGCGGATCATAGGTGGCGTGGAACCGGCCTTCGACCATGTGGATGACCCTGTCTGTATTGAAATAAACTTCCGGCGCTTCGTCGGAGATCACGATGATCGAGAGACCTTCTGCGGCGAGCTTGCGGACGATTTCGAAGATGCCGGCGCGGGCACCGACATCGACACCCACGGTCGGCGCGTCGAGGATGAGGATTTTCGGCCCGATCGCCAGCCACTTCGCAATCGCCACACGCTGCTGATTGCCGCCTGAAAGCGTGCGGATCGGATCTTCCGGCAATCCGATCTTGACGCCGAGCGCCGAAATCCAGCGGGAAACGACATCCGCCTTTTTCGACGGAGAGATCAGGCCACCGCTCAGCAAGCGGTCGAGAGAGGCCATGACGAGATTATCGGCAATGGACTGCGGCTGGTTCAGACCAAGCGAGAGCCGGTCCTCGGAAAGATAGGCGACACCCGCCCGGATCGCATCGCGGTTGGAATGGAAATCCACCCTCTTTCCATCGATGAGGATTTCACCCGATTGCGCCCGATGCATGCCGAACAGGGTCAAGGCCAGTTCCGTGCGGCCGGCTCCCAAGAGACCGGTTATGCCGAGTGTTTCTCCCCGCCGCAGATCGAACGAAACATCTTCAAATTCGCCGGCCCGGCTCAGCCCGCGCACCGAGAGAACAACGGGTTTGTCGTCGTGATCGGCGGCGATGACGGCGCTGTCGAAATTGCGGCCGGTCATCAGTTCGGTCACCCGTGACTGGGTCATGCCTTCAACGGGAAAGACGCCGACAAGCGATCCATCCCGCAGCACGGTGATGCGGTCTGAAATCTCCAGCACTTCCGCAAGGCGATGCGAGACGAAGACGACCGCCACACCCGAGGCCGACAGGTTGCGGACGATGTCGATCAGATAATCGGTTTCCGACTGCGTGAGCGACGCGGTCGGTTCATCCATGAAAACGAGCCGCGCTTCCCCGACCAGCGCGCGGGCAATCGCCACGATCTGGCGCTGGGCGATGGGCAGTTCCTTGAGCGGCTTATCAAGATCGATCTCGACGCCGAGCCGCGCCAGTGCCTTTTCGGCAGCCTGTTCGATGGCGCGCTTTTCGACCAGCCCGTATTTTCCGTTTACCGCATATTGAAAGCCGATATTTTCAGCCACCGTCATTTCATCAAACAGCGCCAGATCCTGCCAGATCACCTGAATGCCAAGCGATTGCGCAAGCGTCGGGGTCATCGCGGTTATCGGCTTGCCGTCGAAATAGAGTTCGGCATCGCTTTCGGGCGTGTAAACGCCTGTTATGACCTTGATCAACGTGCTCTTGCCACAGCCGTTTTCGCCGGCAAGGCAATGCACTTCACCCGGATTGACCTCGAAAGAAACACCCTTCAGCGCGCGGACGCCGCCGAAGGTGACTTTGACATTTTTGAGGGACAGGAGCGGTTCTGCGCTCATGATAACGTAAATCTCCTTCCGCCGCGAAAGCATTGCAGACGTGGCGCTCGGCATGTTTTTCCAGATGAGGCGTCGCGCGCGTATCGCACCCGCGCGACGCCCTTGGCCTTGGGGAGGATCAGAGGCCCATGGAAACGAGCTTGTCGATGCTTTCCTTGTCGATCTTCAAAAGCTGGTCGACGACGATGGTGTTACCTTCAGGATTGATGGTGCCGAGACCTTCGATATTGTCGCCGGCCTTCGGTGTCTCGCCCTTGGCGATACGGTCGGCGAGCGTGATGAAGACTTCACCGGCCTGTTTCGGGTTCCACATGAAGCCACCCGTCAGCGCGCCTGATTTGATCAGCTTTGCGCCCTGCCCCGGCGAGAACGGGCCGATGACGAAGACCTTGCCATCCTTGCGCCGCTCTTCGACGGCGCGTCCGGCACCGATCGGCCCCTGCGAACCGAAGGCGAGGAAGCCCTTGAGATCGGCATTGGCCGACATCAGGTCAAGCGCCGTCGAACGGCTCTTGTCGAGGTCTTCAGCGACACCGTAGCGATCGCCGACCAGTTTCATGTCGGGATAATTGGCCTTGATATAGGCGATGGCGGCATCAGCCCAGGCGTTATGGAGCGGAACCGTGAGCGAACCGACGAAAACGGCATAGGAGCCCTTGCCGCCCATCTTTTCCGCCAGAAGCTTGCCATGCGCTTCACCGAAGCCCTTGGCGGAGGCGAGTTCGAAATCCCAGTCGGCGCCGAGCTGCTCGGGCGATTCATGGGTGATGACCTTGATGCCAGCGGCCTGGGCTTTTTTCAGCACCGGCTCCAGCACTTTTGCATCATTCGGCACCACGCCGATGAAATCGACCTTCTGGGCGATCAGGTCTTCGATTGCGCGGACCTGCAGGGCCGGGTCGGCGCTCGTCGGGCCGACCATGAAACCGTCAACGCCGAGCTTCTTGCTCTGTTCCTTGATACCGGCCTCCATGGCGTTGAACCACGGAATACCGCCGATCTTGACGACGACGCCAACCTTCGGCCCTTCGGCAAAGGCGGCGGATGAGAGCAGTGCGAGCGACAGACCGACCGCTGCAGCAATAATTTTCTTCATGATGTTCCTCCTCAAAAAATCGGCAACCGAAACCCGCCGCAGCCATTTTTTCATCTGGCGCGTTCAAAATTTCTCATCTCGCTTATTCGAGACTCTCCCTTGCCACTCCCACAGCAACCATCTTGCACAATCGATATTGCTAAATTGCACAATCGATGGTGCAATAACCATATCATGAAGCTCCCTTCCGTCAAGGGGACGCCTGCTCTAATAATTGGAATCAGTTGGGGAGATCACAGTGACGGGCATAAGTTCCAAGAAAGCCACCATTTATGACTTGTCGATATTGTCGGGCGCATCAGCCTCGACGGTAAGCGCCGTGTTGAACGGATCATGGCGCAAGCGGCGGATTTCCGAGGAGACCGCCGATAAGATTCTCTCGCTTGCCAAGGCGCATCGCTACACCACCAACCTGCAGGCCCGCGGTTTGAGGAGCTCGAAATCCGGTCTCGTCGGGCTTCTGGTGCCGGTTTATGACAACCGGTTCTTTTCCTCTATGGCGCAGACCTTCGAGGGGCAGGCGCGCAAACGCGGCCTGTCGCCCATGGTCGTCTCCGGTCGGCGCGATCCCGAGGAAGAACGTCGCACCGTGGAGACCCTGATCGCCTATTCGATCGATGCGCTCTTCATTGCCGGTGTGACCGATCCCGACGGCGTGCACCAGGTCTGCGCCCGCGCGGCCCTTCCGCACGTCAATATCGATCTTCCCGGCAAGTTTGCTTCCTCGGTCATTTCCGACAACAGGCGCGGCGCGGAAATACTGACATCGGCAATCCTTGCCCATGCGGCAAAAGGCGGGCCTCTCGGTCCTGATGACGTTATCTTGTTCGGTGGTCACGACGACCACGCCAGCCGCGCCCGTATCGACGGCTTCCACGCTGCCAAGGCCGCCTATTTCGGGGCTGAGAGCGGAGACGATATCGAGATTACCGGCTATTCCCCTCGCATGACGGAACTGGCTTTCGAAGGTTTCTTCGAGCGCAGGGGCCGCCTGCCCCGCTGTTTCTTCGTCAACTCATCGATAAATTTCGAAGGGCTGCTTCGTTTCATGGGGCGTCACGACGGTGAGACCTTCGGCGACATCGTGGTCGGCTGCTTCGACTACGACCCGTTTGCATCGTTCCTTCCCTTCCCGGTCTATATGATCAAGCCCGATATCGCGCAGATGCTCGAAAAGGGTTTCGAACTGCTGGAGGATAACCGGAGCGAACCCGAGGTCATCATTATCGAACCGCAGCTCATTCCCCCGCGAACCGCGCTGGAAGGCCCGCTCGACGATATCTGGGACCCGGTTGCATTACGCCGCATGGGCAAATGAACGCGCGGAATACCGCTTGACCTCAACTGCGCTTGAGGTCGTACCGATTGCATGGTGCTTCACCATTGCAACGGGATAACGATGATAGAAAAACTCATGAAGATGCTGGAAGACGGACGGGACAGTCCGCTGCTGCGCTTTTCAATCGCGAGGACTCTGGCGGCCGCAGGGCAATTCGAAGATGCTGCACATCATCTGCAGGAGGCTATCCGGCAGGACCCAGACTATTCGGCGGTCTGGGCCGAACTCGGCGAATGCCGCGCACGGTTGGGAGATGACGACGGCGCCATTGCGGCGTGGGTGGAAGGCATGTCGGTGGCCATCAGGCGTGGCGACATTCAGGCCAAAAGGCAGATGGAGGTCCGGCTGCGACGTCTGCGGTCACACAGTTTGAAGGGCGTCAGTTGATGAGACGGGCATCACGGGCGCAACTCGGCCGCGTCGTTGCCAGCACAATCGAGCCCATGCGCTAAAAAATCGCCGGAAGGTTAGCCAGATTTCATAAAACTGGCTATGATCGCCGGAAAAATCACGGGAGGCGGCTGTCGAGGGCCGGTGATTTATGGGTTTTTCGGATCACATCAAGGAAATCGAACACGTCGGACAGGGCAGGAATACTGGCCGCGATGCGGTGGTGCTTGAATCCTGGCGGCGTTGTCTCGACACCTATCAGCTTGATCCGGCCAAGGCCCGCGAAGCGGTCATCGTTTCCGAAACATGCCTGCGCGAGCATCGCCAGCGGGCGGAAGACCTCGTCCACATCGCCCGTTCCGGCCTGGAGCGGCTGTATCGGCAGGTGGCCGAGCAGAATTACGTTCTTCTTTTGTCGGATCAACAGGGGGTGACGGTCGAGTTTCTGGGCGACCCGTCATTCAACAACAATCTGCGCAAGGCCGGGCTTTACCTGGGCTCTGAATGGTCGGAGCCGCGCGCCGGCACCTGCGCCGTCGGCGCCTGCATCGCCACCGGCGAAGCACTGACGATCCATCAGACCGATCATTTTGATGTGACGCATACGCCGCTTTCCTGCACCGCAGCCCCGATCTACGATACGCAGGGTGCATTGACGGCGGTGCTCGATATTTCACTCCTGAGTTCCCCCATCCTCAAGACGAGCCAGAACATGGCGCGCCATCTGGTTTCATCGACCGTGCGAAGGATCGAACTGGCAAATCTGATGGCCAGCAGCCGCCATGATCTGGTGCTGCGCTTTGCGGGCGCGCCCGAATTTCTGGATGTCGACCCCGAAGCCGCCGTCTCCGTCGATGGCTCCGGCCGGATAACGGGCATGACGCATGCCGCCGCACGCCTTCTCGCCGCATCGCGCGGGCTTGACTGGCGCGTGCCCGAGCGCCTTCTCGGGGAGCGGGTAGAGGAGTTTTTCGAGGCCGGCTTTGACGAACTTGCCTCCCTCACCCGGTCAAGCCTGCCGCAGGAGAGGCGCATCGTCGTGAAGGACGGCACCGTGCTTTATGCGCACGCGATCGAACCGCAGCAGCGCCGGTCGACCGTGCCGCTTGCCCGTCTGAAATCCCAGCCGGTTATGGAAGACATTGGCGGCGATGGGCCGGCGGTTCGAAACCTCAGGCGCAAGGTGGAAAAACTGGCGCCTGCAAAACTGCCGATCCTGCTGCAGGGCCAGACCGGAACCGGCAAGGAACATCTCGCCCGCATCATTCATGACGCCAGCGGCGTTTCCGGCCGCTTCGTCGCCGTCAATTGCGCCGCCATTCCCGAACAGCTGATCGAAAGCGAATTGTTCGGTTATCTGCCGGGAGCCTTCACGGGGGCGCTGGCGAAAGGACGCAAGGGGCTGGTGGAGGAGGCGCAGGGCGGGACGCTTTTCCTCGACGAGATCGGCGACATGCCATTTGCGGCGCAAAGCCGGCTGTTGCGCGTATTGGCCGAAGGCGAGATCCTGCCCGTTGGTGGCTCCACGCCCCAGAAGGTGGATTTCAGGGTGATTTCTGCCTCGCACCGCCCTTTGAGCGACATGGTGCGGACAGGTGATTTCCGCGAAGACCTCTATTATCGCCTGAATGCGGCTGTGTTGACCTTGCCGGCGCTTTGCGAGCGCGACGACTTCCCCTGGCTTCTCGATAAGCTTCTGGAAAAACATGGGCTGCCGGGTCGTCCTCTGACGCTCTCCAACGCCGCCCGGATGTTGATCCTTGGCCATTCCTGGCCCGGCAACATCCGCGAGCTGGACAATGCCATAGCCTTTGCCGCCGCCCTTTGTGATGACGGGCTGATTACGGCGGAAGACCTTCCCGATCATCTTGCCTCCGCAACCTCAGCCCCCATGATCGACAGTCACGGCGCCGATCTCGGCGCGCTTCTGGCGGCCTGCAACGGCAATGTGTCGGAGGCCGCACGCCGACTCGGCATCGATCGCACGACGATGCACCGGCGGATGCGACGCCTCGGCATCGGAAAACCTCACTAACAGGTGAGGCATATGCCACGGCTGTTGCGCCACAGCTGTGGCGTCATACAAAACCGGCATTCTGGTAAAACCCCGCAATTTCAGGCTTCCAGCACGGCAAACCGTGCTGGCACGGGCATTGCACCTTCTCTGGCATCAGGAGCCATCGAGGAGAAAACATGCGCGCGCTCAGATTTCATGCAGCCAGGGACCTGCGGGTTGAAGACATTCCCGAGCCGAAACGGCCGGGGCCGGGACAGGTTCTTGTCCGCAACCGCTTCGTCGGCATCTGCGGCACCGATCTGCATGAATATAGTTACGGTCCGATCTTCATCCCCACCGAACCGCACCCCTTTACCGGCGCACATGGCCCGCAAATTCTCGGTCACGAATTCGGCGGTGTCGTGGAGGCCATCGGCGAAGGCGTCACCTCGGTCGGCGTCGGTGATCGCGTCTCGATCCAGCCGCTCATCATGCCGCGATCCGGTGACTATTTCGCCGACCGTGGCCTCTTCCATCTGAGCACGCAGCTGGCGCTGGTCGGTCTCAGCTGGGAAGGCGGCGGCATGGCGCAGGCAGCACTCGTCAACGAATATAACGTTCAGAAGATTCCCGACGAGATGACAGATGAAGAGGCCGCACTCGTTGAACCCTCAGCGGTTGCTGTCTATGCCTGCGACCGCGGCGGCGTCACCGCCGGCAACAGCGTTCTGGTCACGGGCGCCGGCCCGATCGGCATGCTCACGCTTCTGGCCGCGCGTGCGGCCGGCGCTGCCCAGCTCTTCGTGTCCGATCTCAATGATGCCCGCCTTGAGCTTGCCCGCAGCATCGTCCCCGACGTCATCACTATCAACCCGAAGCGCGACAATGTCGGTGATGTCGTGCGCGCGGCAACGGAAGGCAAGGTCGGCTGCGATGTCGCCATTGAATGCGTAGGCAATGAACATGCGCTCAAGGCCTGCGTCGATGCGGTGCGCAAACAGGGCGTCGTCGTACAGACCGGCCTGCATCCGCATGAAAACCCGATCGACTGGTTCCAGGTGACATTCCGCGACCTGGAGATCAAGGGCTCATGGGCCTATCCGACCCATTATTGGCCGCGGGTCATCCGACTCATCGCCTCCGGCCTGCTGCCGGCGACGAAGATCGTTACCAAGCGGATCACGCTCGATACGGCCGTGTCTGAGGGCTTCGATGCCCTGCTCGATCCCGCCGGCACTCATCTGAAGATCCTGATCGATCTTTCGAAATAGGCTTTCCGCCTCCGCATGCCGGGAAGAGGAGCCCGGTATGCGGGAGCCGTTGGCTTTCGGGGCGGCGACTTCGCCGCTCCACCATCAGACCAAGCACCATGGAGGAGATGAATATGCTTGATGTCAGTCCCGCCACCAAAATCGACACGGTTCTTTCCAAGCTCGGCAATGCGCTGGAAAATGGAGACATAGACGCCGCCGTCAACCTGTTTCAGGCCGATTGTTACTGGCGCGACCTCGTGACCTTCACCTGGAACCTGAAGACGCTGGAAGGCCGTGAGCAGATCCGCGACATGCTGACGAGCCAGCTTTCCGCCATCAAACCCTCGGGCTTGGTGCAGGATGTGAAGGAGCAGGCTTCGGAAAGCGATGGCGTCACCGAAGGCTGGTTCGAGTTCGAGACCGGTGTCGCCCGCGGTTACGGCCACATCCGCCTGAAGGACGGGCTGATCTGGACCCTGCTCACCACCATGAGCGAACTGAAGGGCCACGAAGAGCCGAAGGGCATCCGCCGCCCGATGGGCGCGGAGCACGGCCACGACCGCAACCGCCGGACCTGGAAGGAAAAACGTGAGGCTGAGGCCGCCGAACTCGGCTATTCGGAGCAGCCCTATGTCGTCATTATCGGCGGCGGACAGGGCGGCATTGCGCTCGGCGCGCGGCTTCGCCAGCTCGGTGTGCCGGCGATCATCATCGAGAAGAATGAACGGCCCGGCGACAGCTGGCGCAAGCGCTACAAGTCGCTCTGCCTGCATGACCCCGTCTGGTACGACCACCTGCCCTACATTCCGTTCCCGGAAAACTGGCCCGTCTTCACGCCGAAGGACAAGGTGGGAGACTGGCTGGAAATGTACACAAAAGTCATGGAGCTGAATTATTGGGGCTCCACCACCTGCAAGTCCGCACAATATGACGAGGTGACGGGCGAATGGACCGTGATTGTCGACCGCGCCGGCAAGGAGGTCGTACTGCGGCCGAAACAGCTGGTGCTGGCGACCGGCATGTCCGGCAAGGCGAATATCCCGAAATTCCCCGGACAGGATGTCTTCAAGGGCGAGCAGCAGCATTCCTCGCAGCATCCGGGTCCGGACGCCTATGCCGGCAGGAAGGTCGTGGTGATCGGCTCCAACAACTCGGCGCATGATATCTGCGCAGCGCTCTGGGAGGCCGGCGCCGACGTTACCATGCTGCAGCGGTCCTCCACCCATATCGTCAAATCCGACTCGCTGATGGATATCGGTCTCGGCGACCTCTATTCCGAGCGCGCGGTGGCAAACGGCATGACGACGCGCAAGGCCGATCTCATCTTCGCCTCCCTGCCCTACAGGATCATGCACGAGTTTCAGGTTCCGGTTTACGACCGCATTCGCGAACAGGACGCCGATTTTTATGCGGCACTGGAGAAAGCGGGCTTCATGCTCGATTTCGGCGATGATGAATCCGGCCTGTTCATGAAATATCTGCGGCGTGGATCGGGTTATTACATCGATGTCGGGGCCTGTGACCTCGTGATCGACGGCTCGATCAAGCTGAAATCCGGGGTGGATGTCTCGCACCTGACGGAGAATGCCGTGGTGCTGAAGGACGGCACGGAACTGTCTGCCGATCTGGTGGTCTATGCGACCGGCTATGGTTCGATGAATGGCTGGGCGGCCGATCTCATTTCGCGTGAAGTGGCCGATAAGGTGGGCAAATGCTGGGGCCTCGGTTCCGACACCACCAAGGATCCCGGCCCATGGGAAGGCGAGCAGCGCAACATGTGGAAGCCGACACAACAGCAGGCGCTGTGGTTCCACGGCGGCAACCTGCATCAATCGCGGCACTATTCGCAATATCTCTCGCTGCAGCTCAAGGCGAGACAGGCGGGCCTGAAAACACCCGTTTACGGACTGCAAAAGCCGCATCATCTGTCCTGACCCGGAGGGAGTTCCGGCCCGTCTCGATGAGGCGGGCCGGGCATTTCACGGCTGGGACTTATCGGATTGCCAGAACCTGTAAAGCTCCGCGACATTGCCGCTGGTCATCAGCGGCATTGCCGCCTTCAGCTGCTCCGCCGGCCAATCCCACCATTTCAACTCGAGCAGCATGGCGATGCTGTCATCATCGAACCGCTTGCGGATCGTTTTCGCTGGATTGCCGCCGACGATGGCATAGGGTTCGACATTCTTCGTCACCAGCGCCCGCGTTCCGATCACCGCGCCATCACCAACCGTGATGCCGGGCATGATGATCGCTTCCGAGCCTATCCAGACATCGTTGCCGATGACGGTATCGCCCGCCGGCAGATAACCATTCCCGGCATTCTCGAATTCCGGCACCTCGGGCATGAAGAAAAACGGGAAGGTGCTGATCCACTCGTTGCGATGGCCCTGATTGCCCGCCATGATGAAGGCGGCACCTGAACCGATCGAGCAGAAGCTTCCGATCACCAGCCTGTCCGCGCCTTCATCCGACAACAGATAACGGGCGCAGTCTTCAAAGCTATGGCCGTGATAATAACCGGAATAATAGCTGTATTTCCCGACCACAAGGTTCGGGTTCTTGACCTGCTTGTCAAGCGTGATGCCCCGGAACGGGCTTTCGAAGTAATTTTCCATTGGAGTAATCTCACTACATATCTTCGCATTCGCTTGCCTCAAGGCAAGCCGACGCCAAGCGCCAAGCCTGTCGGCTTTTCGCTCGATGCTCCTCACGCAACGGCGGGAGCTAGATGCAGGTGATACTCGAGGCTTTTATCATTCAGTCTGGTTACCGCAAAAACCGGCGAAGGCCAAGCCGTGACATGTTTGAAGCCTGCAATGCCGAAATCCCGGCAGCACATAAAGCAACAGCGGGGATTTCTCCCCGCTGCTGTCGTTGGTTCGGCATTTTCACTGCATCGCCGCCGCGGGCGTCCTTGGCCCGCACACCGCGATGGTCTCGGCCTCAGTAGTGAACCGACTGGGAATCGATCGGCGTTACCTTCGGCGGGGCGAACTTCGTCAGGTCGATCCCTTCGACGGCAGAACGATACTCCTCGATGCTCGGCGTGCGGCCGAGGATGGCCGAGAGCACCACGACCGGCGTGGAGGCCAGAAGCGATTCACCCTTCTTTTCGGCGCTGTCTTCAACGACACGTCCCTGGAAGAGACGAGTGGACGTTGCCAGAACCGTGTCGCCCTTTGCCGCCTTTTCCTGGTTGCCCATGCAAAGGTTGCAGCCCGGACGCTCGAGATACAGGATGTTTTCGTATTCGGTGCGGTTGGACGTCTTCGGGTTGACGTCATCGAACTCGAAGCCGGAATATTTCTGCAGGATTTCCCAATCCCCTTCCGCCTTCAGCTCATCGATGATGTTGTAGGTCGGCGCGGCGACGACGAGCGGCGCCTTGAACTCGACCTTGCCTTCGGTCTTTTCGATGTTCCGCAGCATCTGCGCGACGATCTTCACGTCACCCTTATGCACCATGCACGAGCCGACGAAGCCGAGATCGACTTTCTTGGCCGCACCGTAATAGGATACCGGGCGGATTGTGTCGTGCGTGTAGCGTCTGGAGACGTCGTTGTTGTTGACGTCAGGGTCGGCGATCATCGGTTCGTTGATTACGTCGAGATCAACGACGACTTCGGCGAAATATTTCGCGTTGGCGTCCGGCTTCAGAGCTGACTTTTCACCTGAACGGATTTCCGCAATACGTTGATCTGCCTTGTCAATCAGACCCTTCAGCGTCTGTGCGGCATTGTCCATGCCCTTGTCGATCATGATCTGGATGCGCGACTTGGCGATTTCCAGCGACTCGATCAACGTCTCGTCTTCGGAAATGCAGATCGACGCCTTGGCCTTCATCTCGGCCGTCCAGTCGGTGAAGGTGAAGGCCTGGTCCGCCAGAAGCGTGCCAATGTGGACTTCGATGATACGGCCCTGGAAGACGTTGTCGCCGTGCTGCTGGAGCATCTGCGCCTGCGTGGCGTGCACCACGTCGCGGAAGTCCATATAGGGCTGCATCGTCCCCTTGAAGGTGACCTTGACCGACTGCGGGACCGGCATGGTCGCCTCGCCCGTCGCCAGCGCCAGTGCGACGGTGCCGGAGTCAGCGCCGAAGGCCACGCCCTTGGACATGCGGGTGTGGCTGTCGCCGCCGATGATGATCGCCCAGTCATCCACGGTGATGTCGTTCAGCACCTTGTGGATCACGTCCGTCATCGAATGATAGACGCCCTTCGGGTCGCGCGCGGTGATGACGCCGAAATTATGCATGAAGGACATGAGCTTCGGAATATTCGCCTGCGCCTTCTTGTCCCAGACGGAGGCGGTGTGGCAGCCCGACTGATAGGCGCCATCCACCAGCGGCGAAATGACGGTGGCCGCCATCGCTTCCAGTTCCTGCGCGGTCATCAGGCCGGTCGTATCCTGCGAGCCGACGATGTTGACCTTGACGCGAACGTCGGAGCCGGCGTGCAGAACCTTGCCGGGTGTGACACCGACAGCGTTGCGGTTGAAAATCTTCTCGACGGCGGTGAGGCCCTGGCCTTCGATGGAGATTTCCTTGTTGGGCGCGAAGACCGGGGTGGCCTCGACGCCAAGCGTTTCAGCGGCGAATGTCTGGAGCTTCTTGCCGAAGACGATAGCGTAAGAGCTGCCGGCCTTCATGAACTCCATCTTCTGGGGCGTGAAGGAAGAGGCGAGATCCACCAGTTCCGTGCCGGTCTCGTCGCGCAGCTTGCGGTTCTTGGCATCGATCTTGAGGACCGTGCCCGTTTCAACCGAATATTTCTGCTCGAGGATCGGATTGCCGTCATTGTTGAGGATCGGCTTGCCGTCTTCGCCGAGCTTCTTCACCCAGTTCTTGAGGTTGATGCCGATGCCGCCAGTCACGTCGACAGTGGTGGCGAAAATCGGCGAAATGCCGTTGGTGCCGGCGACGATGGGGGCGTAGTTGACGAAGGGCACATAGGGGCTGGCCTGCTTGCCGGTCCAAAGCGCCACGTTGTTGACGCCGGACATGCGCGACGAACCGACGCCCATCGTGCCCTTTTCGGCAATCATCATCACCCGCTTGTCCGGGTGCTGCTGCTGCAGCGCGACGATTTCCGCCTGCGCTTCCGGCGAGATCATACACTGGCCGTGCAGCTGGCGGTCCGAGCGCGAATGCGCCTGGTTGCCGGGGGACAGAAGGTCGGTCGAAATATCGCCTTCGGCGGCGATGAAGGTGACGACCTTGATCTCGTCTTCAACGTCGGGAAGCTTGGTGAAGAATTCGGCCTTGGCGTAGCTTTCCAGTACGGCCTTGGCGATGGCGCTGCCGGCCTTGTAGGCGTCGCGCAGGCGGAACATGTCGGCATCGTAAAGGAAGACCTGAGTCTTCAGCACTTCGCCGGCCTCGGCGGCAATCGCAGCGTCGTTACCGAGCGCGATATCGAGCAGCACCCTGATCGACGGGCCGCCCTTCATGTGCGACAGCAGTTCCAGCGCGAAGGAAGGCGTGATTTCCGGCACGATCGCTTCGCCGAGAATGATCTGCTTGAGGAAGTCAGCCTTGACGCCAGCGGCGCTCGTGGTTCCCGGCAGGGTGTTGTAGATGAAGAATTTCAGGGCATCGGCGCGGTGCTCGCTGCCGGCATCCTTGATCAGCTCGATAATCTCGGCCGTCAGTGCACCGTCGTCAATCGGCTTGGGCGCGAGACCCTGTGGTTCTCTGCTTTTGATTTCAGCCAGGTAATCCAAGTAAAGGTTCATCGCAATCCCAACGTCAAGATGTCTATGGAGCCGGTACAGAGCGCCACTGAACGGTACTGTTAATCGGCCCGGGTTTCTATTGTTTCGAGTACGCCAACCGGGGCCGGCTGACAAGATGTCGCATTCCAGTAAAGAACTCGTAGACGGCATTTAGCGTCGATCCTGCGACAGGGATCACATCGCGCCGCTACACTTTTGATTGTGGCATCCCCTGCATTTCAGCCAGTAGTTTTTCAGATGATCATATTAAGGATTTGTTAACCAAATCAGTACGAGTATTAGATCATTCTAATTACCCGTTATTGGCGTAATTCCATGTTGCGCACCGGAAAATCGACAGCGCAGCAGCTTGGGGAGGCAGCATGAAGTTTGCAGCATCAGGCTATTTATTATCATTTGCGGCACTGGTTTTCACACCGGCGTCTGGTATCGCCCAGGTCGCCTCGACGAATTTCACGGTGCAGATCACCATTCAGGCGGCATGCCAGATCAATTCCGCCGGCAATCTCAATTTCGGCACCAATGGCGTAATCGGCAGCAATATCGATGCGACCAGCGATGTTATCGTGCAATGCACGGCCAGCACGCCCTTCAGCCTGGGCCTCAGCGCCGGCGCGGGCTCGGGGGCGACGGTCGCCAACCGTCTGATGACATCGCCTGCCGGCGCGACCATTTCCTACTCGCTTTATACGACTGCGGCACATAGCACGGTGTGGGGGAACACCGTGGGAACGGACCGGCAAACGGGAACGGGAACCGGGGCACCGCAGACCTTCACTGTCTATGGGCGCGTACCTGCCCAGACGACACCCGCGGTCGGCGTCTATACCGATACGGTGACGGCCACGCTCAATTACTGATCGCCATAGGGAGGATCGCGCATGCGTCTTTTTACCTTAGCGGCTGCGTTTTTTGCCGGTTTGAGTGTTTCACCTTCACAGGCTGCCTCGTTACGGGTCGCACCCGTTCTTCTGGATCTTAAAGCGCCCACGGCGGCCTCCAGCCTCCGCATCTGGAACGATGCAAAAACCCCGATCAACGTTCAGGTGCGTATATTCCGCTGGACCCAGCAGAACGGGCAGGACGTCTATACGGCGGCGCAGGACGTCGTCGCCAGCCCGCCGATGACGCAGCTGAAGGGAGGCGCGGAAAACCTTATCCGCATCGTCCGCCTTTCCAAGGCGCCCCTGCGGGCCGAAGAGAGTTACCGCGTCATCGTCGATGAGTTGCCGCCGGCGGGAAGACCACAATCCGGCACGGTCAACCTTGTGGTGCGCCACTCCATCCCCGTTTTCTTCTCGCCCGCTTCCACAGGTGATGCGGAACCGGCCTGGAAGATAACGCCGCAGGGCAATGGCTACAGGGTCTCGGTGTCCAATACGGGCGAGAGGCGGATAAGGATCGCCAACCTGATGCTTTCCGGCGGCAACGGTCAGGCGATTGCCCGGCAGCAGGGGCTGGTGGGATATGTGCTTGGCAAATCCGCTGCAAGCTTTGTGGTTCCGGCAACAGGCGGCAAAAAAGGCGGCGGCACGCTGAAGATTTCGGCAGACAGCGAAGGCGGCCCCGTCAATGCGACGGCGCGCGTCTCGGGCGGCTGACCTTGCCGTTTTGACGATTGCCGCTCTGACGGTCATTTCATCGGGCAGTTTCTCCGTGGCGCAGGATATACCCCCTGCGGCGCAACCAGCCTCTTTTGCCGCAAAAGAAGAGGGACAGTTTCAGCTCGAAGTCTACATCAACGATGTCTCGACAGAACTGATCGCCACATTTCGTCAAAACGACGCCGGATCGTTTCTCATCGAGCCGGAGCAGCTGAACAATATCGGGATATCTCCGGTTGAAAGCGCAGTCGGCGATGATGGCTGGATCGACATTTCCCGACTGCCAGACGTGGTGGCGCGTTACGATGAAGGCACCCAGTCCATGCATTTCACCCTGCCGATGGCGGCGCGGGCAAACAGGGTGATCGACGCCTCCGGCAAGAATGCGACGGAAGAGGATGACGAAACGCAGGAAAAGGCCGCGAACGATTTTGGAGGTGTGGTGAATTACACGATCTATGGCTCCTCCGGCGGCAACAAATGGTCTGACATCGGCGATTTCAACGGGGTCTCGGCCCTCCTGGAAAGCAGGGTCTTCGGTCCGCTCGGCGTGCTGTCCTCGTCACAGGTTCTGAGCACATCCCGCCTGTCGGAGTTCGACACCCAGCGCCTCGATACCACCTGGAGCTATTCGGACGAGGAAACACTGACGAGCTACCGGGCCGGAGACCTCATCACCGGCGGGCTGAGCTGGACACGCCCGACGCGGCTGGGCGGCCTGCAGATCCGCCGCAACTTCGACCTGCGGCCGGATATCGTTACCATGCCGATGCCCGAATTTGCCGGTTCGGCAGCCGTGCCCTCCACCGTCGATGTCTATGTCAACAATATCCGCCGCCTGTCGCAGGATGTTCCCGAAGGCCCCTTCTCCATCACCAATCTTCCCGTCATCAGCGGCGCGGGCAATGCGCGGCTGGTGGTGCGGGATGCGCTGGGCCGCGAAACCGTATCCGAAACGCCGTTTTATGCTTCACCGGACCTGCTCGCGAAAGGCCTCGTCGATTTCTCGGGGGAGCTCGGTTTTGCCCGGCGCAATTACGGAACCTCTTCTTTCGATTACGACGAAAAACTGCTCGGATCGGCGACGGTTCGTTATGGCCTGTCGGACCATCTTACGCTGGAAGGCCATGCGGAAGGCGGCGAGGATTTCTACAATATCGGCCTTGGCGGCGTCTTCACGCTTGGAGCCCATGGGCTGGCGGCGGTTTCCGGCGCATCCAGCCGCTTTGGCGAGGAAAGCGGCTACCAGCTCTCCGCAAGCGTCGAAGCCGAATTGCTCGGGCTCAAATTTCACGCCCGGTCGCAACGGGCATTCGGCGATTATCACGACATGGCGTCGGTCTCCGCCGACAGCTCGACACTCAGGACGATATCCGGTCTGCTGAGCGCGCGGCCACCGCGTGCCGTGGATCAGATTTCCGTTTCCACACAGCTTGCCTTCGATGAAACGAGCCTGAACTTTTCCTATACGCAGGTGGAAACCTTCGATGAGAGGAAATCCCGGTTGCTCGGCCTTTCCGCCACGCGGCCGTTCGGCAAGAACGGCAATATCTTCATCACCGCCTATAAGGACCTTGAGGACAGCCAATCCTACGGCGTCTTCGCGGGCCTGTCCTGGTCGTTCGGCGGCGGCGTCTCCGGCTCGGCCGGCATGTCGTCAGATGCGGATGGATATTCGCTGACGGCAGAGATCGGAAAATCCGAAGAGCAGGCCGAGGGAAGTTATGGCTGGCGTCTGCGCGGCTCGACCGGCGGCAATGACATCGCATCCGTTTCCGGCAGTTACCGCGGCAGCGCGGCTCGCGTTTCGGCGGGCGTCGATCAATTCAACCGCACGACACAGGCCTATGCGCAGATCGAAGGATCGATAGCGCTCGCCGGCGGCGATGTCTTTGTCGGCAACCGGATCGATGACGCTTTCGCGGTGGTGGATGCGGGTGCGCCCGGTGTCGATATCCTGCTGGAAAACCGCCCCATCGGCCAGACCAACCGCCGCGGCAAGATATTGCTCCCGAACCTGCGCTCCTATGACGTCAACAACATCACGCTCGACCCCAGCAATCTCCCGGTCGACGCCCGCATCGACCGCACAAAACAGACTGTGACGCCAACGGAGCGGGCGGGAGCGGTGGTCAATTTCAAGGTGGAAACCGAGGGTCAGGTGGCGCTGGTGACGCTGAAAGACGAAAGCGGCCAATTCATCGAAACCGGATCAACAGGCAAAATCGACGGCAAGCGTGATTTCGTCGTCGGCTATGACGGGCAGGCCTATCTCGACAATATCAGCGACACGCATCGCCTCCGCATCATGCAGCCGACGAAAGGCGAGTGCGAGGCGCAGATCACCGTCCCCTCCGCCGGCGAGACGCGCGCAACTCTCGAAACCCTATGCAGGAGCATCCAATGAAGGTCCTGACCCGTGCCGCCCTTGCCATCGCCGCTTTCCTCTCCGCTTCACCGGTTCTGGCGCAAAGCTGCACCTTCAACATGTCGGATATGAATTTCGGCTTCGTCAATCTCGCAGGCGGCAGCGCCGTGGACACGACGGCGACATTGTCTGTCACCTGCTCCAACCCGTTGTCGCTGGCGCTTTCCATCCGCATCTGCCCCAACATCAATGCCGGAAGCGGCGGGCAGTCGGGCGGCATCCGCCGGATGCTTCAGGGCAGCAACATCCTCAACTACCAGCTCTACCAGAACGCAGCGCGGACAACCTCATGGGGATCGGTCACGCAGCCCGCACTCGGCTCGCCTCCGCCGATCGATATGGCGCTGCCGCTTTTGATCAACACCACGAGCCGCACGGTCTATGGCCGGATCAACGCCGGCCAGGCCTCGGCAGTGCGCGGCCTTTATCTCTCCAGCTTTGCCGGCGCAGAAACGAGCTTCACCTATACGAGCTTTACCCTGCTCGCACCGAGTTGCTCTTCCGTAACCCAGAACCCCACGCAGGTGCCGTTCAACGTGTCGGCCGCAGTGGCGCCCACATGCATCATCTCGGCCCAGAACATCGATTTCGGCAGTCACGGCGTACTGAACACGGCCGTCAATGCGACCGGAGCGATCAATCTGACCTGCACCACCAATCTGAACTACAGTGTGGCGCTCAATGGCGGGCTGAGCAACAGCCCTCCGGCCGCGCGCAAGATGGTGCAGGCGGGCGCATCGATAACCTACGGTCTCTACCGAGACGCGAACCGCACGAATGTCTGGGGAAGTGCCGCGGGGGAGATAGCCACCGGCACCGGCACCGGCAGCCTGCAGACATTGACCGTCTACGGACGCGTCCCGGCGCAGAACACGCCGGCGCCGGGAAACTACTCCGATACGGTGGTCGTGACGGTGAACTACTGAGGGGCCGAACGCACCTCTGACTTTCCAAGTTCCAGCCGCCGATCGATGCCGATGCCGGCGAGAAACGCCTCATCATGGCTGACGACCAGCAAGGCGCCGTCATAGGCCCGAAGGCCAGCCTCCACGGCGGCGATGGAATCGATATCGAGATGGTTCGTCGGCTCATCAAGGATCAGCAATTGCGGAGGCTGCGGGCCTCCCAGAACACAGGCGAGACCTGCCCTGAGCATCTGCCCGCCCGAGAGTGTTGCAACGATCTGCAAGGCGGCATCGGCACGAAACATGAAGCGTGCGAGCGCGGCGCGGCAGGCATTCTCCCCGGCCTTAGGGTTAAGACGAAGGAAGTTGTCGCGGATGGACAGGCTCGCGTCGAGCAGGCTGACCTGCTGGTCGAGAAACACGGACTTCACCCCAACATGCACCGTCCCTTCGAATGGCGGTAAGCCCCCCGTGATCACCGAAAGCAGCGTCGTTTTTCCCGATCCGTTCGGACCAGTGACGGCAACGCGTTGCGGCCCGGTGATCTCGAAGAACAGGTCGCGAAGCACGGGGTGTTCGGCCCGATACCCCGCAGTCAGATTTTGCAGGCTCAGAACGGTTTTTGTCGCGTGCAGCCCGCTGGGCGGCAATGTGACACTGACGCCCTGCAGAATTTCGATCCGCTCCCGCGCCGTCTTCAGATCTTCCGTCGCCTCGGCCGTCAGGCGGCTGGCCAGATTGGCGTTGTCGCCGCTCGTCTTTTCGGCACGCCTCTTCATCGCACCGACAAGGATACGGGGCATGTCTCCCCTCGCCGCCTTTGCAGCACCCCTGCTGTCACGCCGGGCCTTGCGCTCCAGCGCCTCCTGTGAACGGCGCCTGACCTCGGACAGACGCTTTTCCGCATTCGCAAAGTCCTGTTCGGCGGCGGCCAGCTCCAGCGCTTTTTGTGCGCGATAGTAGCTCCAGTTGCCGCCGTAACGGGTTGCCCCGAGCGTGGTCATTTCCACGATCGCATCGAGGGTTTCGAGAAGCTCCCGATCATGGCTGACGACGATCGCTCCGCCACGCCAGGCCGCCAGAAAATCGGCGACGAAAATGCGCCCCTCCCGGTCGAGATTATTCGTCGGTTCGTCGAGGATCAGGAAATCGGGGGCGGCGTGGATTTGAGCCGCAAGTGCGGCCCGCGTGCGCTGTCCGCCGGACAGAGCCGAAAGCGGTGTGGAGGGCAAGGCGTCCAACCCGACCTGCGCGAGCGCCTCGGCAATTTTGTCCTCCAGCATCCAGTCGATATCTTCAAGCTCTTCGAGAGTGGCCGTTCCCGCCTGCGCACGGGCAAGGACCTCAAGCGCCTCGCGCGCGCAAAACAGGTCGCCGACGGTCTCGTCGGACATGACCTGCACGCTCTGGCGCAGAAGATTGACGCTGCCCGAGACGGAAACCGTGCCCGCAGACGGCGACAATTCGCCCGCGATCAGTTTCAGAAGCGTCGTCTTGCCGACGCCGTTGCGCCCGACAAGGCCGGTGCGCTCCGGTCCGAAGCGAAGATTGATGTCAGAAAAGAGCGGATGACCGTCAGGTGTCGACCACGAGAGGTCCGAGAGAGTGATGGAATGCGGCATGGATATGGGTTCCCCTGATGACAAGGCGTTGCGGCTTTGTGATCGGGTGGAAATCCATGGTTCACCGTCCTGTTGGTGTTGCGCAGAACATGCCCTTAGGCGAAAAAGCGGCGTGTTCGTGGCGTGGGTTCAATGTTCGGGAAGGGAACGCCGGGGGAACCCCCCGGCGTTTCGTTTTTCAGGCCACCAGCCCCTTGGTCAGCTCCAGCGCCTGCCGTTCGAACAGCCGGCGATAGATGCCGTCATGGAGGCGGATCAGCGCCTGGTGATCACCCTCTTCGACAATCTTGCCCTTGTCGAAGACCAGCAGCCGGTCCAGCGCCCTGACCGTGGAAAGCCGATGCGCGATGACCAGCGTGGTGCGGCCGACCATCAGCCGTTCCATCGCCTGCTGGATCTGCACTTCGCTTTCGCTGTCGAGGCTGGAAGTCGCCTCGTCCAGTATCAGCACCGGCGCATCCGCAAGGAAAGCACGAGCAATCGCGACACGCTGACGTTCGCCGCCGGACAGCTTGACACCACGCTCGCCCACCATCGTCTCATAACCCTTGGGAAGGGACATGATGAAATCATGGGCGCTCGCCTGTTTCGCCGCCTGCTCGATCTGACGCCGCGTGGCGTCTGGCCGGCCATAGGCGATGTTTTCCGCCAGCGTGCGGTGGAACAGGATGGGCTCCTGCTGCACGATGGCGATCTGGCCGCGCAGGCTCGATTGCGTGACCCCGGCGATATTCTGGCCGTCGATGCGGATCGCGCCCGACTTGACGTCGTAGAGCCGCTGGATGAGCTTGACGAAGGTTGTCTTGCCCGAACCGGAATGGCCGACCAGGCCCACACGTTCACCCGCCTTGATGGTGACCGAAAAGTCATCATAAAGCGGTGTGGTATGCGCGCCATATTGGAAGGTGACGTGATCGAAGACGATCTCGCCCTTTCCGATCTTGATCGGTCCGGCGTCCAGCCTGTCTTCGATGCCAAGCGGCATCTTGTCCAGCAGCACCAGCTCTTCCATGTCGTTGACGGCACGTTGCAGGTTGCGGATATCCTGTCCCACATCGCGCAGGTAACCCTGCAGCACGAAGAACATCGCCAGCACGAAGGTGATGTCGCCCGGAGTCGCCAGCCCCTGTCGCCACATGATGAGGCCGGTGCCGAGAATGCCGGCCTGCATGGAGACCATCATGAAGCTCTGGATCGTGCCGTTCAGCGTGCCGCGCTTCCATGTCCTGCGTGTGCGGTTGTCCCACTTCACCAGCACATGGCCCAGCCGCGTTTCTTCGCGGGTCTCAGCGCCGAAGGCCTTGACCACCGAATTGCAGCTGATGGCATCCGCCAGCGCGCCGCCAAGCCGGGTATCCCAGGCATTGGCCAGCCTTGCCGCCGGCGAGACATAACCCATCGAAAGCCCCACCGTGACGCCGACATAGATCAGAGAGCCGAGGCCGACGATCAGGCCCATGACCGGCCAGTAGCTGCCGAGCACGATGGTCGCGCCCACCAGCATGACGATGGAAGGCAAAAGCGCGACGAGCAGCAGGTCATTAAGCGAATCCAGCGCCCACATGCCGCGCGTGATCTTGCGCACCGTGGAACCGGCAAAGCTGTTGGCATGCCAGTCGGTGGAAAAACGCTGGACCTTGTGGAAGCCGTTATGGGTGACATCCGCCATGGTCTTCAGGGTGAGCCTGATGATGCCATTGAAGATGAACCAGCGCAGCACCACGCTCACCAGCCCAAGCGACACAACGATGACGAAGGCGCGCAACGCCCCATCGCCCCCATTGCCAGCGCCGTTACCGCCGGCAATGGCATCGACGATCTGGCCGGAAAAGACCGGCACCATCACTTCAGCCAGCGTGCTTCCAATTACCAGCACGATGATGAAACCCACCAGCGCCGGCCGATTGCGCCAATGGTTGAAAACAAAGCCGAGCACATTGCGATATGCATCAGCGCGGAAATCGAGCTTCTTGCGTGACATTTTAACCAGCCCGGCGCGACGGATTCGGCAACCGGTCCTCAAAACGGAAGTTGGATGGCACAGCCCGGGCGGGAGACAAAATGATCCCGTCAGATCAATCGGGCTATGAAGGAAAACAGAACCGCATGTCGGGCGCGCTCAGGGCGGGCCGCGAATGGATATGACCTAGTGGCGGGCCATTCCCTGCGGGAGGGTTTTGATGAATACTGGTGTCATGCAACGCCTCCCTTTGTTCGATCTGACGCGGTATTGAGATTTGTAACTCAGCAGTTCGAGCTTGCCAAGCGGGTTTTTACAACCGGCTGGTGAGTGATGCGGAAACGCCACACCGGCTGGATGCGACGGTATAAACCGTGGCCGATGCGACTGACGCGCCGGCCACGATTTTATCAGGTCGTTATTTCCGCCCGCAACCGGCAGGATGCACGGCGGAAAATCGGACTGGTATCTGCCGTTGCCGGTCAATCCATCTGCACATTCGCGTCCTTGACCACAGGCCCCCACTTGGCGATCTCAGCCGCAACGTGGGTTTTCAGCTCATCCGGTGAAGAGGCGACGATCTTGGCGCTGAAATCCGCCATGCGTGCGGCCACCGCCGGATCGGCAAGCGCCTTCTTGGCGGCGGCGTTCAGCTTGTCGACCACCTCGGCCGACGTGCCGGCGGGCGCAAAGAGCGCGTTCCAAGTATAGGTCTCATAACCGGGCACGGTCTCGGCGATGGTCGGCAGATCCGGGAAGGACGAGGCGCGTTCCTTGGTCGTGACGCCGAGCGCCCGCAACGTGCCGGATTTTATATGTCCTGACGAAGAGGGCAGATTGTCGAACATAATCGAAATCTGGTTGCCGAGCAGATCGTTGAGCGCCGGGCCGGCGCCCTTATAGGGAACATGCTGCATGCTGACACCGGCCATGCTCTTGAACAGCTCGCCGGAAAGATGCAGCGGGGTGCCGTTGCCGGAAGAAGCATAGGCATGTTTGTCCGGCTCGGCCTTCAGCAGGGCAATAAGCTCCGCGACGCTGTTGACGTTGAGCTTCGGATTGACGACCAGCACATTCGGCACCACCACGAGCAGCGAGACCGGCGTGAAATCCTTTTCGGGATCATAAGGCTTGGTCTTGAGAATGAGCGGGTTGAGGGCGTGGGTGGCAACCGTGCCCATCAGGATCGTGTATCCGTCGGGTTCGGCGCGGGCCACGCGGTCCGCACCAAGATTGCCACCGGCGCCGGCGACATTTTCAACGACGATCTGCTGGCCGAGTTCATCACCCATCTTCTGCGCGATAACACGCGCGACCACATCGGTAGAGCCGCCCGCCGCGAAAGGAACGACCAGAGTAATCGTTCGCTCGGGGAAGCCCTGCGCGCTCGCAGTCGTTCCCAGCATGCCCAAAGAAACCGCCGCGGCGGCAAGTTTCAGCACTGTGCGCCGTTTTGAAGACCGGTAAATCATGAACCCTCCTGTAACATGGCCTCCTCGCCATGGGCGCATAGTAGCTCAAATGCACCTCAGGGCAACCCGCCGGGGAGCGGACGCTCCCGGCGGGTTTCAGGAGAAAGAGGGTTCGTTACGCTTTCAGGCGCTCCTCTACGACCCGCCAGTTGACAAGCTTGTCGAGCACGGCGCGGATATGTTCGGCCTTGCGGTTCTCATAATCCACGTAATAGGCGTGCTCCCATATATCGATTCCGAGATAGGCCGGGCGGCCGACAGCAACGGGGTTCTTGCCGTCCTCATATCCGATCAGCGCGAGCTTGTTGCCGTCGTCACGCGTCAGCCACACCCAGCCGGTGCCGAAGACCGTATCGGAGACATCGACCGCACGTTTGATGAAACCGTCATAGTCGCCGAAGGTCTCGTTTACCGAAGCGGCAAGATCACCCGTCGGCCGGTTCGGTCCGCCCGGGACGAATTGGTCCCAATAGGCGACATGGTTCCAGGCCTGCGCGGCATTGTTGAAGATTTTGACATCAGCCGCCTCTTTTGATTTGGCGGACTGCGTGACGATATCAACCAGTTCCATGTCGGCATAAGGCGTGCCCGCAGCGAGCGTATTCAGCTTGTCGTAATAGGCCTTGTGGTGTTTTCCATAATGCAGACCCACGGTCTTCGCCGAGATGACCGGCGCGAGATCGGCTTCGGCAAAGGGAAGCCCCGGCTGCCTCAGGGGCAGTGCGGCGCGCGCGACATGCGGGCGGGGAAAGATTGCAGCGGCAGCAGTTGCTGCGCCGGCGGTGAGAACGGTGCGTCTGGTGATGTCCATCATATCCTCCTTATGAACGGTGATATGGGACTAACCCCAAACTACGGCCCGGGTTTCCTCACGCTGAATGCAATTCTGTCGCAGGTCATGGAGATGAGAGGCGGCGGCGCTGTATTCACGCCCTGCCGGGGCGGGATGCGGGATGGATTGACCGCCCCATATGAGAAAGGCCCTCCCGGCTGGAGAGGGCCTTACCCGATCAATATCGATAGTAGTCGCGGCGGTCGCGGTAGTCGCGATAGTCTCTGCGGTCGCGCCACTCACGCCATTCCCGTCTGGCCTGACGCTCGCGCCATTCACGGCGGCCTTCCCAGCGGTCGCGACGGTCCCAGCCACGCTCATACCGGGGCGGACCATTCGGACGGCAATAGCCGCGGGGTGACAGGTGAAAGCCGCGTCCGCAGGCATAATCCACCGTTTGAATGTGGGATGCCGAGGGTGCAGACGGTTGGCCCACAGGCATGGCATTCGCACCGTTGCCGAACAGGGCGCCGAAAATCAGTCCGGCGGTTAAAATCATCTTGCGCATCTTATTTCCCTCCTTGTGGGATGGGGGGATTTAGCGCTCTGCCGGGTGAACTGTGGCTGAATGAATCGTGATCTTTTCGTGGCAGCAGCCACAGTTGCGCCGAACATTACGGCCTCCGGGCGGAACCCTGCGGAGGCTCGGACATTTACCAGTGCAAGCCAAACAAAATGGGAGAGCACCGATGGATTGGAATCGCGTTGAAGGCAACTGGAAGCAGATGAAGGGTAAGATCAAGGAGCAGTGGGGTAAACTCACCGACGACGATCTTGACGTCATCAACGGCAAACGCGAGCAGCTCGAAGGCAAGATCCAGGAGCGCTACGGTTACGAAAAGGACCGCGCCAGGAAAGATATCGACGACTGGTATGGACGCCAGACCTGGTAAGACGAGACCCCGCTTCGGCGGGGTTTTTCTTTGCGCGGGATTTCCCGGTCAGCTGGCCACGGCCAGAACAGCAGCGATGACGATCAGCAGCGGCCCCATCCATCTGAAATGACGAACAACCGGCGGCTGGCTAGCCGTGTTTTTTGACAGCGGCAGATAACCAAAGCCGACACATGTCATCCACAGGCCGGCGCAAAACATGATGAATTCGTCAATATAGGCTGCGATCATCGCTCCCCTCCCTCCTAATTATCACGGTCATCCTATCTGCCCGGAAACCGCTTTGGTAGAGCCCCCTGCGCCTTCGGATCACCCGTGGGCACAGAGGGCGGCAAGACCGGCCGGCATCAACCGTCACGAAAGCGTTATGGAAAGACATTAGAACCGCCGCCGGCCCATTCAAAAAATGCACGGCTGTGCAACTGATGGCCAGAGCCTTTCCCGTCCATCTCTCAAGCCTCAGCGCTCAGAGTTCCACTCGCGCCGAAAACATCGGAGACATAGATGAAACGCCGCACCTTTATGATGTCCGCCGCAGGCGCCGCCGCCGGTCTCGCCCTTGCACCGCGCATGAGCTTTGCTGCTCCGGGCACGATCGACTGGTACACCAGTTCGGATACGAATATCCTCGATTTCTGGTCCAATACGATCAAGCCCGCTTTTGAAGCCGCCAATCCCGGCCTGAAGCTCAACCTCGTCGATGCCGGCGACAGCGCCGGCATCATGGCCATCGGCGAGCGCGCCATCGCCGCAAAGCAGACGGGCACCGATCCGCAGGCAGATTATTTCGAAACGGCCGATCCGCTGCTCCCCACCGGCGCGATCGATGCCGGCATCTACGTGAACATGGCAAAGGCCGGCCTTTCCAATTATTCGCGCGTCAACCCGCTTGCCATCCGCAGCGAATACAGCCTGCCCTATCGCGGCAGCCAGGTTCTGCTCGCCTATGACACCAGCAATCTCAAGCCGGCGGACGCACCGAAGACCTGGGATGAACTAGTCAAGTGGATCAAGGCAAATCCCGGCCAGTTCGTTTATAACCGTCCCGACAAGGGCGGCTCCGGCGGCAACTTCGTCCGCCGCGCCATCCATCAGGCCAACGGTCTCGATCCCAAGGCCTTTACGGTTGACAATTACACCCAGGAAGCCGGCGACAAGGCTCTGGGCAAGGCATGGGCGCTGCTGACAGATATCGCCCCGTCGCTCTATGACAAGGGCGCATACTCCTCCGGCAACACGCAGTCGCTGCAGCTTCTTTCCCAGGGCGTCGTCACCATGACCCCCGTCTGGTCCGATCAGGTGCTGAAGGCTATCGATCAGGGCGTTCTGCCGAAGGAAACCGGCCTCGTCCAGCTTCAGGATCTGGCGCTCTGCGGTGATTTCTCGCGCGCCGTGGTGCTTGCTAACGGCGCCAATCGTGACGCTGCCCTGAAGCTTGCCAATTTTGTGCTGTCCGAAGAAATTCAGGGCGCGATCCTCAACGAGCTGGGCGGCTTCCCCGGCGTTTCCTGGGACCATGTGTCGGCCGACCTGCGCAAGCGTTTTGCCGACATCATTCCGCAGACCATTCCGACCTTCCCGGCCGGCAAATGGGAAACCGCCATCAATGATGGCTGGTATCGCAACGTCGCTCCCAACGTTAACCGCAAGTCGTGACCGAGGTCGCAGAGGGAGCGGTTCGCCCGCTCATTGACAATACAGCAGGCAGGAGGCCCATCGGCCTCCTGCTCGTCGCCATTCCCGTGTTCCTGATGATCTGGCTCGTCATCTGGCCTGCCATCAACGCCATCGGCCGCACCGTGTGGCGCACCGGAACCGATGGTGAAACGAGTTTCGACCTTTCAAGCTACGGCTTCTTCTTCTCAGACCGCTACAGCCTCGACAATCTTGCCGTGACATTGTGGACGACGATGGTCTGCGCCGTCCTCCTGCTGGTCATCTGCCTGCCGATCGCGCTTTACCTTCGCTTTTCGCAAGGTCGTCTTTCGGCTTATGTGCAGGCGCTTGCCATCTTTCCGATGTTCGTGCCCTCCATCATCCTCGCCTTCGCCTTCATCCGCGTTCTGGGCCCCAACGGCATGGTGGACATCTTGCTCAATGCGGTCGACCTGCCGAAAATCCGCACGCCCTATCTCACGCCTTGGGGGCCGGTCATCGGTCTTGTCTGGGACAATATTCCGCTGACGGTTCTCATCCTGCTCGCGGGCCTCGGCAGCGTCGCCAACCAGTCGGTGGAGGCGGCGCGGGATGTCGGCGCAAACGCGCTGCAGGTCTTCTGGCACATCATCCTGCCGCGCATTTCCAATTCCATTCTCGTGGCGCTTTCCTTTTCGGTGCTGGGCATTTTTTCTTCCTTCACCCTGCCCTATCTCTTGGGCCCGGCCTCTCCCGAAATGCTCGGCCCCTTCATGCAGCGCACGCTGCGCGAAGTGCAGGACCCCATCGGCGCCATGACCCAGGCCGTCATCGCTTTCGGTTTCTGCATCGCTTTCGGCCTGTTCTACGTGCGTTCGGTCGCGCGCAACCAGGGGAAATGACATGACGACGCTGACGCGGGCCCGTGCCCGCATCGATTGGCCCGGTATCTTTTTTGCAACCCTTCTCACTATCGCCATCGTCGGGCCGCTGCTTGTTGTCGGCACCTGGGCATTCACCGAGGTCTGGCGTTTTCCCAATGTCATTCCCCAGCAGTTCGGTTTCCGTTTCTGGGGCCAGACGCTCGGCCGCGCCGACGTGTGGAACGCCCTGATGCTGAGCCTTCGGCTGACAACGGTGGTGACATTGCTTTCGGCGCTGATCTGCCTTCCCGCCGCCTATGCCTTTGCGCGCATGAGCTTTCCCGGCCGCAACCTGCTGTTCTTCTCCTTCCTGGCCGGCCACGCCTTCCCGAAATTCGGGCTTCTGGTGGCGATTGCCGCCATTTTCCTGCAGCTCAACCTCATCGGCACCTTCTGGGGCGTTGTTCTCATCCAGCTCGTCGGTACGCTGATGTTCATGATCTGGATTCCCGTGGCGGCATTCCAGGCCGTCGACCGGCGCATGGAAGAGGCGGCCCGTGATGTCGGCGCCAGTCCGCTCCGGGTCTTCTGGTCGATTACCCTGCCGCAGGCGGGACCGACCATCGCCGCCGCCGTTTTGCTCAGCTTCGTTGGCACTTTTTATGAGACCGAAGGCGCATGGCTCATCGGTGCGCCGGGCATCCGCACGATGCCGGTGCTGATGATCAGCTATATCAACAACCAGATGGTCATCCAGTACGGCGCGGTTCTGTCCGTGCTGCTCTGGGTGCCGTCCTTCATTGCCCTCATGTTCGCCCGCCGCGTCATCGGTGGCGGTGCATTCGCCCGCGGTTTCGGCGGTTAGGAAATCATCATGTCCGTACTTCACATCCGCGAGATATCGAAAACCTATACCGGCGGCACCAAGGCAGTCGACAGTTTCTCGCTCGATGTCGCCGATGGCGAGCTCGTTTGCCTTCTCGGGCCTTCCGGTTCGGGCAAATCGACGCTGCTGCGCATGGTCGGCGGTTTCGAGCAGCCGACGGGCGGGCAGATTACCATCGATGGCGAAGATGTGACCCACCTGCCACCGGAGCGGCGGCCGACCGGCATGGTGTTCCAGAGCCACGCGCTCTGGAGCCACATGAACGTCTTCAAAAACCTCGCTTTCGGCCTCAAGCTGCGCCATATGCCGGCTGCCGTGATCAAAGAGAAAGTGGAGGCCGTGCTCGAGCTCGTCGGGCTTACCGGTTATGGCGAGCGCGCCACCAGCCAGCTCTCGGGCGGCCAGCAACAGCGCGTGGCGCTTGCCCGCTCGCTGGTTCTCGAACCGAAAATCCTGCTGCTCGACGAACCCTTCGCCAGCCTCGACCAGCATCTGCGCGAGCGGTTGCGGGAAGAGGTGCGTGATATCCAGCAGCGTCTCGGCATCACCACGCTATTCGTCACCCACGGGCAGGACGAGGCCCTTTCGATGGCCGACCGCATCGTCGTGATGGCAAATGGCAAGACCGAACAGATCGACAGGCCTAACGTCATCTACCGCGAACCTCAGACCCCTTTCGTCGCCGGCTTCATCGGCACCATGAACCTGATAGAGGGTGCGGTTTCAGACGGAAATTTCACGCGCGCCGATTTTACCCTTCCGCTTCCCGTCTCCGATGGCCCGGCCATTCTCGCCGTCCGCCCGGAAGCCATCGATCTGACGATTTCCGAAACACCGGAAGCGCACGTGCACCGGGTGACGGATTACGGCACCCACGGCCTTGTCGACCTTGATCTCGCCGATGGTACAAGGATCAAATCCATGGTCGCCCATCCGGATCTGTTCCGGGCGGGACAGGGCGTACAGATTTCGCCCCGTGCCGTCACGGCCTATCGCGACAACCGCCCAATCTATCGGAGCTGACATGAACCAGCCGATCCTTATCGAACGCGACGGCCACAGGACCTGGCTCAAATGGCATCGCGCCCGCCGCCGCGCTAGCGATCCGGTCTTCACCGGCGAGCGCATCATCGAGGCGATGCGCCTTGGTGCGAGCATCGAAGTCGATCTCGTCATTCATGCCGATCACGGCTGCGCCGTTTTGCATGACCGGACGCTGGAACGGGAAACCACCGGCACCGGCCGAGTGCGCGACACATCCGCCGCTGCGCTGCGTCAGCTTCACCTACGCGACAACGGGGGCCAGCCAATCGCTTCGAAGGTGATGTTGCTCGAAGACCTCTGCGCCCTGCTCGCCCACGAGACCGTGCATCCCGACGCCCTGTTGCAGCTCGATTTCAAGGAGGACCTGCAGGCGCTTACCCCGCAGGTGGTCGCCGGTTTCGGAGCAAGCGTTTCGCCCATAGCAAGCTCGGTGATCCTGTCCGGCGGCGATTTCGACGCCATCGCCATGCTGGCCGGCTCAGCGCCGGGACTTCGCACCGGATATGATCCCTGCGATCACGGCACACTTGCAGACCTGGAGGCAAGCGGAAACTATCTGGGTTTCATCGAAGACGCTCTCGCCACCGCGCCCGATGCCGGGATGATCTATCTCGACTACGCGATCGTACTTGCTGCCGAGGATGCCGGTGTCGATATCATCGCCCCGATCCATGCCGCCGGCCGCCGGGTCGACGCCTGGACAATCAACAGCGTCACACCGCAATCCATAGAACAGGTGAAACGCCTCCTGCGGCTTAAGGTGGACCAGATCACCACCGATGATCCGGAAGGGCTCGCCGAGGTTTTCAGCCGATGACAGTCAATTACAGCACCATCCTCGACCATATGGTCGCCACCGCTCGCGAAGCCGGCGCATTGACGCTCGACCATTTCAGGCGCTTCCGCGACATCGAGATCGGCGTCAAGGGACCGGGGGATTTCGTTTCCGATGCGGACCGAGATTCCGAGACACTGATCCGCCAGCGCCTGCTCGCACAATATCCCTGGGGACTGACCGGCGAGGAATTCGCACCTGTCGAAGGGGCGGATCAGGATCATCGCTGGCTGGTCGACCCGATCGATGGCACCACCAATTTCCTCTTCGGCCAGCACTACACCATCACCATCGCGCTTCGCCGCGGCAATGAAACGATCTGCGGGCTGGTCTATAATCCCGTTTCCGACGAGATGTTCGCCACGATCAAGGGAGACGGCGCCTATCTCAATGGCGAGCGCCTGCGGGTCAATGCCAGCACCGATGTCGCGCTCATGTGCGTCGGCACCGGCCTGCCTACGCCCAATCTCCAGCTTTATCCCGGTGCCTATCAGCGCCTCGACGCCATTCGCGCGCCCATCGGCGCGGTTCGTGTTGTCGGCAGCGCCGCCAATTCCTGCGCTTATGTCGCCTGCGGTCGTCTCACGGGCTATTACGAGGAGACGGGATTCGTCGACACGGCAGCCGGCATTCTTCTTGTTCAGGAGGCCGGCGGCATTGTGACCGACTGGTGGGGTCGCGGACCGGAGTTCTATGAGAAGACCGGAACGCTGATCGTCGCCAATGCCGCGACCCATGCCTATCTCATGGGGCATCTGCGCGGCGTTTCGCCCAAAAACCCCTCATAACCGTTTCCTTTTCAAAACATTTCGGGCGGCCGTAATCGTCTCAGGCTACCTGCACCATGTGGCCGGGCGATACGGTCCTGTAGTTTCGCGTCGGTGTTTCATATCCCATTGCCCGTATCGGGCTCTTCAGCTCGTCATTGGATATGCCGCGCCTTATCCCGCGTCTTGCCGGGTCCGGCACCGGAACGGCCGCCATCAGCTTTTTCGTATAGGCATGTTGCGGATTGTCGAAAACGGCGGCGCGCGGCCCGATCTCCACGATCTCGCCGAGATACATCACCGCGACACGATGGCTGACGCGCTCCACGACAGCCATGTCATGGCTGATGAACAGGAAGGCGAGGTTGAGGCTCTGCTGCAGGTCGAGCAGCAGGTTGCAGACCTGCGCCTTGATAGACACATCGAGCGCCGAGACGCTTTCATCGGCAACGATGACCTTCGGATCGAGGGCCAGTGCCCGGGCAATCGCGATGCGCTGGCGCTGACCACCCGAAAATTCGTGCGGGTAGCGGTTGGCCATATCGGCGGACAGGCCGACCTTTTCGAGAAGATCGGCAGTCTTTTCCTTGGCCTGCTTGGCGCTGCCCAGCCTGTGCTTGATGAAGGGCTCGGAAATTGCCGTGCCCACCGTCATGCGCGGATTGAGCGACGAGAACGGGTCCTGAAAGATCATTTGCACCGATTTGCGCATGTTGCGCAGGCCGACGTTATCGAGGCGCATCACATCGTAACCGTCGAGGGACACATCGCCGGACGACGGCTCCACGAGGCGCATGATCGAGCGGCCGGTGGTGGATTTTCCGCAACCGGATTCACCCACCAGCGACAGCGTTTCTCCTTGAAACAGGTCGAAGGAAACGTTTTCGACGGCGTGAACCGCACCCGTCTGGCGCGCCAGCAGGCCGGAGCGGATGGGAAAGCGCGTCACAAGGTTCTTGACCGACAGAACCGGTGTCTGGCCGCTTGCAACCGTCTCGGCCACCTCCTCCGGCTCAGTCGAAAGACCGGTTTTCATGTCGAGAACCGGAAAACGCGTCGGCCATTGCCGGTTACGCATCGAACCGAGCTTCGGAACCGCCGAAAGCAGCGCCCGCGTATAGGGATGTTTGCCGCGCCGGAATATGTCCTCCGTCGGCCCGGTCTCGACTTCATCGCCGCGATACATCACGATCGTACGGTCAGCGATTTCGGCCACCACACCCATGTCATGGGTGATGAAGAGCACCGACATGCCCTCCTCTTCCTGCAGCAGCTTGATGAGATCGAGGATCTGGCCCTGAATGGTAACGTCGAGCGCCGTCGTCGGCTCGTCGGCGATCAGCAATTTCGGCCGCGAGGCGAGCGCCATGGCAATCATCACCCGCTGACGCATGCCGCCCGAAAACTGATGCGGATATTCGTCAAAACGACCGGAGGCGTTGGGAATGCGGACCTTCTCCAGAAGCCGCACCGTCTCCGCCCGCGCCTCCTGCTTCGAAAGCCCCTTGTGGCGGATGAGGACTTCGGAAATCTGACGGCCGATGGTGAAGATCGGATTGAGCGAGGTCATCGGCTCCTGAAAGATCATCGAGATATCGTTGCCGCGCACGCCACGCATCTCTTTTTCGGAAAGCGCCAGCAGATTGCGCCCGTTGAGCAGGACTTCCCCTTCTATCCGGCTGGAGGCTGGGGCAAGCAGGCGCATCAGTGATAGCGACGTCACGGATTTACCGGAGCCGGATTCGCCGACAATCGCGACGGTTTCACCGGGCGCGACATCGAAGGACACATTGCGCACCACGCTTTTCCAGGCGCCATCGACGAGGAAGGAGGTGGTCAGGTTCCGGACGGAGAGGACAGGTTTCATCTCCATGGTCTTACCGCCCAACCGCATAGGCCTGCATCAGCCGCGGCGTTGCGGCGGCGCGCAAGAGGCCGTCCGCATCCCGCCGCGCGGCGGTGAGCCGGCCGACGGACCATGCATCGGCAACCGTGACGCGGTGTCCGCGACGGCGAAGCTCCTGCAAGGTCGCTTCACCCACGGTGCTTTCCACGGTGATTTCCCCCGGCGAGCTGGTGCGCGGATAAAACGAGCCCGGAAAATGCGCGGTGTGGAACAACGGCATATCTATCGCGGCCTGCAGGTTCTTGCCGTGATGGGCATAACGTAGGAAGAAGGGTAGTTGCCACTGGTCCTGCTGGTCGCCGCCCGGCGTACCGAAGACCATGGCGGGACGGCCCTGATGCAGCGCAAGCGAGGGCGTCAGCGTCGTGCGCGGGCGCTTGCCCGGCGCAAGCGAGGTGGGCAGCCCCTCCTTCAGCCAGAACATCTGGGCGCGGGAATTGAGCGCGAAACCGAGACCCGGCACGATGGGCGAGGATTGCAGCCAGCCGCCCGAAGGCGTGGTGGAGACCATGTTGCCCCAGCGGTCGATGACGTCGATATGGACCGTGTCGCCGCGCTTTTCCGTCAGATGCGACATGGTCGGCTCGTAGACGGTGCCGGTGCCGCTCATTTCGGCCAGCATCGCCATGGTGGCATCCACCTGCTTTTCGTAACCCGGCACGGTGCCCGGACGCAGCTCCAGCGACGCCTCGCTGCCGATCAGCGTGCGGCGTCCGGCATTGTAACCTTCGGAGAGAAGATATTCAGTCGGTATCTGGCCGAATTCAGGGTCGCCGTAATAGACCTCGCGATCGGCATAAGCGAGCTTCATGGCTTCGACGATGGTGTGGATAAAATCGGGACCGGACGGCTCCATGGCCGCAATATCGAAGCCCTTCAGCAGCGCAAGCGATTGCAAGAGAACCGGACCCTGCCCCCAGGCGGGCGTCTTGGCAATCGTCCAGTCTTGATAGTCGAAAGTCTGCGGCGCTTCGACGGTCGCGCTCCAGTCCGCCATATCCTGCGCCGTCAGCACGCCCTTGTGCCTTGCGCCGCTAGCATCCATCACCTCTGCGGTCTTTACGTAACTGTCGATGGCTTCCGCTACGAAACCCCGATAGAAGGCATCGCGCGCCGCCTCTATCTGGTTTTCGCGGCCGGAGCGCGCTTCGGCTTCAGTGACGATCCGCTGATAGGTGGCGGCGAGAACCGGGTTGCGGAAATTGGCGTGAGGCTCGGGTGCCGCGCCGCCCGGCAGCCATGTCTCATGGGATGTCGGCCATTCCTTCTCGAAGAAATCGGCCAGCCCCTTGATGGTGGCGGAGACACGCGGCAACGTCGGATGCCCGTGCTCGGCATAATAGATTGCGGGTTCCAGCACTTCGCGCACGCTCATCGTGCCATAGTCGCGCAGCATCAGCATCCAGCCGTCGAAGGCGCCGGGTATGACGGTTGCGAGCAGCCCGTCGCCGGGGATCAGCTTCAGGCCTTCCGAAGTGTAATGTTCAATCGTGGCGCCACTCGGGGCCGGGCCCTGTGCGCAGATGACTTCCACCTTGTCCTTCTGCTTGGAATAAAACACCGCGGGCATATCTCCGCCCGGGCCGCACAAATGCGGCTCGACAATCTGCAGGACAAAACCGGTGGCGACGGCAGCATCGAAAGCATTGCCGCCCTTTTCGAGGATCGCCATGCCAACGGCCGATGCGATCCAGTGCGTCGAGGTGACGACGCCGAAGGTGCCAAGGATTTCAGGGCGTGTGGTGAATTCATTCATTCCGATATTCCTTGTAAAAAATCATGCTTCGCGCGGATCGAGCGCGTCGCGCAGGCCGTCGCCGAGAAGATTGAAACCGATGACGACGAGGAAGATGGCGATGCCGGGCCACATCGTCATCCACGGAGCCTGGCTCAGGAAATTCTTCGCGGTATTCAGCATCGAACCCCAGGATGGGGCCGGCGCCTGCTGGCCAAGGCCGAGGAAGGAAAGGCTCGCCTCCGCAATGATGGCGGTCGCCACCGTCAGCGTCGCCTGCACGATGATGGGGGCAAAGACATTCGGCAGGATGTAACGCGTCATGATGTCGATGTGGTTGAGGCCGATGGACCTCGCCCCCTCGACATAGTCCTCCATCTTGACGGCAAGCACCTGTCCGCGCGTCAGCCGCACGAAGATCGGCATGGCGGAAAGGCCGATGGCGATCATCGCATTGGTAAGGCTCGGGCCGAGAAAGGCGGCGAGCGCGATTGCCATGATCAGGAAGGGCATGGCGAGCAGCGCTTCGGTGATGCGGGAGATGACCATATCCACCCAGCCGCCGAAATAACCTGAAATCAGGCCAAAGGGCACGCCGATCACCACCGCGATCATCACCGAGACGACGCCGGCCATCAGCGAGGCGCGGGCGCCATAGATCATGCGCGAGAGAATATCACGGCCGAGATCGTCAGTGCCGAGCCAGTGGGCCGCCGACGGCGCCTTGCGGATGGCCGACCAGCTGGTCGCAACCGGATCGGCAATCGGCAGGATCGGCGCGGCGATGGCAAGCACGGCGAAAAACAGCACGATGATCATGCCGACAAGCGCCGATTTGTTGCGCTTCATTTTTTTCCAGGCGCGGCTTTCCTGCCGTGTCGCCGGTACGGAGAGGTTTTGATCGAGAACGGTCATGATATCAGCCTCAGATCGTCGCCCTGAGGCGGGGGTTAAGCAGGACATAGGCAATGTCGGCCAGCAGGTTCATGAGGATGAAACCGACGGCGGTGCATAAAACGATGCCCTGCACGACGGCATAGTCACGGGTGAAAACCGCATCGACCGTCATCTTGCCGAAACCGGGAATGGTGAATATCTGCTCCGTCAGAACCGCACCGGCCAGCAGCTCCCCGAAGAGCAGCGCCAGCAGCGTGATGACGGGAAGAAGCGCATTACGGAAACTGTGCGACAGGATGATCTCGCGCGGCGAAAGTCCCTTGGCGCGGGCGGTTCGGATATAGTCCGAACTCAAGACCGCAACCATCGCAGACCTCGTGTGCCGCATCAGCGTTGCCGCAAGCGCATTGCCCAGCACGAAGGCGGGCATGATCATCGTTTCGATGGAACGGACAGGGTCCACGAAGATCGATTCATAACCGGATGCCGGCAACCAGCCGAGTTTTACCGAGACCAGCAGGATCAGCATGATGCCGAGCCAGAAATTCGGGATCGACAGGCCGGAAAGCGCAACGATATTGGCGGTGTAATCGATCCAGGTATTCTTCTTGACGGCGGCCAGAATGCCGATGGGGATGCCGATCACCATGGCGAAGAACATCGCCATGACAGCCAGCTGAATGGTGACCGGCAGCTTCTGGCCGATCAGTTCCAGCACCGGCTGGTTGGACCGCAGCGAAATACCGAAATCGCCGGTCACCACGCCGCCCAGCCAGTTGATATATTGCAGCGGCACGGGGTCGTTGAGGCGATATTTCTCGCGCAGGAATTCGATCGTCGCGGGATCGCGCTCCTCACCCGCCATGGCGAGAACCGGATCCCCCGGCAGGAGTTTCTGCAGCGAGAAAACGAAGATGGAAATGATGAGAAGCGTCGGGATCGCGACCAGCAGTCGCTTGCCGATATAAACAGGCATGGCATTGCCCCCGTTTGTGTCCGGTCTGGGGGCCGCACGGCAAGCCGTGCGGCCTATGCGAAACGGTCAGTCCTTGGAAACGCCGAGAAGGCGGATCATACCGTCAGGTGACGGCGCCCAGCCCTTGACCTTGTTGGAAATGGCATAGGCATAGGGCTGGTGGCCGAGGTAGATGATCGGCATGTCGTCGTTGAGGATGACGCTTGCGGCATCATATTTTTCCTTGCGGACTGCATCTTCGGTCGAGGCGCGGGCCTCGTTCAGCAGCTTGTCAACCTCGGGATTGCAATATTTCACATCGTTGATGCCGCCCTTGCAGGTGACGAACTGATGCAGGTTGCCATCGGGATCGATACGTCCCGACCAGTCTGAACGGCTGAGCTGGTAATTACCGGCGGTCTGCTCGGACAGGAGTGTGGCAAATTCGGTGGCCTTCAGGGTGACGTTGAAGCCGGCCTCGGCCGCCATGGACTGGATGACCTGCATCATCTGCGTCTGCGTGGTGTTGTTGGCGTGCTGAAGCTCGACATCGAGCGTCTCGTAACCCGCCTCCTTCATCAACTGCTTGGCCTTGTCGATATCGCGCGGCGGCACCGGCAGGTTCTGGTTGAACCAGGGGCTCGTTGGCGGGAAAGCCTGATTGCCGCCCTTTGACGTCCCTTCGAAGACGATCTGGCCGATCGCCTCGCGGTCGATCGCATAGGAGAATGCCTGGCGCAGGCGCTTGTCCTTGCCGAGCGGATTATCCGCACGCGCACCATTGTTCATGTTGACATACATGGCCATGTAACCCGGTCCGATGACATCGGCATAGGTCAGTTTGGGGTCGTTCCTGACGGATTCCGCGTCGGAGGCAGAGATACGCTCTGCGATATCGAGGTCGCCTGCGCGAAGGTTCGCGAGCTTCACGGTGGTGTCCGGGATCGGCAGATAGACGATCTTATCAACGAGGACCTTGTCCTTGTCCCAGTAGTCCGCGAATTTCTCGAGCACGATACGATCCTGCTGGATGCGCTCGACGAATTTGAACGGACCGGCACAGACCGGTTTCGAACCGAAATTCGCGCCGAGTTCCTTGGCCGCTTTCGGCGCGACGATCATGCCGGCGCGGTCGGAAAGCTGCGCGAGCAGGGTGACATCAGGCGTCTTCAGCGTGAACTTGACTTCGAGCGGCGCTGTCGCCTCAACCTTCTCGACCGACGAAAGCTCGCTCTTGCGGCGGGATTCCGGCAGCGTCATGTTGCGCTCGATGGTGGCGACGACGGCCGCCGCGTCCAGTGTTTCACCATCGTGGAACTTCACGCCATCGCGGATTTTCATGGTCAGAACCTTGCCGCCTTCGGACCACGCCCATTCGGTGGCAAGCTGGGGCACGATCTTCATGTCCTGCGAGATATCCACCAGCTTGTCGCACATGGCGGTGTAGACGATGCGGCCGACGAAGGTGCGCGACTGTGCTGGATCGAGCACATCAGCATCGTCGTTCAGGCCGATGCGCAATTCGGAGGATAGCGCCGGCGTGGTCAGGACTGCGCTCGCCAACAGCGCAGCAGTCAATGTCTGGATTTTCTTCATGTTCGTTCCTCTGGTCTGGTTATTTTGACTTTTTGTCATTGGCCGCCCCTGACGGGGCGACAGTTTTCATCCGTGGCCTTAAGAAGCCTCGGTCAGCGAATTATCGGCGTCCCCGGATCCCTCTTCCAGAAAGCCGAGCGAGGTGGCGCGGATCAGCCTTTCCTGATGCATGAGAAGATGCTGGCGCATGGCTTCACCGGCACGCGCCGGATCGCGATCGGCGATGGCGTCGACAATGGCCATGTGCTGTTCGAAAGACGCCCTGACATTTGTTCCGCTGCGCCGGGCGAGTTCCCGTATCGACTGCCAGGCATCATCCTGGCGGACACGATTGATGACATCGAAAATCGAGAGAAACAGCTTGTTGCCGGCACTCTGGGCGATCTGGCGATGGAGCGAGCCATCCCACAATTCCTTGGCATCGGCATCCGTGCTCTGGCCGGTCTTTTCCACCAGCGCCCGCATGCGCTCCACCTCGGCCGGCTTGGCGCGCATGGCCGCTAGCTGCGCCAGCTGCGGTTCGATGCGCAGGCGCACCTCCATGATCTCCATGAAATCCGTACCGGCGACCAATTCCGTGACCTGGGCGGACCAATCATCAGGTTTTTCACCCACAAAGGTTCCGGCGCCCTGCCGCCGCCAGATGAGGCCTTCGGCTTCCAGAACCTCCAGCGCGCGGCGGATCGACCGACGGCCGACGTTAAAAGTCTCCGCAAAGGCCCGTTCCGTCGGCAGACGGCCATCCCTGACGAGATGATTCGCCTGAATATATTCACGCAACCGCGCCAGCGCGTAGTTGGAATTGTCGTTAGGGCCTGCTGCCACACCGCACCATTTGCTTGAACCAATCTTGTATTGGTTCATTTGGTGAGAAATTTTCGCCGACGTCAAGCGCATTTTTGAGCGACAATTTCTGACGCTCAAAATATGGGCATATGGCGTTTTTTTGACTGTGGAGATAGGATGCGGGGGCATGGCGTTCTCGCGCGCGCCCTGCCCCCCTCAAGGCCCGACGGAAAGCCGGATGCGCCCCGATAGATGTTTGCCGGGTGCTACGATCCTGACGCCCAGCGCTTCCCGCTGCGCCTCCGGCAAGCCGAGCGCTCCGGCGGCCATGGAAACGGGCTCGAGGCAAAGATAGCTGTCCATGCGGTGGACAGCCAGATGACCGAAAACGGGATCGGCCTCGATCAGCAGTGAAAACCCGTCAAACCGGACATGCGCATTAGACCAACCTGTATAATGCTCCGTGTATCCCGTCGCTGCGGGAATGACGGTCGTCTGGCGAAGTACGGCTGCCTGGCCGGTCGGCACGTTCTGCGGGTCCAGCGGATATTCCAGCCTTGCATTCGTGCGCGCTTCGCAGCCAAATCCGGCAGCCAGATAGGGATGCCAGCCCAGCGCCATCGGCGCGGGTACGTCCGCCAGATTGGTGATCGACAGGTCCACGGTGAGGCCGGCGTCTTCGAGCAGAAAAGACTGTTCAGCGCGGAAGGAAAAAGGCCATTCCCCGTCAGCCTCATAGTGGAGTACCAGCCCCGCCCGATCGGAAGCCAGACCGGAAATCTCCCAGGCTCGCCGGTGCGCAGGCCCATGCATGGCATCAGGCGCAAGGGCCGGATGGGGAGAAAGCTCATGGCGGATGCCCGCATGAACGAACGAACTCCCATAGAGCCTATTGTGGTAAGGAAACAGCGGATAGGCGCCGGCGCGCGGCCAGTTGAACGGCTCGAAATCCTCTCCGGTTGCTGGCGCCAGAATATCACCGTAGTCCGCATGGTGCAGATGGGTCATCCTGCCGCCCCATGCGGGACGCAGGCGGGCAGAGAGCTGCCCGCAGGCAATCGCGACCGTTTCAGGCAAAGGCATAGGACCCGTCGGGCCGTTTCGGCACCCGTCTCTGCCAGTGAATGTAACCGTCTTCCTGCATGGCTTTTTCATCCATCTCCACCCCCCAACCGGGACGATCCGGCCTCAGTTCCAGATATCCGTCCTTCGGCAGATAGGGGTCGACCACATAGCGGGTTTCATCCTCGCGTTTTTCAAGATCGGTGCCGCCATAGACATAACATTGGCCTTTCGGCAGCCGGTATTCGAGAATACGGAAATTCTGCTGGGCGGCTGAGAAGTGCACATTGACGGCGGTGGCGAGCGGCCCCATCGGGTTATGCGGCGCAATGCTGACGAAATGGGCTTCCGCAAGCGTGGCGATGCGGCGCATTTCGGAAATGCCGCCGACGACGCAGATGTCAGGCTGAATGATGTCTGCACCCTTTACTTGAAGAAGACGCAGGAACTCATTGCGATTATAGAGACTTTCGCCTGTTGCCAGCGTGCAGTTCAGCCCCTGTTTCAGGTCTCCCCACATCTCGATGTTTTCGGGACGCAAAGGCTCTTCGAAAAACAGCGGATCGTAAGGGGCAAGCGCATTGCCAAGCTGGCGGGCGGCGGCGGGTTCAAAAATCTTGGCATGGGCATCGAAGGCGATGTCGTAGTCAGACCGCACGGTCTCGCGAAGCGAGCGGAAATAGTCCGCCGAACTGCGCACCACCTCCCCCCAGCGATGGGCGTGAATATCGACGCGCCACGGGCTGAGCTTGAAGGCCGTGAAGCCCCAACCCTCGTTGAGGCGGTCGAACTCTTCCTTCGCCGCCGGCGCATCCGGCGCCGTGTAGACGCCGGCATAGACCTTGATACGGTCGCGCACTTCGCCGCCCAGCAGCTTGTAAACAGGCACGCCCGCTGCCTTGGCGGCAAGGTCCCACAGGCAATGATCAAGCGCAGATATTGCTGACAGACCGAGCGCGCCGGGCGGAAAGCGGTTCTGCTGGAGAAGGAGATTGTAGAGATATTCGACCCGCGTCGGGTCCTGTCCGGCGAGGAAGCCATAGAGGTAATCCAGCACCGGCGGCAAGGCGAGATCGGGGCCGTGATTGTAACATTCGCCCCAGCCGGTCAAACCGTCATCCGTATCGAGAGCGACGATGACGCGGGGGCGGTCCTTGTCGCGGGTGACGAATACCCGCATGCGATCGATTTTCATGCTTAGTCTTCCTCATGAATTGCAGCGCGCAACGGGCGCAACACTATCGGGCGGCGATCCCGTTTTTGATCTCTGGCGGTTCGACGTAGCGAAACCTGCGGGTACGGTCCCGGTCCCGCGGGTCCGGGCGCGGAATGGCGGAAAGAAGCGCCTGCGTATAGGGATGGTCGGGCGCGTTGCAGACCTTTTCGGCGTCTCCCACTTCGACAAGCTTGCCGCGATACATCACCCCGACACGGTCGCACATGTATCTGATAACGCCGATGTCATGGCTGATGAAGATATAGGCGAGACCAAGCTCGTCCTGCAGGCGCATCAGCAGATCCAGCACCTGGAACCGCACCGAAACATCAAGCGCTGACGTCGCCTCATCCGCAACGATGATGCGGGGTTTCAGCGTGATGGCGCGGGCAATCCCGATGCGCTGGCGCTGTCCGCCGGAAAAGGCGTGCGGGTAACGTTCGCGCCCGGCCGGATCGAGACCCACCTGCTCCATCAGGGCGCAGACGCGTTCATCCAGTTCCTTGCCCCTGGCAATGCCGTTGACCAGCAACGGCTCGCCGATGACCTGCGCCACCGTCATGCGCGGATTGAGCGAGCCGAAAGGGTCCTGGAAAACCATACGCAATTCACGCCGCGCGGCTTTCAGTTCGGCACCTTCGATTTTGGCCAAGTCGACCACCGTGCCATCCGCCCGGCGATAACGCATCTCGCCGCCGGTCGGATCGTAAAGACGCATGATGGAGCGGCCCATCGTTGTCTTGCCGGAGCCGCTTTCGCCGACGATGCCAAGCGTCTCGCCCGGCAGAAGCTTGATCGACACGCCATCCAGCGCCTTCATTTCACCGAAGTGCATGGAAAGGTCGTTCACTTCGAGCACCGGCGCAGCCGTGAGATCGAGCGGAGGCCGCGCAAGCCGGATTTCCGCCTTCTGCTCCAGCTTCAGCACGGAGCCGATCAGCATGCGGGTATAGGGGTCCTGCGGGCTGTGGAATATCTGCTCGACGGCGCCATATTCCTTGGCGACGCCATGATGCATGACCAGCACGTCATCGGCGATCTGCGCCACCACGCCCATATCATGGGTAATGAACAACACCGCCATGCCATGCGCCTTTTGCAGTCGCGATATCAGGTCGAGTATTTCGGCCTGTGTGGTGACGTCAAGCGCCGTCGTCGGTTCGTCGGCGATCAACAGTTGCGGTTTGCAGGCCAGCGCCATGGCGATCATCGCGCGCTGGCGCATGCCGCCCGAATATTGGAAAGCGTAACGATCCAGCGCCTTTTCGGGATTTGGAATTTCCACCTGCCGCAGCAGCTCGATGGCCTCGGCCCGCGCCTGTGCCTTGCTCATTTTCAGATGCAGACGCAGGACCTCGGTGATCTGATCACCCACCGTATGCACGGGTGAAAGCGACGACATCGGCTCCTGAAAAATCATCGCGATATCAGCGCCGCGCACCGAGCGGATGGCCCGGCTGCGCGGATCGAGCTTTGCCAGATCCAAAGAGGTGCCATCGGCGCGGTTGAGGATGATCGACCCGGACGCAATACGGCCGGGGGTGTCGATGATCTGCAGGATCGAGCGGGCGGTGACGGATTTGCCGGAGCCGCTTTCGCCGACGACGCAGAGGGTCTTGCCGGGATCGATGGAAAAAGACAGATCGTTGACCGCCCGGAAGACGCCGTTTCGGACCGGAAATTCGGTCACGAGATTGCGGACTTCGAGCAGCGGCCTGGCGGGCTTCATGGAGAGAATGTCGCTCATCAGGACCTCACTTATTATAGGGATCGGCTGCATCGCGCAGGCCGTCACCGAGCAGATTGAGCGCCATGACGGCAATGACAACAGCGACGCCCGGCAGGAACAGCCATGGCGCGGTTGCGATCGAGCGGATGTTCTGCGCCTCGCGAAGCAGCACGCCCCAGGAAATCGTCGGCGGCTGGAGACCGAGACCGAGGAATGAGAGCGAGGTTTCCGCAAGGATCATCGCCGGAACCGCAAGCGTGACCGAGGCGATGATATGGCTCGAAAAACTCGGCAGCATATGGCGAAAGATGATGCGCCCTTCCGGCACGCCATCCAGCCGCGCCGCGGCCACGAATTCTTCGGTTCTGAGCGACAGGAACCGGCCGCGCACGACGCGGGCAAGCTGCGCCCAGCCGGTCAGGGACAGGATGATGGTGATCATCATGTATTGAAGCGTGGCAGGCCAGCCCTGCGGCAGGGCGGCGGCCAGCGCCAGCCAGATGGGAATGGTGGGCAGCGACAGCACGAAATCGATCACGCGCTGCATGACGAAATCGATGCGGCCGCCATAATAACCGGAGATACCGCCCAGAACGACGCCGAGCAGCAGCGAGAAAAACACGCCGACGAGACCGATCGACAGGGAAACCTGCGCACCCTGCACCACGCGGCTAAAGACATCGCGTCCGAGGCGGTCCGCGCCGAACAGGAAAAGCGGGCGCGTCTTGTCGGTGGAAGCCAGCAGGTGGATATTCGTGTTGAACAGGCCGAATACGGAATATTCGTAACCCCTGCCAAAAAGCTGGATCGGTATTTTCTTGGCCGTATCTTCCACGAACACCGCAGCCAGCGTTTCGGGGTTACGGGTCAGCTTCAGCGGATAATAATGCATCCCGAGCGAGAAACCTTCGGTCGTATCGACGAAATGGACGCGCTGCGGCGGATGGAAGGTGGCGCGGGCGTTCTGCAGCACCGGATCGTTGATGGCGAAGAAGCCGGGCACCAGCGCAACGATATACATGGCAATGGTGATGAACAGGGCGGCCATGGCCAGCTTGTGGCGCTTGAATGCCCACCAGATGAGCTGCCACTGCGAGGCGACGGCGGCGCGGTCCTGCCGGGCATTGGTGGTAATGGTGATATCGCTCATGGCGCCCTCCTATTCGAGACGGATGCGCGGATCGACCAGCGCAAGCAGGATGTCGCTGATAAGCGATCCGATCAGCGTCAGCGCGCAGATCAGAAGCACGAAGGCGCCGGCGAGATACATGTCCTGCGCCATCAGCGACTGCAGAAGCAGGGGTGCGGCCGTCGGCAGATTGAGCACGATGGCGACCACCACGGAGCCCGAAATAAGGTTTGGCAAAAGCCATGCGATGGTGGAAATGAACGGGTTGAGCGCAATTCTGAGCGGATATTTCGTCAGCAGCTTGAACTCGGACAAACCTTTCGCCCGCGCCGTGGTCACATAGGGCTTGGGCAATTCGTCCAGCATGTTGGCGCGCATGACGCGGATGAGGCTTGCGGTGGAAGACACGGCAAGAATGGCGACCGGCAGCCAGATATGAGCCATAAGGTCAACCATCTTGGCGATGCTCCAGGAGGCCGTTTCATATTCGGCTGAAAACAGCCCGCCGACATCGGCCCCGAACTCCACCGCCGCCACATACATCAGCACCAGCGCCAGCAGGAACGAGGGTATGGAAAGGCCGAAGAAGGAAAAGGCGGTGAAGAGATAATCGCCGATCGAATATTTGCGCACGGCGGAGAAGACGCCGATCGGAAGTGCGATGGCCCAGGTGGCGAGAAGGCTTGCGATGGCCAGAACCAGCGTCAGCGCCATACGCTCCCAGATGAGGCCCGAAACCGGCTGCTGCCATTCGAACGAAATGCCGAAATCGCCACGGCTGATGATGCCCCATATCCATTTCAGATATTGCACGATCATGGGATCAT
Organism: Agrobacterium sp.; assembly: GCF_059499945.1. NCBI lineage: Bacteria > Pseudomonadati > Pseudomonadota > Alphaproteobacteria > Hyphomicrobiales > Rhizobiaceae > Agrobacterium > Agrobacterium sp. The sequence goes on along the minus strand of NZ_JCABZP010000019.1, from coordinate 276,944 downwards.
CGAGGCCGAAACGTTCACGCAGCTGCGCCGCGGTATTGTGGTCGATGACCTCGTTGGAGGCAGCCAGTGTGGCGATATAGGTCGTCACATAGTCACCGGGCGGCAGCTGGATCAGGACAAAGGCAAGGAAACTGACGGCAAACAGGGACGGTATCATCCACAGCAGGCGTTTTACGATAAAAAGCAGCATGTCGCTCTCGCAATCACATTGTGCCATACGCACCGCCTTCCACTAAGGAAACGGTATGCGCGTGGTCGAAACAACCTGAGAGGCGTCGCCGCGTTACGGCAGCGACGCCCATGTGGTGGTATCAGCTTGTGAAGGTGAACTGTTGCGGCAGCGCCGGGCCGGGATTGGGCCATGTCCAGCTGTCGGGTTCCGTTTCCGGCACATTGCGCAGATTATTGCGGATGATGCCGAAACCACCAACGGCAAGGCAGAGGCCGATCGTCTCGAACTCTTCCGCCGCGATATCGAAGATTTCCTTCATCTTCTCGCCGCGTTTGGCAAGGTCGGCCGTCGAGCGCGCCTCGTCAAACAGCTTGAAGCGCCTCTTCTGGCTTTCCGGCGGCTCTTCGCCCTTCTGGCCATTCGAGGTGTACCAGAGCGCCCACGGAATGGCGTAACGCGAACCCTGCGGGTGGAATGCGAAGAAATCGCGCGGATCAAGCATCGGGTCGAGACCGCCGGGGCCGGGCCAGACGGCAGCATCATGGGCGTTGTCATCGCCGCGTGTATAATAGAGCGCGCGTTCGATGGTGTTGACCTTGATGTCGACACCGATCTGCGCCCATTGCGCCTTCACCAGTTCCAGCGCATCGACCAGATCGGGATAGAGCGTGGGGATGACATCGATCGAGAAGAAGACGGGCTGGCCATCAGGCCGCAACCGCATGCCGTTGCCGTTCTTCTTGTCGTAACCGGCCTTGTCGAGAAGATCATTCGCCTTGTCGGCATCATATTCGGTGAACTGGCGCGCCAGCTTTTCATTATACCAGGGGTGTGTCGGGCGTGGTCCGGCCTGATACCCCTCGCTCTGGCTGAAATAGACGATGTCGATGATTTCCTGCCGGTTGAGCGCAATGGACAGCGCCTGACGGAAGGACTTGTCCGCGAACATCTTGCGCATTGCCGGGTCTTTGTGGGTGATGTTCAGGTAGATCTGGCATTGCTGCGCAGCAGACGGCACCAGAGTGAGCAGGCGATAATCGCCTTTTTTCATGTTCTGAGACAGGGTCGGCTTGTTGGCGAGAACGCTGATATGGCGCTCCTGAATGTCGATCTTGCCGGAAATGACGTTCAGCATCAGCGATTCGACATCCTGCGAAATGCCGAAATTGATTTCGTCGATATAGGGCAGCTGGTTGCCTTCGGTATCGACCTGCCAGAAGTAAGGGTTGCGGGTCATGACCACCCGCGTCGCACCGCCGGAATAGGGTTCCTTCACCACCCACGGATCAAGGGTCGGCTTGTCGACATTCGACCAGCGGGACGGAATTTCGATATCGCCGCACTTCGCCCGGAACAGTTCCGTCCAGCTGGAGACACCCGCAGCCTTCACATCGGCATCGAGCGCCGTGTTGTATTTCGGCAGGAACTTGCTGCAATAATGCTTGGGAAACAGCGTCGGATGCTGGCCGAGCGGCGTGGCGAGGTTTTCGAGATAAAGCGCATTCGGCGCTGCGAATTTGAACTTTACCGTGAAATCATCGACTTTTTCGACATCGACCGCCTTGCCCGCAACGGAGAGCTGCGCCGGCGTGGCGCTGTAAAGCTCCTTGTTCTTGATGCAGTCCTCGATGGCGAACACCACGTCATCTGCGGTGAAGGGATGACCATCCGACCATTTTGCGCCCTCCAGCAAATGGAAGGTGAATTGCGAAGCATCGTCGTTGACTTCCCATTTCACCGCAAGGTTCGGCAGAACCTCGGTGAAGTCCATATTCCAGCGAACCAGCCCCTGATTGCCGACCATGCGCAGGATGCCGTTATGGTCCGACGAACCGCGCAGGCCACGGCGCAACGTGCCGCCATAGGAGCCGATTTTCTCGTGCGGTGTCACCACCATCGGATTTTTCGGCAGACGTTCGGCCAGGGGCGGCAATTTACCGTCCTTTACCAGCGCCTCCAGTTGCGGCGCCTGCTTGCCGGCAGCAGCCCGCGCCGAGGTCCCGATGACGGAAAGGGCGGCCACGCCGCCAAGCCCCGCCATAAAGGTTCGGCGCGTTACGCCCAGTGAAAATGCTTCGCCATCGCGCATCGACAATCCTCCCAAAAAATCACCGGCAGCGAAACGGTTTTCACCGTACCGCAACAGCCCTCCCGGCCAGCCAGCATACCGATCCTCCATCGGCAGGGGCAGACCATATGGGCGTTTTCAGATGATTACAAGTATTGACAGCTTTTTACATATTTTTTATTCGTAGATAGGTTTTCAGGATCAGGCTTGAAGAAAAAATTGGCACGACAGCCCCCTCGCTCACAAAAACCCCGGGATTTCTGTTGCGATTGAAATGCAGGAAACCCATTAACTTCAGCGATTTGCAACGGAAGGGCTGCTGATGGACAATCAAACCGCATCTGCTGCCGCTCGAGGCGAGACTCGGCTGAGCGACATCATCTACGAAAAAATCATCGGCATGATTTCGGACGGGCGGTTTCCCGTGAACGAACGGCTGCCATCGGAACAGAATCTGGCGTCGTTGTTCGGCGCATCCCGGCCGGTGGTGCGCGAAGCCCTGGAGCGGCTGCGAAACGATGGCCTCATCGTCTCCCAGAAAGGGTCAGGCTCCTATGTGCGCCAGCAGCCGGATTCGTCCGTGTTGCAACAGGTGCCTGTCGGCTCGCTTGCAGACGTGCAGCGGTTTTTCGAATTCCGGTCCGGTCTTGAATCTTCTGCGGCCGAACTTGCGGCGCGCAACTGGCAGGCCGCCGACAAAACCCGCATCGAGCAGGCTATTGCGGCGCTGGAACAATGTCTGGAACGCAACGATCTCGGTGCGGAGGAAGACTTTGCCCTGCACGAAGCCATTGCGAAGGCGAGCCATAACCAGTTCCACATCACGGTGCGGATCTGGTTCAAGCCGCATTTCGCGATCGGCCAGTCGGTGACACGCAGCCTCAGCCTCAAGCGGACGCCGCAACATGTGCGCGAGGTGCAGAACGAGCATACGGCAATCGTGGAGGCGATCTTTGCGCGCCAGGAGCAGGCTGCGCATGACGCGATGAAAGACCACATCCTGAAGGCGCGCGCCCGCATGTTTCAGGGCGTCGGCAGCTAGAATCGTTTCCGCAATTCGAAGGACGAGGCCCTATGGGGCAATGGAGAATAATCAGTGAGCCAGCCGCGCATCATAGAGCCGAAACTCCGCTCCCTTATCGATACGCCGTTGAAGGTTGGAGAATCACCGGCATGGGATGAGCGGACCGGCAATCTGTGGTTCGTCGATATTCTCGCCCCCGCCATTTTCTGCCTGCATCCGGGCGGAAAACTCGACAGATATGATATGCCTGCCCAGGTGGGGTGTCTCGGTCTTTGCGACAATGGCCTGATCGTGGCGGGCCTGAAGACCGGCGTGCACCTTCTCGATCCCGTAAGCGGAAAACTTGAACTTCTGTGCGACCCGGACGAAGGGCGACCTGACAGCCGCCTCAACGACGGAAAGGTCGGCCCCGACGGCCATTTCTGGGTTGGGACCCGCGACGAGGCTGCGATACAGACAGGCAATGCGCGCCTCTATCGCGTCGCGCCGGATGGCGGCGTCGAACCCATCATCGATGGCGACATGTTCACCTCAAACGGGCTCGCCTGGAGCCCGGATGGCCGGCGCATGTATCACTCCGACAGCAGCGGGCTGATGTATCAGGCGTTCGATTTCGATGTCGCGACGGGCAGGCTCGGTCCGGCCGAACGTCTTCACGATTTCGCGCCGGACGAAGGCAGGCCGGATGGCGCGGCGACCGATTGCGAAGGCTGTTACTGGAGCGCCGGCGTTCAGGCCGGACGTCTCAACCGTTTTTCACCGGATGGCGAACTGTTCGAGATCTACAGGCTGCCGTTCAAAGGGCCGACCATGCCGTGTTTCGGCGGTCCGGACCTCAAGACGATTTATCTCACAAGTCTCGTCACCGAGACGGACGGAATAGCCACGCCAGGCACCCTCGTGGCCTTTGACGCGCCCGTTGCGGGGGCAGCCGTACACAAGTTTTCCATCTGAAGACGCTTTCATCTTGAGGAAACCAGTTGATGACGACATTTGATTTTCGCCAGGCCCTGCACGGCATCTCCGGCGTTCCCGTAACAGCCTATGAGGCAGGCGGGGAAGTCGATATTGGTGTCACGACAGAGGTCTACGCCCGCGTTGCAAGGGCGGGCATCCACAACATCGTTGCAGCCGGCAATACCGGCGAATTCTACGCTCTCACACCGGCCGAGATTCTCAGGGTCTACGAAGCCGCGATAAAAGGTGTTGATGGCAAAGCCCCGGTCACGGCGGCGATTGGACGCTCGCAGCGCGAGGCTCTCGCCATGGCGCGCCAGGCAAGAGAGATGGGCGCATCCGCCGTCATGTCCCATCAACCGGTCGATCCCTTTGCGGCACCGCAATCCCAGATCGACTATTTTCTCGGCCTGGCTGACGGCAACGAGCTGCCGCTGGTGGCCTATGTCCGTGCCGACGGTTTTTCGGTCGATGACATGGTGAGGCTTGCCAGCCATCCGAATGTTGCAGGCATCAAGTTCGCAACGACCGACATCATGCTTCTGTCGCGCGCGATTGCCGCTTCCGATCCGAAGGGCGCGCTCTATGTCTGCGGCCTCGCGGAAAGCTGGGCCCCCGCCTTTTCGGCTGTCGGCGCACGCGGCTTCACATCCGGCCTCGTCAACGTGGCTCCGCAATTCTCACTGCAGGTTCATGAAGCCCTGACGTCAGGCGATTTTTCGGCGGCACGGAAGGTCGTTGAAAAGATCGAACTCTTCGAGCGGCTGCGGACGCGCTATCGCAACGGCGCAAACGTGACGGTGGTGAAGGAAGCCATGGAAATCCTTGGCCTCAGGGTTGGCCCGGTTCGAGCGCCGGGACTTGCCCGTCTGGACGAACAGGATCGTAAGACGCTTGAAGGGCTGCTCGCCAGCTGGCGTTGACAGACCAGTTACCGGCAAGCTGCATTTTGTTTATGTAACATGCCGGCCATCGGCCGGCATGTTCGTTCCGGGTGGCGCACCGTTCCTGCGCCACCGAAGGGGTCATGTACGTTCAGCCGAACAGAGCCAGACTGCTCTTCACGGTTACCCACACGCCCCAGAGAAGCGGAATACCGACCGCAATCCAGGCCAGTGCCGCCTTGGTGTCCAGCCCGCCGCGTCCGATGCCGAAGGAGCCCGTGGGGCCGGCATTGGCCGCCGCCGTCTTTGCCTGCAGCGCCGCGACCTCCGCGTCCGGCATGAACCACTTGTCCGAAAGCGGCCGCACGAAAGCATTGGCCACGAGGCCGATCGCCAGCATGCCCGCCAGGATATACATGGTGCTGGTGTAGAGCGCCGGCCCAGGTGCAACGCCCGCCGCGATCTGCGCTTCGCGGATGTAGTTGACGACGACGGGACCGGCAATGCCGGCAGTCGCCCAGGCCGTCAGCAGGCGGCCGTGGATTGCGCCGACGAACTGCGTGCCGAAGATATCGGCGAGATAAGCGGGAATGGTCGCAAAACCACCGCCATACATGGACAGGATGATACCGAAGGCCAGAACGAACAGCGCCTTGTTACCCATCGTCGCCAGCGTCGGCGCCAGCGCATAAAGAATGATGCCGAGAATGAAGAAGCAGAAATAAGTGTTCTTTCGGCCGATCTTGTCGGACATCGACGCCCAGAAGAAACGGCCGCCGATGTTGAACAGCGAAAGCAGGCCGGTGAAACCGGCAGCAATCGCCGCAATCTGCGCCTTCTGCCCGGCATCAAGATCCGCAAAACCCACACCGGGCAGGCCGATCAGCGAGCCGGCAAAGATTTCCTGCAGCATGGGCGAGGCCATGCCGATAACGCCGATGCCCGCCGAAACGTTAAGGCACAGCACCGCCCAGATGAGCCAGAACTGCGGCGTCTTGTGCGCATCGCGCAGATGCACATGGCGATGGGTTATCATGGCGCTCTTGGCGGAAGGCGCCGTCCAGCCTTCCGGACGCCAGCCCGATGGCGGAATGCGATAACCGAAGGCGCCCGCCATCATGAAGACGAAATAGATCAGGGCCATCACGACGAAGGTCTGCCAGACGCCGACCGAAACATCCGTCTTGAAGCTGTTCATCAGGAGATTGGCGAGCGGCGCGCCGATCATCGCCCCGCCGCCGAAGCCCATGATGGCCATGCCAGTCGCCATGCCGCGACGGTCCGGGAACCATTTGATGAGCGTCGATACCGGCGAAATATAGCCAAGGCCGAGCCCGACGCCGCCGATGACACCAGCGCCCAGCCACATCAGCCATAGCTGATGGGTCATGACGCCGACTGCCGCCACCAGAATGCCGCCGCACCAGCAGCAGGCGGAAACGAAGCCGGCCTTACGCGGCCCCACCCTTTCCAGCCAGCCGCCCCAAATGGCCGCCGAGCAGCCGAGAAGCACGAAGAACAGCGTATAGATCCAGCCGAGGTCGGCCACGCGCCAGTTGCACTCGGTGGTGAACAGCGCGCCCAGAAGGGTAAGGCTGGAGCAGCTGGGATCCGTCGCCGGCAACGCCTTCGACAGCGGCAGCCAGAACACGCTGAAGCCATAGGCCATGCCGATGCATAGATGAATGGCAAGGGCCGCCGGGGGCACCAGCCAGCGATTGAAACCCGGTCTTGCGATTATTCGTTCGCGGTCCAAAAACCCGGCCTGCGCCGCCTCTCCCGCCGTTGCGTCTGCTACTGCCATTGACATTGCCTCCCTCGTGAATGTCTGGACATCTCAAATTCGCCCCGCCAGGCGAACATCGATATTGCCGGACGTCCTCCTGTCCGGCGGAAAGTCTAAATTGTGGTCGTGCCGCTCACGCCCCCGTGTTTTCGGGTATGCTCGGCTCGGAAAGGGACTCACCCGCAATTGGTCCTTTCCCGCCCAGCGCGCCCTTCGCATCATCGCCGAGACCAACCGCATCGGCTGCCGGATCACCGGGCCGCTTGATCTCCTTCGACGCCGCAAGCACAAGCGGCAGAAAATCACCGGCCCCGGCATCCACCATCTCGAAGAACCGGCGCCGCATGCGCGGCTCCCAGAACTTGTTGATGTGCGTGGCAACACCGTCGATGCGAATATCTTCCGGCTGCGACAGAAAGAATGTCGCGATCTGGTTCGCCATTCTCACCAGCTTTTCATCGGTGTGGTTGAGCAACATGACCTATTCCCCCGCGCCGACCATCAGCCGACGCCTCTGTGTGTGACAAGGCCGGGCTCACCCGGCCCCTCCTTATTCCGCCGCTTCGAGCTTGCCGGCGATGCGCCGTGCACGGCGGCCAAGCGCATCATATTCCTCCTGCCACTCGGTCGGCCCGTTGGAGGGCGAGACCTGCACGGCGGTCACCTTGTATTCGGGACAGTTGGTGGCCCAGTCGGAGAAGTCGGTGGTGATGACATTTGCCTGCGTGCCGGGATGGTGGAAGGTCGTATAGACCACACCCGGCGCCACACGGTCGGTGATCAGCGCTCTCAGCGTCGTGTCTCCAGACCGGCTGCCGAGCTTGATCCAGTCGCCATCCTTCACGCCGCGCTGTTCAGCATCATGCGGATGGATTTCGAGACGATCCTCCTCGTGCCAGACGACGTTTTCCGTGCGCCGTGTCTGCGCCCCGACATTGTATTGCGACAGGATGCGGCCGGTGGTGAGGAGCAGCGGGAAACGCGGCCCCGTGCGTTCGTCCGTCGCCACGTATTCCGTGCGGATGAATTTGCCCTTGCCGCGCACGAAACCGTCCACATGCATGATCGGCGAACCCTCAGGGAACTTCTCGTTGCAGGGCCACTGCACCGAGCCCTTTTCTTCCAGATAGGCGTAGGAAACACTGGCGAAGCTCGGCGTCGTCGCGGCGATCTCATCCATGATCTCGGACGGATGGGCGTAATTCCACGCAAGACCCATGGCCTGCGCCAGCTTCTGCGTCACTTCCCAGTCGGCATAACCGTTCTTCGGCGACATGACCTTGCGCACGCGGTTGATGCGGCGCTCGGCATTGGTGAAGGTGCCGTCCTTTTCAAGGAAGGTGGAACCCGGCAGGAAGACATGGGCATAATTCGCCGTCTCGTTCAGGAAGAGATCGTGCACCACGACACATTCCATGGCGGCGAGACCGGCGGACACATGTTTCGTATCCGGGTCGGATTGCAGAATGTCCTCGCCCTGAATGTAGATGCCCTTGAAGCTGCCATCCACTGCCGCATCGAGCATATTGGGGATACGCAGCCCCGGCTCGTTGTTGAGTTTCACACCCCAGAGTTTCTCGAAGACGTCGCGCGTCGCATCGTCTGAAATATGCCGGTAGCCCGGAAGCTCGTGCGGGAAAGACCCCATGTCGCAGGAGCCCTGCACATTGTTCTGGCCGCGCAGCGGATTGACGCCCACGCCCGGACGACCAATGTTGCCGGTCGCCATGGCCAGATTGGCGATCGCCATGACGGTGGTCGAACCCTGGCTGTGTTCGGTGACACCTAGACCATAATAAATCGCGCCATTGCCGCCCTTGGCATAAAGCCGGGCAGCACCACGCAGATCTTCCGCCGGAACGCCCGTGAAACGTTCCGTCTCTTCCGGGCTGTGCTGTGGCTCGGCCACGAAAGCCGCCCAGTCCTCGAATTCCGACCAGTCGCAGCGCTCGCGGATGAAGGCCTCGTTGAACAGCCCTTCCGTGACGATCACATGCGCCAGTGCCGTCAGCACGGCAACATTGGTTCCCGGAAGCAACGGCAGATGGAAAGCGGCCTCTACATGCGGCGTACGCACGAGATCGATGCGGCGCGGATCGATGACGATGAGTTTTGCGCCCTGACGCAGCCGCTTCTTCAGCCGCGAGCCGAAAACAGGGTGGCCATCCGTCGGATTGGCGCCGATGACAAGCACGACATCGGACTGCTCGACGCTGTCGAAATTCTGCGTGCCGGCGGAGGTGCCGAAAGCCTGACCGAGACCATAACCCGTCGGCGAATGGCAGACGCGGGCGCAGGTATCGACGTTGTTGTTACCAAAGCCGGCGCGGATGAGTTTCTGGACGAGGAAGGTTTCTTCATTCGTGCAGCGGGACGAGGTAATGCCGCCTATGGATTCCCGGCCATATTGCCCCTGGATACGCCGGAACTCCGAGGCAACGTGAGAGAAGGCCTCCTCCCACGTGACTTCCCGCCATGGATCACTGATCTTTTCACGGATCATCGGGTTGAGAATGCGGTCCCGGTGGGCGGCATAACCATAGGCAAAGCGGCCCTTGACGCAGGAATGGCCGCGATTTGCCTGCCCGTCCTTCCACGGCACCATGCGCACCAGCTCTTCACCGCGCATTTCCGCCTTGAAGGAGCAGCCCACACCGCAATAGGCGCAGGTCGTGACCATCGAATGTTCCGGCTGGCCAATCGCGATCACCGATTTTTCGGTGAGCGTCGCCGTCGGACAGGCCTGCACGCAGGCGCCGCAGGACACGCAGTCAGAGTCGAGGAACGCCTCATGCGCGCCGGGCGAGACCCGGCTTTCAAAACCACGCCCTTCGATCGTCAGCGCGAAGGTGCCCTGCACTTCCTCACAGGCGCGCACGCAGCGGGAACAGACGATGCATTTGGAAGGATCATAGGTGAAATAGGGATTGCTTTCGTCCTTCGGCATCCAGCGGGCATTGAGATCACCATCACCGCCGCGGGCCTTGACGTGGTTGTCGCCTTCATAACCGTAACGCACATCGCGCAGGCCAACGGCACCCGCCATATCCTGCAGTTCGCAATCGCCATTGGCGGCGCAGGTCAGACAGTCCAGCGGATGATCGGAGATATAAAGCTCCATCACGCCCTTGCGGATCTGCTTCAGCCGCTCCGTCTGCGTGTGCACGACGAGACCGGCAGCGACCGGCGTGGTGCAGGAGGCGGGGGTGCCGTTGCGGCCCTCCACCTCGATAAGACAGAGGCGGCAGGAGCCGAAGGCATCCACCATATCGGTGGCGCAGAGCTTGGGAACATCGATGCCCGCTTCGCGCGAGGCGCGCATGATCGACGTTCCGGCCGGGACTGTTACCTGACGTCCGTCGATGGTGAGCGTCACCATGTCAGTCGCGAGGGATTTGGGGGTTCCATAGTCGAATTCTGTCACAAGGGCCATGGTCTTACTCCGCCGCTTCAACACGTGGGATGGGGGCAAAATCAGCAGGGAAATGCCGGAGCGCGCTCATCACGGGATAGGGCGTGAAGCCGCCGAGCGCGCAGAGCGAACCGAATTTCATGGTTTCGCAGAGGTCTTCGAGGAGTGCGGTGTTTTTCTCCCGCTCGATGCCGAGCGCGATCTTGTCCACCGTCTCGACGCCGCGCGTCGAGCCGATGCGGCAGGGCGTGCACTTGCCGCAGCTTTCGACGGCACAGAACTCAAGCGCAAACCGCGCCTGATGGAGCATGTCGGCCGTGTCATCGAAAACCACGATACCCGCATGGCCGATCAGGCCACCGGCAGCGGTAAAGGCCTCGTAGTCGAAGGTCGTGTCGAATAAGGAAACCGGGAAATAGGCCCCGAGCGGACCACCCACCTGCACCGCCTTGACGGGGCGGCCGGTGATCGTGCCGCCGCCGATATCATTGACGAGCCGTCCGAGCGGCAGGCCGAAGGCGGTCTCGTAAAGCCCGCCATGTTTGATGTTTCCGGCAAGCTGGATCGGGATGGTGCCATGCGAACGGCCGACGCCAAAATCGCGATAAAACGCCGCGCCGCGATCCATGATGACCGGAATGGAGGCGAGCGAAATCACATTGTTGACGACGGTGGGCTTGCCGAACAGGCCCTGCAGGGCAGGCAGCGGCGGCTTGGCGCGCACCGTGCCGCGTTTGCCTTCAAGACTGTTCAGAAGCGAGGTTTCCTCGCCGCAGACATAAGCGCCCGCGCCCATGCGTACTTCCATATCGAAGGCGCGGCCGGAGCCGAGCACGGACGGGCCAAGAATGCCTTCGCGCCGGGCGATCTCGATCGCCTGCTCCATGACCTTGATAGCGTAAGGATATTCCGAACGCGTATAGATGAAGCCCTTCGTCGCGCCGACGGCAAGGCCGGCAATCGCCATGCCTTCGATCAGCACGAAGGGATCGCCTTCCATGATCATACGGTCGGCGAAGGTGCCGCTATCGCCCTCGTCCGCATTGCAGACGATGTATTTCTGGTCGGCGACCGCATCCGCAACGGTCTTCCATTTGATACCCGTCGGGAAACCCGCGCCGCCACGTCCGCGCAGGCCGCTTTCAGTCACCTGGGTAACAATGTCCAGCGGCGCCATGGCGACGGCTTTTTCAAGGCCTTTCATGCCCTGATAGGCGCGATAATCCTCAAGCGACAGCGGATCGGTGACGCCACAACGCGCAAATGTGAGACGCGTCTGGCTTTTCAGGAATGGGATATCCTTGGTTGGCCCGAGACAGAGCCGATGCTCGCCGCCGGTGAGAAACCCTGCATCGAAGAGCGAAGCAACGTCGCTCGCTTTGACCGGCCCGTAGGCAATACGGCCATGCTCGGTGCGCACTTCCACCAGCACCTCAAGCCAGAGCATGCCGCGCGAACCGTTGCGGACAATATGCACATCGAGATTGCGGCTGGTGGCCTCGCGGCTGATCGCTTCGGCCACGCGGTTTGCGCCGACGGCCAGCGCGGCGGAATCGCCGGGAATAAAAACGGTGACACTCATCGACGCGCCTCCGTCAGAATGTCGCCAAGACAGTCCTCGTCAAGGCGGGCATGGACTTCGCCGTCCAGCATCAGGGCGGGCGCCTGCGCACAGAGCCCGAGGCAGAAGACCGGTTCCAGCGTGACGGATCCGTCAGCGGCGGTTTCGTGCCAGTCAAGGCCGAGCCGGGTCTTGATGGTGTCCGCAAGAGGCTCGCCACCCATCGACTGGCAGGCCTCGGCGCGACAGAGCTTTAAGACATGTCGGCCGGAAGGATGATCGCGAAAATCGGGATAGAAGGTTATGACGCCATGGACTTCCGCGCGTGAGATGTTCAGCGCGGATGCGATGATCTGTTTGGCGCTTTCGGGGATGTAGCCGAATTCTTCCTGCACCGCGTGCAGAATGGGCAGCAGCGACCCCTCCAGGTGGAGATGTTCGTCAATGACGGCGGAAACACGGGCCGCCTCATCTGCGGCAACCGCTCTGATATTCATAAGCCAGTCCTCCCAAACCGACGGGGGCAAGGAATGATGAGCGGGATATAGTGAAATCCCTTCGCAGCCCCTGCATCGTTTGGAAGAATGTCGAGATCGGCGGGATCAGGTCAATAATCAGTTTCCGTCAGTTGATAGGAAATTCCTATCAAACGCCTTTTCTGCAGCCCGCTGACGGGCCTCGTGAAGCAGCGCGGAAACAAGCGGCGTGTGTGGTTCGCGGTGTGTAGCAATTAGCCCCACGAGATGCTCCGCGTCCGGTTCGGTGATCGGAATGATTTTTATCTGTTTCGGGAAACCAAATGATTCCGCAAGGTTACGCGGCATTATTGAAGCCCATTGTCCGGTTCGTATATGAGAAAACAGTACGATCATGGAGTTGGATTCGAGCGTCGGCTTTGCCTCCACGCCTGCCTCGGCCATATGCTTGTTGATGATGCGACGGTTCTGCATATCCGAAGTCAATAGGCATAGCCTAAGACCGGAAACCTGCGTCCAGGTAACGCTTTCCTGATCGGCGAGCGGCGTTCCGCCTGCCGTGATGAGGTGATATCGCTCCGAATAAAGCGGCACCGTGGTCACTCGGCCAAGTGGTTCGTTGTCGAGATAGCTGATTCCCGCATCGATCTCGAGGTTTTCGATCTGGCTCAACACCTGAAGCGAGGTGCGCGACGTGACTGAAAAGGTCACATCAGGATGACGCGCCTGGAAGGACTCCGTCAATCGCGGCACCATCGCAAGCGCCGTCGGAATGACGGCAAGCCGGATGTGGCCGGCCAGACCCTTGCGGGCTGCACGCATTTCCTCACGCATGGTGCGCGTATCGCCAACGATGCGGCGCGCCCATTCAAGGACACGCTGGCCCTCCGGTGTCAGCCCCTGATAACGCGCCGCGCGCACCACCAGAACGACACCCAGCTGGTCCTCCAGCTGCCGGATCGCAGCCGAGAGACTGGGTTGGGAAACGCCGCACTCCTCCGCGGCACGGCCGAAATGCTCTGCTCGCGCCAATGCAATGAAAAATTCCAGCTTGTCGATCATGCGTCCTCCCGCGTGACTCGCGACCATGCGGATGGTGCGAGCAGAAGAACACTAAAGCGAGGCGGGGAAGCCCGCAAATGGATGCGGGTATTTTCCTGCAAACTGTGCGCAGACTGCAAGACTGAATTCCCTCAAGCGGGGACAGCCATAGCGTCAATCTGCTTTGAACTGCGGTAATCCACCATCCAGCGAGCTGGACTCAACGATGGAAACCGCGTCCCGGACGACGGGGTCGGCACCCTGCCCTCTCAATCGTGCGAGTTTCCGACAGCAGGCAGGGAACATCTGACGCCTCAGCCGCCAGAACCTTCACTTGCCATCTGGATTGATGAAGTCGGTGATCGCGGGCGCCTTGAGGACGAACTGGCGATCCGAACTGATATAATTATCGGCGTGGAGGCGCGCGATCGGCTGATATCGGTCCGGATCGACATAACGCCCCTCCGCATCGAGGCAATCCTTGTGGACATGCATGTGCACGACTTCGCCCAATACCAGGGTACGGCGCGGATAATCGATCAAACGTTCCACACGACACTCGAAGGCGCAGGGCGACTCCGCCGCAAAGCTTGCATCGATCTTGCTGCAGGGTGTGGCCGTCAGTCCCGCAATCGAAAGTTCATCAACCTCGCTGTCGAAGCCGAGGCCGCAAACAAGCATTTGTTCGGACAGCGCCATATCGACCATGTTGATGACAAACTCACCCGTGCGGCGAATATTGGCCATCGTATCCTTCTCCTCGCCCGTCTCACGCGGCTGGATACCGAGAATAACGATCGGCGGATCATGGGAGAAAACGTTGAAGAAACTCATCGGCGCGGCATTGTTGTGGCCTGCGGCCGAACGCGTCGTGACAAGCGCTATCGGCCGCGGGCCGATAAAATTGGTCAGCAAACGGTAACGGCTCTGCGGTTCAAGCGCGGTAAAATCGAATTCCATGGGAGCACCTGATTTATTGTATACAATAATATTTCATATTGCGGACAATTTCTCAATCACCCTCATCGCGAGATAGCCCATTTTTGCTGTCAGGTTTTGGGGAGCCAGGAACCGAGCAGCGAGCCCATAGTCATTCTCCAACTCCGTGGACGGGTCCACCGTCTACGCATCAACTACCAGCGCAAAAACTCCCCGGCCTGGAGGGTCCGGGGAGCAAACCTGACATCATGTCAGGAACTTTGACTGGAGCTAGTCACTCACCCGTCCGGAGACGGGGTGGATCTGAGTTATCTAACCCTGCTATGTTTTTTATACCGACTATTAGAACGCGCGCTGCAAGCGAACGAAACCGGTCCAGCTGTCGCCGGCACCGCTATCGATACCCTCACGGCCGTCTACGTCCTGATAGGTAGCCGAGACGAGCGTGGACAGACCGGAAGTGATCTTGTAGCTGGCAGCTACACCGGCGCGCCATGCGTCGCGCTCACCGATAAAGTCGCCGTTCGTGCCGATGTCGAGACCGCGTGCGTATTGTACACCGGGGGTGATGGTCAGCTTGTCGCTCGCCTTGATGGCGTATTCAGCCGCAACCGTCCATTCGGACTCTTCGTAATATGCGTTTGCACCAGAAGCCCAAACACCGGAGAGACCGAAGGTTCCGGGACCAACGTCAGCAAACAGGATGGCACGGATCGCACCGTTCTCGGCATTCGTGTCATAACCGCCAAGCAGGTTCGCTTTGACGGCACCGAACTTACCACCAACAATCGCACTCACGCCGACGTTGTTAGAGTTGGCGTTTCCGTTAAGCTGCGTCCAGTTGCGCTGCGTCACACCAAAGTTGTTGGGGCCTGCGCCAGCGACGACATTTTCAAGTTCTTCAACCGCTACACCGGCATAGAACGAACCCGCATCGTAAGTGTAACGCACAGCATTGAGACGCGTACGATTGGAGCTGAGGTTGTCAACCTCACCATTGAGGCCATCATCCCACCAGTTCAGGAATTGACCAACCTTCAGACCACCGAGCTCAATAAATGCTTGGTGAACAGAAACCGAGCTAGCAGAACCCGCAGCATTGTCTGCGTCGCCACGGAAGCCGATGAAGCCACGCAGAGCGCCGAGTTCGGTGTCAGTACGAGTGTCAACTTCGAACTGAGCGCGTGTGAAGGCATCCCAGTCAGAGCGGCCGCCATTGGCCGTAGAGGTTGCACCGTTCGAGTCGCCGGTCCCATTAAAGTCGACCTGGAAGCGGACATAGCCCTGGAACTTCAGGCAGGTTTCGGTGCCGGGGATGTAGAAGAAGCCGGTACCGAAAGCGTCGCAAACGCGAACATATTCCATAGGCTCGGGCTCGGCAGCGACGATAGCGTCAGCGGCCTGTGCGCCGGATACTGCTGCGAGAGCGGCAGCGGAGCCGATCAGAAGGCTCTTGATGTTCATTTGTAATCTCCAGTCAAAAATTTTTCAACAAATGCGCAAATTTGAGGGCTGGTCTTTCCCTGCCGCCCGCTTCCCTGCGCTGACTCAGCAAATGACAGATATTGCCGCAGACTCGCAATTCAAATCGACAGAATGCAAATACAGATAAAGTACGCAATTCAATTACGTAGTAAAATTACAACAAATTAACAGTTTAAATTATAATATATCTGAATATTATTTCGCAACAATCAAATTTATTACTTATAAATACCGTCATAAATTTCTAAAATATAAAGCAGTAAAACAATGAATGCCCGTCACGCCCGAGATCGGGAGGTGTCAGCACGCGCGGGCATGAGGAAACGAAGTGGTTTTCGTTGGGGAACAGGAGGCGACGAAGGCGGCAAGGCGTCTGCCCGCCCGGAAAGCCAAGTCTGGCCGATCTGAAACAATCGCCGCCGGGCCAGCCTATTTGCTGTCTTCGGGCAAGCCGGTGGGGAATATCGTCTTCTTAGCCAGCATGTCTTCGATCACCTCTGCGGGCACCGGCCGGCTGAAATAATAACCCTGGCCATAGGGGCAACCGGCCTCACGCAGAAATGTCGCCTGTTCGCCGGCTTCCACACCTTCGGCAATGACATCAATGCCCAGAGACCCGGCAAGCTGGATCATGATCGAGACGATGGCGCTGTCCTTGGTCTTTTCCGGCAGGTGGGTGAGAAACGAGCGGTCTATCTTCATGCAGGACAGCGGAAAGGTCTTCAGCATGCCAAGACAGGAATAACCGATCCCGAAATCATCCAACGCCAGGCTGACGCCCATCTGTTTGATGGCCCGCATGATCCGGACCGATGTTTCGACATCCTGAATGATAAGCGTCTCGGTGATTTCGATTTCCAGGAGCGATGGCGCAAGGCCGGTTTCCTTCAGCACCGACCTGATCTGCTGCACCAGCCCGCCCTGAAACTGCCGCGGCGAGATATTGACCGCCATCTTGACCGGCAAGAGGCCGGCGGCCGCCCATGCCTGCGCCTGACGACAGGCCTTCCTGAGAATGCTTTCTCCGAGTTCCACGATCAGCCCGGTTTCTTCCGCAAGCCCGATGAACTCCGCAGGGCCAAGCAAACCTTCCGTGGGGTGCTGCCAGCGCACCAGCGCCTCCACGCCGCTGATTGCGCCACTGACAAGATCGACCTGCGGCTGGAAGTGCAGCACGAACTCGTCTCTCTTCACGGCCTTGCGCAATTCCTCGATGCGGGTGAACTTCTTCCTCAGATCATCCGCCATATTGGGGGTGAAGGTGGCAATGCTGTCGCGCCCGTTATGTTTGGCTTCATACATGGCAAGATCGGCGGCCGCGACGATTTCCGCCGTGGTTTCCCCATGCTCCGGGAAAAAGGCCATACCGATGCTGCATGTGACCTTGATATCGTAATTACCAATGCGCAATGGCTGCGAGACCGCGGCACGGATGCGCTGCAGCCGGGCTTCGACATCGTTCCTGCCTTCTTCAAGAATGATGACGAACTCATCCCCGCCTACCCGGAGAACGAGATCGTTTTTCCGGAGGCTTTTCGCAATCCGCTCGGCGGTTTTCGACAAAAGCGTATCGCCGATGCTGTGGCCGAGCGTATCGTTGATCTGCTTGAAATTGTCGAGATCGAGAAAGCCGATGCCGACCCGTCGGTGCGTCTTTGCCGCCGCCGCCAAAATTTCAGGCAATCTCGTATCGAGGAAACGACGGTTTGGCAGCCGGGTCAGCATGTCGTGATCAGCCAGAAAGGCGATATGTTCCGCCGCCCTTTTTCGGTCGATCGCCAGGCCCGCCATACGCGCCGCAGCGCCGATAAACTCCAGCAGCGCCGCCTCCGGCTTGCGGCTGGCCAGCATGCACCAGACGAAACCATGCGCCTTGCCTTCGCTGGCGGGAATATCGAAACTGAAGGCGATGTGTTCTGCCGGATGGGTGAGGCACTCAGGATCACTGACGCTGGAAACAAGAGCGGCCAGCCCCTCCTCCTGCGCAAGTGCGGGCGAGGCATAAACGGAAGGCTCCCCAGCTGCCGCATCGAACACCCGCACGGCGCAGACCAGTCCGGTTGCGAGATTTTCGATAGCCTTGACGAATTCTTCGAGAAAATCCTCGATACGCGCGGCGGCGACAATCATCTCAAGAATATGCGCCTGCGCCTGAAGCAGTCTTTCCGAAGCCTTTTTCTGGGTTATATCCCGCGAGGCGCCGACCACGCCGATGATGTTGCCGGCCTCGTCCTTCAGCGGCACGCGCGACATCATGAGCCAGCGGTCGATATCGCCACGCATGGCGCGTTCTTCGTAACCGAGATCCGGTTCGCCGGTGCGCATGACCCGCGCCTCGGTATCGGGAATGCCGGCACGCCGCGCCGCTTCACCGTTAATATCGTAATCGGTGAGCCCGATCAGTTGCTCGACCGTGTCAAAGCCATTTTCGGTGACGATGGCCCGATTGGCGAAAAGGAAGCGTCCTTCCAGATCCTTGGCATAGATAAAATCCGGTACGTGGTCGATCATCGCTTCCAGAAGCGCGTGCCGGTCGGAGGGATTGGCATTCTCGCTCATGGCAGGAGTGGCAGATGGTGTGACACCGCGCTTTTTTCGCGACATCCGGTTCTGCTCGGCTGTCTTCGGGCCTTTGGAACGCACCTCTTCGCCTCATTACTTTGCAAGGAAGCAGAATAGTAAGATTATACGTGTTATATAAATATGAACGGCGGGAGGAGATTGCCGGGAAACCCGCCCTTTGCAACTGGCTCCATAAAGCAGCGCCTGCCTGAATGGAAACGGCGCAGCAGAAGCTGCGCCGTCAGGCTATAGGGGGCAATTCGTTGTCCGTCACACCACCGGCGTCGGCAGCTCTTTGCCGGCAAAATGCGCATCGAGATTGGCGAGAACAAGATCGGCCATGGCGCGCCGCGTCTGGTGCGTGCCGCTGCCGACATGCGGGGCGAGTGTGACGTTATCGAAGGCGAAAAGCGCTTCCGGCACCCGCGGCTCATCCTCGAAGACATCCAGCGCCGCGCCACCGATCGCGCCGTTCGAAAGCGCTTCGACCAGCGCCTTCTCATCCACGAGCGAACCGCGCGCCACATTGACGAGCACACCCTGCGGTCCAAGCGCCTTCAGCACATCCGCATTGACGATATGGCGCGTTTCGGCGGTGGCGGCGGCGGCGATGATCAGCACGTCGCAATTGGCAGCCAGCGCTTCGATGCTGTCATGATAATCATAGGCGACATCGCGACGGCTTCTCGCGGTGTAGGAAATGCGCGCATCAAAACCCTCAAGCCGCTTTGCGATCGCCTGGCCGATGCGGCCGAGGCCGAAAATGCCGTAACGGCGGCCGGCCACACGGGTGGAAAGTCCCATATCGCCCTTCAGCCATTGGCCGGTGCGCACATGCTGATCCGCCTGCGGCAGCTTGCGCGCCTGCGCCAGAATGAGGCCAAGCGCGAGGTCGGCGACATCGGCCGTCAGCACGTCAGGTGTATTGGAGACGCGGAAGCCGCGCCGTTTCGCGTCAGTCAGATCGACCTTGTCGAAACCGACGCCGTTGATGGCGACGATTTCAAGATTGGGAAGCGCCGCACCAATATCCGCCGGCAGGCCGATATGGCCGCCGGTGACGACGCCGCGGATCGCGCCGCCCTTTTCAGCAAGGAACGCCGCCTTGTCTGCGGCTTCGAACAGGCGATGCACGGTGAAGCGCTCGGCGAGTTCGCCTTCCAGTGCCGGGATGAGCGGGCACAGTTGCACGATTTCAGTGGTCATGGAGTTTCCTTTGCGCCGGTGAACTACTTCACATCGGCCTTGACGAATTGCCGGAGTTCCGGCGTTTGCGGGTTGGCGAAGAGTTCGGACGAACGGCCCTGCTCCCAGATCTTGCCCTTGTGCATGAAGATGGTCTCGGTCGCCACGCGGCGCGCAAAGGCCATTTCATGGGTGACGAGGATCATCGTCATGCCGTCTTTCGCGAGGTTTTCCATCACGGTCAGCACTTCCTCGGTCAATTCAGGGTCGAGCGCAGAGGTCACCTCGTCGAACAGCATCACCTTCGGCCGCATGGCGAGCGAGCGGGCAATCGCCACACGCTGCTGCTGGCCGCCGGAAAGCTGGTCGGGATAGGAATCGAATTTCTCCGAAAGGCCGACGAGCTGCAGGACCTCGCGGGCAATATCCTTCGTTTCGGATTTCGCCACATCCTTGACGATGCGAGGGGCCAGCATGATGTTTTCGCCGACGGTCAGATGCGGAAAGAGATTGTAGCTCTGGAACACGATGCCGACATCGGTGCGCAGCTTGCGCAGCGCCTTGGCATCTTCTCCGATAGCATGACCTGCAATTTCAATACGACCGGAATTGATCTTCTCCAGCCCGTTCATGCAGCGCAGCAGCGTGCTCTTGCCCGAGCCGGAGCGGCCGATGAGGGCGAAGACTTCACCACGGCCGACCGTCAGCGACACGCCTTTCAGGACTTCCAGAGCGCCAAAGCTCTTATGAACGTTTTCAACGATTACTTCCGGCATGAAGCCTCCTTTCCAGCCAACGCGACAGCTGGGACAACGGGTAGCAGACGATGAAATAAAGCACGGCCACCGCGACGAAGACGCGGAACGGCTGGAACGTGGCATTGTTGATGAGCTGCCCCGCTCTCGCCAGTTCGACGAAACCGATGATCGATGCGATGGACGTATTCTTGACGACCTGAACGGCAAAACCGACGGTCGGCGGCAGGGAAATGCGGATCGCCTGCGGCAGGATGACGTAGCGATATTGCTGGGCGCGGGTAAGCGCCAACGATTCCGATGCTTCCCACTGCTGCTTCGGCACCGCCTGGATGCAGCCGCGCCAGATTTCGGCGAGATAACCTGACGTATAGATCGTCATCGATGCACCGGCGGCGATCAATGGCGGCAGTTCCAGTCCGGCAAGGCTGAGGCCGTAATAGGACAGGAACAGGATCATCAGTACCGGAATGCCCTGAATGACCTGAATATAGGTGCCGGCGGCAATGCGCAGCGCCTTGAAATTCGAGGTGCGGGCCAGCGCCACGAAGAAACCGACGAGGCCGCCGCCGATGAGCGCAATGATCGTCAGAAGCACGGTCCATTGCAGGGCGGTCAGCAGGAAGCCGAACTCGTTCCAGCCGAAAGTTCGAAGAGTCATGACTGCACCTCCGGCATGGCGGTCATCGTCTTGCGGGCCACGCGGCGGCCGAACAGCCACATGCCGACAAGGGCAAGGATGAGCCGCAGGCTGAGCGCCAGCGCAAGATAGATGAGCGTGACGACGATATAGACCTCGAAGGAGCGATAGGTCTGCGATTCCACGAAGGCTGCGGCGGCCGCAAGCTCATGGGTGGAAATGGCCGAGCATATGCTCGATGCCAGCATCATCAGCACAAACTGGCTGCAAAGCGAGGGATAGACCTTGGCGATGGCAGGCACGATGATGACGTGACGGTAGATCTGGTATTTTGTGAAGCCCAGAGCCTCGCCCGCCTCGATCTGCGACTTGTGCACCGCCTCGATGCCGGCGCGGATGATTTCCGTAGAATAGGCCGCAAGATTGATCGTCATGCCGATCAGCGCTGCCGTATCCGCCCCGACGCGAAAGCCGAGACCGGGCAGACCGAAATAGACGATGAAAAGCTGCACCAGAAACGGCGTGTTGCGGATCACCTCCACATAACCGTCCACGATGATACGGACGATGCCGCCATTGATGGAGCGCAGCGAGGCTAGAAGAATGCCGAAAGCGCAGCCCAGCACGATGGAGAGGACCGACAGCTTGATCGTCAGCCATATGCCGTTCAGAATCTCATTCTGATATTGGGCGAGCGCGCCGAATTGAAAAGTATAGGACATGCGTCACTCCGTGGACATTTCCCGGCCCGCCGGAATGTTCCCCGGCGGGCGCGTTGAAAGGCTCAATCAGAAGCTTGGCAATTGCGGCAGCGGACGGCCGGTCCACTTCACCGAGATACGGTCGAGATCGCCCGACATCTTCATGAGATAGATGGAGGTGTTCAGCCACTGACGCAGCTCGAAATCCTCGATCTTCGTCGCCATGGAATTGCCCTGCTGGAAGAATGTGAAACCGACCTGCAGACCGGCTTCCGGACGCTGCTTGATGATCGCTTCGCCAACCGTGGACGGCAGGGCCACGGCATCTACCTGACCAGCAAGCAGAGCCTGGGCGCTGGTGGAATCGTCCTCATAGACAACGATTTCGAGACCTTCGACATTAGCCTTGCGCAGCGCCGTTTCCTGCGAGGAACCGCGATTGACCGAAACGCGCTTGCCCTTGAGGCTGTCGAGATTTTCGAACTTCTGGTCCTTGCCGGAGATGATGTCCATGTTGAACGCGCTGTAGGGCTGCGTGAACATGACGGTCTTGGCGCGTTCGCCGGTCGGCGCAAGCGTCGCGACAAGGAAATCGACCTTGCCGGTCTGAAGTGCCGGGATACGCGCCGGCGGTGTCAGCGGCACCAGTTCCACCGGCAGCGACAGGTAAGAGCCGATCAGGTTGGCGACATCAACGTCATAACCGGAAGGATTGCCCTTCTCGTCCACCATGCCCATCGGCGGTGCACCGGTGAGAACGCCGATCTTGACCTTGCCACGCGCCGTGATCTCGCTGAGCGAGACGGCATGGGCGGACGTGGTGGCAGCAAGCGAAGCTGCGACAACACCGACTGCAACGGTCATGTTCTTCAGAAATCTGGATATGCTCATGGTTTCTCCTCCAACCCTATAGTGGCTGCCCAAAGTGGAACAGCGGCCTTGCGCAAACCGGAAAATGTTCTCGATAACATTTTAACGCGATTGACTAAAAACTCCTCCCAAGAAACCGCGAAAGCACAAAACCAGATGAATTCCCTATGAAATTCAACAATTTCGGCTGGTTATCGATTTTCCTCTGCTCGACACCGTTTCACGTTCTTGGCAGGACCAATAATGCATGTTATCGGTATCATTGCAAGTCCGATCTACAGAACTGTTTCGGTCGGCATTCATTCGGGAGGAAACATGTACACACGCTCGGCAATTTTCGAAGGCAGGATTCACCCCGGTCGGGAGGAGGAGTTTTTCCGCATCGTCGAGGAGAAACTGCTGCCGGTCTGGAAGCGCATGCCGAACGCGCAGGCCGTGCGGGTGATGCGCACCGAGCGCACCGACCCGGATGCGGCCTCGATCATCATGGTGCAGGAAATCGACTATCCGTCGATGGAGGCGGTGGAGGAAGCACTGGTTTCTCCCGTCCGGCTGGAAGGCCGCGTGCTGACGGATGAGATGATGAGCATGTGCGACGGCCGCTTTTACCATCTGGTCTATAGCCGCGTCGCATAAATCCGGTGCACGCCGCACCGATCTGCAATCATGCGGCGTGCTTTCCCTTGATATCTTCGTGTATGTCTTGTCCTGAACCGGTTCGAATTTAGGGAGACATGCTTTGGTGGAGCGCACGCCCTTGGCCGCAGCGTTAGTCACGTCAAAAAAAGCTACCATGAGCGACGTCTCGAAACTCGCGGGCGTCTCCAAGATGACCGTCTCGCGGGTGCTGGCGGATCCGGCGCTGGTGTCTGAAGACACTCGCCAGAAGGTGATGAAGGCCATCGAGAAGCTCGGCTATGTGCCGGATCGAATCGCCGGTTCGCTTTCCTCCCGCCGTACCAATTTCATCACCGCTATCCTGCCGACGCTCACCAACTCCAACTTCGCCGATAGCGCTCAAGGGCTTGCCAATGCGCTGCGCGCGGCCGACTACCAGTTGCTGATCGGTTACACCATGTACGATCTGCAGGAGGAAGAGCGCGTCATCCGCACCATGATGGAGCGCCGACCCGATGCCATAGTGGTCGCCGGCACGGTGCATACCAAGATGGCGAGCGAAGTGCTGATGCGCGCCGGCATCCCGATCGTGGAAATCTGGGATGTTCCCGAACACCCGATCGACCACGCGGTCGGTTTTTCCAATTACGAAGTGGGAAGAACCGCCGCCAAACATCTGATATCACTTGGATTTAAAAGAATCGGTGCGCTCGGCTCAAGAGCCGATGGCGACGTGAAGGACTGGCGCGGCGAAACCCGCCTTCTCGGTTTTGGCGCGGCGCTGCGCGAAGCCGGCATTGCCGACGATCTCATCATCCGCGAAGGCAGTGCGCCGGTCTCCTATGACCACGGGGCAAAGACGCTCGGCTCGCTGCTGGCCAAGGCCCCGGATGTCGAGGCCATCTTCGCCGTCTCGGATATTTCCGCCGTCGGCGCACTGATGGAATGTCATCGCCGCGGCATTCATGTGCCCGAACGCATTTCCATCCTCGGTTTTGGCGATTTCGATATCGGCAGGCAATGTTATCCGGCGATTTCTACGATCAGGGTCGACGCCCAGATGATCGGCCGCAAGGCGGGCGAATTGCTGCTTTCGATATTGGAGGCAGAAAAGGACGCTGCCATTCCCGAGGGTGCGCGGGTGGATGTCGGGTTCGAGCTGATCGTGCGGGAGACGACGAAGCGGGCGGGCAGCTAATCCACTCTCTTTCCTCATTCTTGTGCTTGTCACAGGAATCCAGCCGACACACGTCTGCGCGGCGAAAGGGATTTTTCAGCCCAAGGACTTGGGCTGACTGGATCCCTGTGACAAGCACAGGGATGAGGGAAGCGCGGTGTATCGCCCTTACCGCGCGCCCCAGGTATCCGTCAGCCGATACCCCTCCGGCCATGGATCAGAGGGATCAAGCATGTGCTGGTGGATGCCGGTAATCCAGCCGCGGCCGGAGATTTCCGGCAGGATGGCCGGACGGTCGCCAACCGTTGTCGTTCCGAGAATGCGTCCGGTGAAGGTGGAGCCGATCAGCGACACCGCCGTCAGCGCTTCGCCTTCCTTCATTTCGCCGCGCGCATGCAGCACCGCCATGCGGGCCGAAAGCGCCGTGCCGGTCGGCGAACGATCGACCTTGCCCGGCTGGATGGCGACTGCCGCCCCTGCCCGCAGACCCTCCGCCGTGCGCTCCACCTTGCCCGCGAACAGGCAGAATGAAAAATGCCGCCAGTCCGGATTTTCGGGATGGTCGAAGCCCAAAGCCTTGTTGGCGGCATTGGTGATGCGCACACCGAGGCGGGCAATGTCATGCGCCTCTTCCGGCTTCAGACTGAAACCCATAGCCTCGGCATCGACGATGACGAAACTGTCGCCGCCATAAGCCGTGTCAACCTTGAGCTTACCCAGGCCTTCGACTTCAAGTTCGGCATCGAGTTTCGCGGCGAAACTCGGCAGGTTCTGCACGAAAATACGCTCGGCCTTGCCGTTGCGGCATTCGGCGCGCACCTTTACCAGCCCGCCGGGGGCTTCCAGAAGCATATGGGTTTCCGGCTCCTGCATCGGCACGATGCCGCCATCCAGCAGCACGGTGGAGACGCAGATGGAGTTGGAGCCGGACATGGGCGGCGTGTCTTCCGGCTCCATGATTATGAAGGCGGCGTCCGCGTCAGGATGTTTCGGTGGCACCAGCAGGTTGACGTGGCGGAACACGCCGCCGCGCGGCTCGTTGAGCACAAAATTGCGCAGGGTCTCATCGCGGGCGATGAATCGGCTCTGTTCCCAGATCGTTTCACCCGGTGGCGGCCTGACGCCACCGACGATCACATCCCCCACCTCGCCTTCCGCATGGGCGGAGATGACGTGAACGGTCTTGATACTGCGCATTGAATTCTCCTCAAGAGCATTTCCAGTAAAAGTGCGTAGCGGTTTTACGTCCGGAAAATGCGGAAAACGAAAGATCGAGAGCGCGTCTGAACGCGCTCTAGGAAAGCCAGGCGGGAAGACGGGAAGCAACTCGGCCGGTCAGCGCGCTTTCAACGCAATCGGCAAGGCTGCCGAAGCGCACCGCGCGGCCGCTGAGGCCGGGCCCGTAATGGGCGTATTTGCCGGAATTGGTCATCAGGGCGCGGGTCTTCGTTGGGAAGACCGGCTCGGAAATCGAGCACCAGCAGAGATCAGGCAGCACCTGCACGCCGCTGCCATGCAGGCTTTGCAGCGTGCCGTCCTGCCCGGCCGCATCGATGACCTGCTGACCGGCAGTGACGATGACGGCGACATCCGCATGGCGCCTGCGGCCGGCAAATTCAGCCGCAAGAGCGTGGCACTCCTCCAGCGAGGCATGCGGACTGCCGATGGCGACAAGCTGCACCTCTTCCGGTCCTTCGTTGAGAAGCGACCAGCCGGCGGCCATATCGGCAAGCGAGATGGTGACGGTGTCAGCCGTGTCAATCGGGGTTAACCCGGCTTCCGGCGTTACACCCTCGATATGCAGCATGGGTGCTGCGGAGGTGGTGCCAAAAGCAGCGCAGAGCGCCTTCAAATCATCCCGAGACGGCTTTGCAGAGCCGAGGCCGCGCAGCAGCGGAATACAATCCGGCGCTTCCTTACCGGCGAGATAACCGACGAGCGGCCAGAAGGCGTCGTTGATGCCCTCAGGCAAAGCCACGTCGACAATGCGCTGCGGACGACGGTTTTCTTCGAGATAAACGCCTGACAATGGCGCCCTGCCCGTCAGTGCAATGCAGAGATCGAGAAAGTCAGGATGTTTGGCAGTGCGTGCGCCGAGCACCGTATTGGCGAAGATCACCGCGTTCGATTCGGCCCAGGCGATCGATTCGCCGGCACTCGGCGCGCTGTCGAGCAGGTAAGGCGAACAGGTGAAAGTGGGCCGACAGCCCATGCGCACATAGGCATCCGCCAGTCTCGCGGCCGGATCGCCGAAATCATCAGGCACGCCCTGCGCCCGCCAGTGCGCCTTGTCCACCGAAATGGCGTTCATGGTCGTCGGCACCCGCACCCTGCCGCCCATATCAGCCATCTTTTCCGCGAAGGTGAGGTTGGCGGGGCTGGCATAGATACAGCCGTCAATGTGACCCTGCGTGATATCGATGAGCGCAGACGCCCCCTGCTGGGCCGCCATGGCGACGATGATGCGCATGGCCTGACGCACGGCAATGCCATCCCGACCCTCGAGCATCGCCCGGTCTTCATCCTCGAGGTCGAGATGGGCAATTGCCGGCGGCGCGATGGCAAGCGACAGGCCATCGGCCTCGATGCTGTTTCCATCGATACGAACATTGGTGGCCCGGGAAAAGCGGGTGAAATTTTCGGCGTCGAGGCGTATGACCGGCAGCGCCCTGTCGAACATTTCCGCCGCCACAAGTGCGCCCAGCGTCAGCACATCTTCCGCCTCGCAGAAAACCAGTGCGGACGGCGCGCGGCCGGTGAGGATGAGATCAAGCAACACGCCCGACCCCGTGCACGAGCCGCGGCTGGTCGGCATGAACAGCACGCCGCCGGTGAGACAGATGCCGTGCAGCGGGTGATGCACATCGATCACCCTGCCGGTGGCGGGATCGACACCACCCCAGAAACTCAACGCTTCTGTCGTGGCGATCACGGGGCCTTCGGCCGCACCGGCCAGAATGCTGCGGGCTTCAGGAACGGCTGTTGTCGAAACGGCAGAAGACATTGGAAATCTCCGTCAGAAACGTTGCGGCGAAAATGCCCTTGTATCGATGGCGGGTTTTTGCCCCGTCAGAAGATCGGCGACGATGCGGGCCGTGCCCGCCGATTGCGTCAGCCCCAGATGCCCGTGGCCGAAAGCATAAACCACCCGCGCCGTGTGCCGTGCTTCGCCAATGGCCGGCAGGCTGTCCGGCAGCGACGGCCGGAAACCCATCCACTGCTTGCCGCCCTCGGTTTTCAGGCCCGGCAGGAATGCTTTCGCCTTGGCCAGAAGCGCCTCGGAACGGGCGAAATTGGCCGGAAGCTCAAGCCCGCCCAGCTCGACCGCACCGCCGACGCGGATGCCGGAAGAAAGCCGCGTGACGACGAAACCATGGCCGCCGAAGGTCACCTGCGTGCGCAGATCGAAAGCCCCGGACGGCAATGTGGTATTATACCCCCGTTCCGTTTCCAGCGGAATTTTTTCCCCGAGTGAACGGGCGATGCGATGCGAAAAGGCGCCCGCAGCCAGCACCACCTTGGCGGCCTTGCGGGTACGACCGTCATGGCTCACCACCTCGACACCATCTTCAAGCGGCCTGAGCGACGCGATATCGAGGCGTTCGATGCGCCCACCTATGGCCCGGAAATGTTCTGCCAGCGCCAGCGTGTAGAGCTTCGGGTCGGCGATGGAATACCATCCCGGCGTGAACGTGCCGCAGGTGAAACGCGACGCGATGCCGGGCTGTATCTCCGCCATCTGTTCGGCATTGAGATGCCGGAACTCGATGCCGTGGCGCTCACGCGCCTTCCAGCCGGGAAGCGAACTTTCGAACTCCGCGTCGCTTTCATAGACCTGGAGGTTGCCCTCCTTGCGCAGCATGGCTGTTGTCTCGGTCTTTTTCAGGAACGGCTCCAGCTCGACCTTCGACAGATCCATCAGCGCCGTCTGGGCGGCGGTGGAATGTTCCACCTTCGAGGCGGCACAGGCCCGCCAGAACCGAAACATCCACGGCGCGATCTTCAGCGCATAGGAGGGCGGCACGCTGAGCGGACCGAGCGGATCGAGCAGCCATTTAGGTGCTTTCCAGAGAATGCCGGGCGATGCGAGCGGCAGGATATCGGTGAAGGCAAAGGCGCCGGCATTGCCGGCTGAAGCGCCCGCTGCTGGTCCCTCACGGTCGATGACCGTGACCGAAAGACCGCGGCCCTGCGCCGCGATTGCCGCCGAGAGGCCGACGACGCCGGCCCCGATGACGATGACATCATGTGCAGGCATTACCGCACGCTCGCCAGGAACTTCTGGGTTTCAGCATGCTGCGGTGCGCCGAACAGCTGGTCCGGTGTGCCGATTTCCGCCATCACGCCCTGATGGAAGAAGGCGACGCGGTTCGAGACATCGCGGGCGAAGGCCATTTCGTGGGTGACGCAGATCATCGTCATGCCTTCATCCGCCAGCATCTTCAGCGTATCGAGCACCTCGCCCACCAGCATCGGGTCGAGCGCAGAGGTGACCTCGTCGAACAGCATATATTCCGGAGACATGGCAAGCGCGCGGGCAATCGCCATACGCTGCTGCTGGCCGCCGGACATGCGGTTCGGATAGACCTTCAGCTTTTCGGCAAGGCCGACATGGGTCAATTGCTTGACGGCGATTTCCTCAGCCTTCTCCTTGGAAATACCGAGCACTTTGCGCGGCGCGAGCATGACGTTTTCAAGCACGGTCAGATGCGGAAAGGCGTTCCATTGCTGGAAGACGATGCCAACCTTGCGGCGCAGCTTGTTCAGGTCGGTCGACTTGGCGTGCACCTCGGTGCCGTCGATGACGATCTTGCCGCTGTCGATCGGCTCGAGGCCGTTGATGCAGGTGAGCAGCGTCGACTTGCCGGAACCGGAGCCGCCGATGATGGTGACGACCTCGCCCTTGTTGACGGTAAGGTTGATCCCTTTCAGAACCTCCAGCGGGCCGAAGGATTTGCGGACGTTTTCGATCTCAATCATTGGGGGACCACCGTCTTTCGAGATACCCGCCGAAACGGGCGATGGGGAAACTGATAAGGAAGTAGATGGCGCCGCAGATCATCAGGATGGTCAGCGGTTCCTGCAGGCGGGTGACGAGAATCTGCGAGGCGCGCAGAAGCTCGATGAGGCCGAGCCACAGCACCAGCGCCGAATCCTTCATGACGCCGAGCGTCAAGCCGATCCAGGAGGGCAGCGACACGCGGGTGGCAAGCGGCAGCACGATGTAGCGCATGTCCTGCGACCACGTCATGCCGAGCGACCGGCAGGCACGCCGCGTATTCGACGGCACCGCACCGATGCCGCCGCGCACGATCTCTGTGCAATAGGCCGCCGTATAAAGCGACAGCACCACGCAGGAGGTGGTGAATGGCGGCCAGCCGAGCTTGGCGATCGACTGGAAGGCATTGCCGAGCACCAGCTGGATAAGCAGCGGCACGGAACGGAAAATATCCAGAATGAAGGTCAGCGGCAGCGACCAATAGGGGCCGAACTGGAAACGGATGATGCCGAAGATGATCCCCATGATGGTGCCTGCCGTGACGGCGACGGCGGTGACGGCAAGCGTCATGCCGGCACCCTTGGCCAGGAAGGCGAGATCACTCCAGGTGAGAGCGGTTTCAAACATGGCTCACCTCTCTCAATAACGGAACAGACGCGCGGCCAGTAATCGGGCGGCAAGCGTGACGATCTTGGCGATCACGTAATAGATGACCGCGGCGAGCGCGAAGAATTCAAAGGTGCGGAACGAACGGGCGTTCAAGGCCTGTGTGACGCCGGCGAGATCCGTATTCATGCCGACGGTGACACCGAGCGAGGTCATGAGGATTGCCCAGACCATCTGGTTGGTGGCAGGCAGAAACGCGACGCGCAGCATCTGCGGCATGATGATCAGACGGAAGGTCTGCATCGACGTCATGCCGAGCGAACGGCCGGAACGGGTCTGCGTATCGGGAATGGCTTTCAGCGCGCCACGGAAATTCTCCGCGAGATAACCGGCATTGTTGAAGGCGATACCGACCAGAAGCGCCGTATAGGGGCTCAGATGAATGCCGAAATTGCCAAGGCCGAAATGGGCCATGTAAATCTGGAACAGCGCCGGCGTGTTGCGGGCGACTTCTACCCAGACGGAGGCGAAAGCGCCAAGGATACGGTTGCCGGAGAGCCGGAACAGCGTCAGCGCGATGGCGAAGGTCAGACCGATCACCATCGACAGAATGGCGATCTGCAGCGTCACCACCGCACCGTCCAGAAGCTGCGGCAGAGCCTTCAGCGCCTGATTCCAGTGGAATGTATAGTTGAACATTAAGTGTCCCGCCTTTTCAGAAACGATCAACGGCGCGATCATTTCGACCGCGCCGTTTACGAAAAGTCCTGATCAGCGATAAACGCCGTTGACGGTGAGCGAAGGCACTTCGCCGCCAACCCATTTTTCGTAGAGTTCGGCGTAACGGCCAGTGCGAACCTGCTGGTTGATGAAGAGGTTCAGGTAGTTGATGAGGCCGTATTCATCGCGGTTGGTGAAGAGCGCGACATAGTCGATGTCGTACGGCGCCTTGCCGACCACGGAGATGCTGGCGAACTTGCCGCCCTTCACGTTGGACTGGGCAACCGTCGAAGTGGAAACGGTGGCGTCGATCTGGCCCTGGCTGAGTGCGAGGAACACGTCTGCCTGCGTCTGGTACGGACGGAATTCACCGACGCCCCACTCCTTGACCGACTTTTCGAGCGCGATGGCTTCGAAGGTGCCGGCGGTTGCGCCAACGGTCTTGCCCTTCATGTCTTCGAAAGACTTGATGCCCGACTTGTCGTTGGCGGTAACGGCCATTTCGAAGGCGAAGTAAGGCACGGTCATGCCGACTGTCTTGGCACGCTCCAGCGTATCGGAGGTGGACGCAACGCCAACGTCGACGCGGCCGGACATCAGCGCCGGAATACGCTCGGGAAACGGCGTTTCGACGATTTCAGCCGTGACGCCGAGCGCCTTGGCGAGATCGTTGCAATAATCGACGTCGAAACCAACAGGATTGTTGGCGTCATCACGCGCGCCCATCGGCGGGAAGTCGAGCACAACGGCGCAACGCAGCGTGCCGGACGAAATAATGTCGTCAAGCTTGTCGGCCTTGGCCGGGGTGATAGCGGAAGTGGCGGCCAGCAGGCCGGCGAAAATGACCGATTTTTTCATTCTTGATTTGCTCCCAGAATTGGTCTGCCCTTGAAGGCGCGGTCACTATTTCCCCAAGAAAGCGATAAATCAACATAAAAATACAATGAGTATACAAAAAGAATTTTGTGCACGTGCGAACTGATGATGTTCAGTGGATTAGTTTCGAAAGCTGGTGCGAGGAGCCGACAAGGTGAGCGGAAACATCAAAGGCCCCTCATCCCTGTGCTTGTCACAGGGATCCAGCCAGCCCAAGTCTTTGGGCTGAATAGAGTCTTTCCAACGCGCAGACGCGCGTCTGCTGGATTCCTGTGACAAGCACAGGAATGAGGGCCTAAGGAATCTTTGTGTCCGATAAAGTGGATTTCCGCTCTGACACAGCCGCACCGAAAAGACACGTTGCATTACCTCTACCTTTGTATACTTTATGTATTCAAAATGTGCGAGCCGATATCGGAGGATTATGATGAGCGACACCACCACCTTGACCATCGATGAACTATTTCAGCGGGTGGAGGCGATTTTCCGCAGGGCTGGCTTAAATGCCGTGCAGTCGGGAGCGCTGGCGCGCGTCATCACCGCCGGTGAGCGCGACGCCTGCAAGTCCCATGGCATTTACCGCATTGAAGGCGCATTGCGCACCGTCAAGGCCGGCAAGGTGAAGCCCGATGCCACACCTGATGTGGCCGAGGATGACGGTACGGCGATCGTGAAGGTCAATGCCAATGGCGGCTTCGCCAATCCTGCCTTCGAGCTTGGCCTGCCGGTTCTGGTGGAACGCGCGGAACGTCTGGGCGTCGCCGCACTCGTCATCAATGACTGCACCCATTTTTCGGCGCTCTGGCCCGAGGTGGAGGGACTGACCTCGAACGGGCTGGCCGGACTGGTGATGTGCCCGAGCTATTCCACCGTCGCGCCGACGGGAGGAACCAAACCGCTGCTCGGCACCAACCCCTTCGCTTTCGGCTGGCCGCGCAAGGACACCTCGCCTTACGTCTTTGATTTCGCGACATCCGTTGCCGCCCGCGGCGAGATAGAACTGCACCGGCGCGCGGGAAAACCTTTACCCGAAGGCTGGGCGGTCGATGCAGACGGCAATCCGACGACGGACCCGGAGGCGGCCCTTGCCGGCGCCATGCTGCCCTTTGGCGGCCACAAGGGTTCTGCCATCGGCACCATGATCGAGCTTCTCGCCGGCATCATGATCGGCGACCTCACCAGTCCCGAAGTGCTGGACTATCTCGGCACCACCACGCTTGCGCCCTTCCATGGGGAACTGATCGTCGCCTTTTCCCCGGAGGCCTTTGCCAAGGGGCGGCCGGGAGACCCCTTCCAGCGCGCGGAAGTGCTGTTTGACGCCATCATCGGCCAGGGCGCCCGCCTGCCCTCCGGCCGCCGTTTTGCCGCCCGTGCCAAATCGGAAAATGAAGGTATTACGCTGACCGCTGCTGAAATGGGCAGCCTCGACCGGCTGCTGGAGAAGGGACTGGACGCGGTCTCCTGACCGCGTTTGGAAAGCGGAAACAAGAAGGCTCGCGAACGCGGGCCTTCTCGCAATGACAAAGTCACTCAGCGTCTTTTGCGACTGCACAGCATCCCCTGCCCCCTCACCCCGGACCTGATCCGGGGTCCAGTGCGATCAAGTCTTTGATCGCGAAAGGCTCATTCCTCTCGGCGCAAACGCGCCACGGCTGGATGCCGGATCAAGTCCGGCATGACGGAGGAGAGACATCAAACCTCATGACATGCAAAAAGGCCCGCATTTGCGGGCCTTTTGTTTTCACATCAGCGGCTGCTCAGGCAGCCTTGCAGGCCTGCACGGCACCCGGAAGCTTGCTCCAGTCGGCATACCAGCTGTTGAACAGCTTGAACTGCGCTTCGACATAACCGCGCTGGCTGTCCGTCAGGGCATCGGTTTCGTTGAAGTGCAGCGTGTATTCCTTGTCGCCCTTCAGCACCATCATGTGCTTGAAATAGAGAACCAGATCCGGGCCTTCATCGAAGGACGAGAGAACGGCGAGCGCCTGTTCCAGTTCCAGCGCACGGGCGCGGGCATCCGCATCACCCTTGGCGGCGGCCTGCGACAGCTTGCAGAGGTGAATGACTTCCTTCGGCAGCACGTTGCCGATGCCGGTGATGGCGCCGGTTGCACCGCAATTGACGAAGCCGTGGAAAACGGCGGTATCGACGCCGATCATAAGAGTGACGTCGTCATCACGGCTGGTGATGTTTTCAGCAGCGTAACGCATATCCGCCGGGCCCCCGAATTCCTTGAAGCCGACGAGGTTCTTGTGCTCGGCGCGTAGCGCGAAGAAGAGATCGGCACGGGTGGCGAAGCCATAATAGGGGCTGTTGTAGATGACGGCCGGGATTTCAGGAGCCGCCGCGAGGATGGCCTTGAAATGCGCCTTCTGGGCAGAGATGACCGAACCGCGCGACAGGACGCGCGGAATAACCATCAGACCCTTGGCGCCAACCTTCTGGGCGTGGGCAGCATGGGCAACGGCAGACGCCGTGTTGACCGCGCCGGTGCCGACGATGACCGGAATGCCAGCCTTCACCAGGCGCTCCACGCCTTCCATGCGCTGCTCATCCGTCAGGAGCGGCCAGTCGCCCATGGAACCGCAATAAACCACGGCCGACATGCCATCGGCGATCAGTTCCTTGCCCTTGCGAACAAGCGCATCGAAATCAGGGGTGCGATCATCCTTGCAGGGGGTCATCAAGGCGGGAATCACGCCGGAAAAAATGCTGGCCGTCATTACTAGCTCCTAAGGGACATGTTTTTCGGGAATGGAGGCACGTCCGCGCCACCCTTTCGACAGGGACATTACTATCTTGTATTTTATTTGTCGACAAGTAATCGACAAGCTACAGATTTATTTCCAGCCGCTCGTTTCGCACCAGCAGTTTCTGCACCTGCCGCACGATCTGTTCGGCGTGCTCCCGCGCCAGCCTTTCGGAAAGAGCGATATCGCGAGCGGCAATCGCCGCGATCATCTCTTCATGATCATCGACGAAACGCTTGGGCAGACGATCATCATAGGACTGGTAATAAAGCCTGAGGATGCGCCGTCCCTCATCCAAAAGCCGCTTGAACAGGCTGGTGAAATAGGGGTTGCGCCCGGCTTCGGCGATGGAAAGGTGAAGGGCGGCATTGGTGGAAATCATCGCCAGCGCATCCTGCTCCTCGACCGCAATGGCGAATTCCGCGTTGTGGGCGCGGATTCCGGCCAGATCTTCCGGACGGTGATATTGCGCGGCAAGCTGGGTCGTTACCCGGTACATCAACACAAGCGCATCGAAATAGGTATGCATGTTGAGGAAATCGATATTCGACACCATGGTGGAGCGGTTCGGCAGCGTATCGATCAGCCCCTCGCCCGAAAGCCGCACCAGTGCCTCGCGGATGGGCGTGCGTGACATCTTGAACCGCTCGGCAAGCTGCACCTCGTCGATGGGGCTGCCCGGCGGCAGAACCAGATCGAGAATCTCGTCGCGCAGCAGATCATAGACCATCTTCACGCCGGAGCCGCGCTTGCGCTCGGCAGAAGCAATTATATCCGTCATCATCAAATCCCTCTTGTCGACATAAAGAGTACTATTATATTTTTTCGCAATCAACGCCGCGCAGCCCCGTCGCCTCTTCGAATGGCGGAATAATTGTTCAAAAACAACAAAAAGCCGTCGCGAAAATTGCCCGCGACGGCTTTTAATCGTTCGGTTTGTGGCGTGGGCGTTATTACCCCGCTTAAGGAAAGACGATTTCTCTAGGGAGCCAAGAATACGCGGCTTGTCCCTTCTCCCCGGCGAGGAGAAGAAACGCCCAGCAATGCCGCCCCTCAAACAAGACGTTAGTTGCGCAGGCCGGTGGCCACGACGGAAATCTTGAAGGCACCATCAAGCGTGGGGTCGAAGGAAGCGCCCATAACCACGTCGGTCTCTTCGCTCACAGCTTCGCGCACCAGCGTCATCGCCTCGTCGATTTCATAAAGCGTCAGATCGTTGCCGCCCGAGATGGATACCAGCGCGCCACGCGCCTCCTTCAGCGAGGGTTCGCCGAGCAGCGGATTGGCGATGGCTGCGGCCGCCGCTTCCGAGGCGCGTTTCGGACCCTTGGCCTGCGCCGTGCCCATCAGCGCACGGCCGCCATTCTTCATGACATAGCGGACATCGGCGAAATCGAGATTGACGAGGCCTTCGCGCAGGATGAGATCGGTGATGCAGCGCACGCCAAGCGACAGGACCTTGTCGGCCGTCTTCAGCGCATTCTCGAAGGTGGTGCCGGCATCGGCGATGCGCAGCAGGTTCTGGTTGGGAATGACGATGACGGTATCGGCCGTGTTGAGCAGGTTGGCAAAGCCATATTCAGCAGCGCGCATGCGGCGCGCGCCCTCGAAGCTGAAGGGAAGCGTGACGACACCGACGGTCAGGATGTTCTTCGCCCGGCAGGCTTCGGCGATGACGGGGGCAGCACCCGTGCCGGTGCCGCCGCCCATGCCCGCGGTGATGAAACACATGTCGTAACCGCTCAGGTGATCCATGATCTCGTCGAGGGAATCGATCGCCGCCTGCCGGCCGACCTCCGGATCAGCGCCCGCTCCAAGCCCGCCGGTCAGTTCGGAGCTGAGCTGCACGAGACGCGGCGCATCGGTTTTCTTCAGCGCCTGAGCATCCGTATTGGCGGCGATGAAATCAACGCCGCCGATGCCCTCGGCAATCATGTTGTTGATCGCGTTGCCGCCACCGCCACCGACGCCGACGACGGCGATATTGGGCGTGTTGCGGGCAATGGTGGCGCGCGGAGACTGGGTCATCGTCTTATTCTCTTTCTAAACTCATAGGGTCCCGCGCCGTTTTTTGACCGCGGCACGCGAATGATCGGCAAGGTCCCAGCGCTTCCTCCCCGAGCGGGAAAGAGGCTGTAACGCTTTGAATTTTCATGCAGGCCTATCGCCCCATAATGGCGAAAGACCGGCGTTCCAGGGGGCGAAAGATGCTCCACGGCGACGTTCTCCGACCCCTTCCCCGGATGAAAACCGAACCGAATCAAATGCTTCGCTTCCTAGAGGTGATAGCCGAAAAGGCGCGCCGTTTACACTCCATTCACTATGTTTATCTCACTTTGGAACGAGTTACGCCGACAAGTGTTTGCTTGCCGACCGCGCTGGAGCGGCGGGAGATAAAACGGAACCGGCCCTTCCCGCTCCAGGCATAGTTGACGCATCGAAGGCCCGAAAACCGCGCTGCACTTTTCGGTCCGGTGCTCTGAAGCACACAGAATGGAGACAGGCATATGTTGGCAGACGTCTTGCAGAACGAACCGGGTTTCCGCACGGAACAGCCGCGTGTGCTGATCGTGGAAGACGAATTCCTCATCGCCATGGATATAGAGGATTCCATTTTGCAGGCGGAAGAAGAGGCTGATGTCATCGGCATCGCCAACCGGCTGGAAGAGGCCGTGGCGCTTGGCAGCCGCGCCGATATCGCCTTCGTCGACGTCAATCTTGCCGACGGACAGACCGGCCCGGAGATCGGGCGGCGGCTTTCCGAAGACCATGGCGTGGTGGTGATCTTCATGACGGCGAACCCCGAAGTCGTCGTCAATCTCGGCATAGGCGCCGGCGTGATCGCCAAGCCCGTGCCGCAGGATGCCGTGGAGCAGTGCCTTGCTTATGCCCTTGCCAGACGCGCAGGCACCCATGCCGTAACGCCCATCGGCATGATGGCTTTCGACTGAGATAATCCTGAAAATAAAGGGAAGTTTCCGAAAACAAAAAAGCCTGCCGCGGGAGGAGGTGCGGCAGGCTTTTTGAAAAGATGAACAGCGATATGGGAGGAGGAAAACCGCTGTCCCCGAGGCAATCCTTTGGGAGGAGGAGTAGGATCGCCCGCATTACCGAAAGGATGTGGGAGGAGGTACATCCGTTTCGATGATTTGAAGATACCATTTTTCTGCGCGTTTGACAGGCACAAGGTTGCAGCGCAGATATGCGTTTTGTGCATGGCAATATTCATCGTCGAAAATTCCTGGCGATTGGTTCGCTTCAGTCGTCCTCAGGCGTGGAATGACATCGCTTTGCACATACTCAACGTCATCCTCGGGCTTGACCCGAGGATCCTGACCCGTGGAAAGCAATGGATCCTCGGGTCAAGCCCGAGGATGACGGAGGAGAGGCCTCCAAAACAAAAACGCCCGCAAAGCAGGCGTTTGGGCATTCAATAGCGGCAATATCGTTATGATTACTTACCGACGGCGGCGCGGGCGACGCTGGTGATCTGGCTGCGATCGATACCGAGATCGTGCAGTTCACGGCTGCTCATACGGCCGAGTTCGTTGATGGTCTGACGATATTTGCGCCAATTGTTGAAGCTGCGTGCTACGTTCATGACATTACCCTTTCTGAGGTTTAGGTGACGTCAGTAACGTTTTCGTCCCGGCGTCCTTTGATGTCCTCTATATGCGCTTTTCGGTGACGAATTAACAGGCAGAATAAGGCAATCCACCCATGCACTGCATGCACGGGTTCCCCATGACGGTTTGCGGCGAAAAAGAAACGTGACTGAAATTCAGACAGTTCACCGGGCGTGGGACCATCCCTGCCGCTCAGAACTTGTAGCGGACGCCGAAGACGTTGGCGTTTGTGGCGCCTTTCATATTGCCCAATGTTTTGCCACCGCCGGAACGGTGGTGAAGACGCCAGAAGAATTCCGTCGAGGAATCCTCGCTGAAGGACACGTTGATTTCCGGCCCCAGATAAAACAGGACATTGGCATTGCCGTCGTCCTTGATTTCCTGTTCGCGCTCGCGGCCCCGCTGCGCATCCGTGACAAGGCTGAGGCCGGCGGTAAAGCTTGGCGTGATGAACAGCCGCTCTCCGAGCCTGATCTGCTCGTAACGCGCAACCGAACCCACCCAGACTTCACCCGTAAAGCCCTTGCCAAATCTGGCAGCGGCGCCGATTTCGCCGCCGAGTTTCACGTTGCCGATATGGTAGGGATAAAACTGGTAGCCGCCGCCCAGAATGGCGTTGCGCTCATATTCCACCGGAAAGAGGGCTGCACTTTTCAGCATGTCTTCTTTCGTCATGGCGCCGCCAAAACCGAATATCGCTTCGCTCGTCTCCGACGTCATATCTTCCGACGCGAGGGATGGTGTTGCCGCCAGAGCGATCATGGCTGCCAGTGAAAGACGTGCTGCAATATTCATTTTGCTACTCCTGAACAAAGCCCGCTTACCCAGCCGTCCTCATAGGCATATTCACGGAAGGCGAACATACCGTTACCGAACACAATTAATTCAACTTGCGTGGAAATGGGCAGAACAAGCGGAAAATCCGGCTGTCGTCAGCGCAGGAACCGCCTGAAACGGCGAAGCGCAAAAACGAAGAGCGCGGAGCCGATGGCCAGCAGCGCCAGCAATTGCGGCCAGACCACATCCAGCCCCGCCCCTCTGAAAAGCACCGATTGCGCCAGAATGACAAAATGGGTGTTTGGCGCAAGAAGCATGATGTACTGGATGATATCAGGCATGCTTTCACGCGGCGTCATGGCGCCCGAGAGCACCTGCAGCGGCAGCAGGAACAGGATCAGCAACATGCCGAATTGCGGCATGGAACCGGCGACGGTCGCGAGGAATATGCCCATTGAGGTCATGGCGAAGAGCTGCAATGCCGTTCCGAGCAGGAAAAGCGAAAGCGAGCCTTCGATCGGAATGGCAAGCAGCCCCCTGACGACGACAAAGAGTGAAAACGCAGAAGCCACCAGCACGACAAGGCCCATGGACCAGACCTTGCTGAGCATGATTTCCAGCGGCGTGACCGGCATGACCAGCAGATGCTCGACCGTGCCATGCTCCCGCTCGCGAATGAGCGCCGCCCCCGTCAGCACGATCGACAGCATGGTGATGGCGGTGATGATGTTGTTGATCGAGCCGAACCAGGACTTGTCCAGCTCCGGATTGAAGCGGGAGCGCAGGGTGAGGTCCACCGGCACCGAAATCGCACCGCGATAACGGTTGACATATTCCTGAACTTCGCTCGTTACGATGCTCTGCACATAACCGCCGCCGCTGAAGGCCTGGCTCATGCGGGTGGCGTCGA
Source organism: Agrobacterium sp. (assembly GCF_059499945.1). Classification (NCBI taxonomy): domain Bacteria; kingdom Pseudomonadati; phylum Pseudomonadota; class Alphaproteobacteria; order Hyphomicrobiales; family Rhizobiaceae; genus Agrobacterium; species Agrobacterium sp. The sequence continues at coordinate 237,367 of NZ_JCABZP010000019.1, read as the reverse complement.
TATTGAGCTGGATGGCGGGTTGTTGGCCCGCCATCAGCCGGCGCTGGAAATCCGGCGGGATGTTGAGCGCGAAAGTATCGAGGCCCGCATCCATGCGCTTGTCCATTTCCGCGATGGAAATCTGCTTCGGCGGCGCGAAATAAGGTGGATAAAACGCCGTGCTGATGCGGCCGGAAAGCGGCGATTGATCCTCATCGACAATGGCGATGGCGGCATTGTTGAGCGTTTCCGGCAGCGCGCTGGAGCCGGTATAGATCTGCAGCGTGAAAGCATAGACGATGAGGAGCAGCAGCATGCCGTCACGCGCAAGGCCGCGCAGTTCCTTGATGCCGAGCTGGAAGATGTTGGACGAAAACAGCCTCATGACGCCTGTTTCCTCAAAAGTGCGGCACCGGCAATGAGCAGCAGCGGAATGGCTATGAGAAGCGGCAGGAACGAGCCGGAAAGCCCGGCGAAATCAAGCCCCTTCGAGAAGGTCCCACGCGAAATGGTCATGAAATAGGTCGCGGGATAGATGTTGCCGATAAAGGCGCCGGCACCCTGCAGCGATGAGACGGGATCAATCATGCCGGAATATTGCGTGGCCGGAATAAGCGTCAGCAGGGCCGTGCCGAAGATCGCCGCGATCTGGCTCTTCATGAAGGACGACATGAGAAGGCCAATGGAGGTGGCGATGATGACGTAGAGCAACGCTCCCGCCGCATAGGTGAGATAACTTCCGGTGAAGGGTACCTGGAAGACGAAGACCGCAAATGCCGTCAGAAGCAGGAAGTTGAGCATGCCGAGGGCGACATAGGGAAGCTGTTTGCCGATCAGGAATTCCAGCCGCGTGGTTGGCGTCACATAAAGATTGACGATGGAGCCAAGCTCCTTTTCCCTGACGACGCTGAGGGCCGCCAGCATGGCGGGAATGAGCATGAGCAGCAGCGGAATGACCGCCGGCACCATGGCGACGAGGCTTTTGACATCAGGATTGTAACGATACCGCGTTTCGATGCTGAAGCTGTTTTGCGTGGCGGCGCTGCCGTAAATCTCGGCGGCCTTGCGCGCCAGCCATGTCTGGTGCATGCCCTGCACGTAACCGCGCACCGTCTCGGCCCGCTGCGGCATGGCGCCGTCGATCCAGGCGCCCACCTCCACCGTCTTGCCGCGCAAGACATCCCGGCCGAAACCGGGGGGAATTTCAATGGCTAGGCTGAGTTCCCCATCACGCATCCGCCGGTCCATATCGGCATAATCGCGGATCGGTTCCTTTTCAATGAAATAACGCGAGCCGGCGATATCGAGCACATAATCCCGGCTGATGGTGGAATCGTCACGGTCCAGCACCGCAAAGGTCAGGTCCTCGACATCGAGATTGATACCGTATCCGATGACGAACATCAGGATGACGCTGCCGAGCACCGCCAGCGTGCCGCGAATGGGATCACGCTGCAATTCCAGCGCCTCACGGCGGGTATAGCTGAACATGCGCCTGAAATCGAAAAACCTCTTGCGGACGGGGGCGGCATGTTGTGTCGTGGGCACCTCAGTTGCCGGAGCCGACGGTGCCACAGGTTCCACTTTTTTCACACCCGAGGCATCCTCGAGATAGGCGACGAAAGCCTCTTCAAGCGTTGCGGCATTTCGGCTCTTGGTGATCGCATCAGGCGTATCGCTGATCAGCACCTTGCCGGCATGCATCAGCGAAATACGGTCACAGCGCTCCGCCTCGTTCATGAAATGGGTGGAGATGAAGATGGCGACATTGTCGTTGCGCGAGAGATCGGCGAGGATTTGCCAGAACCCGTCGCGCGCCACCGGGTCGACACCGGAGGTCGGCTCATCGAGGATGAGAATGTCAGGCGAATGGATCATCGCCACCGCCAGCGACAGCCTCTGCCGGATGCCGAGCGGCAGGTCGTCCGGCAGCGTCTCCATGACCGCGCCAAGATCGAAGCGCTCGGCCATTTCAGCAATACGCGGCTGAATGGTTTCTTCCGGCAGCTTGAACAGGCGCGCGTGAAGATCGAGGTTCTGCCGCACCGTCAGTTCTGAATAAAGCGAAAAGGCCTGGCTCATGTAACCGACGCGATGACGGATCGCCATGTCGCTGGCATCCACTTTGTGCCCGAAGAGCTTGGCCTCGCCTTCGCTGGCCGCCAGAAGCCCGGTCAGCATCTTCATGGTCGTGGATTTTCCGCAGCCATTGGAGCCGAGAAAACCGAAAATCTCGCCGCGCGGAATCTTGAAGCTGACATTGTCGACGGCGGTGAAATCGCCGAAGCGCATGCTGAGATGCGACGCCTCGATGGCGTAATCGCCCTCACCGGTCACCTTGCGCGGCGCGATATGGACCTCGTGGTAACCCTTGCGCTTTTCTTCGGGAAGAAGCGCGATGAAGGCTGCATCGAGATTGGGTGCCGAAGTGCGCTCGAGAAGTTCGGCGGGCGAACCGGTAGCCAGTATTTTGCCGCCATCCATGGCGACCAGCCAATCGAAACCGGCGGCCTCTTCCATATAGGCCGTGGCGACGATGACGCTCATGCCCGGACGCCCGGCCCGGATGGAATCGATCAATTCCCAGAACTGCCGGCGCGACAACGGGTCTACGCCTGTGGTCGGCTCATCGAGGATAAGCAGGTCCGGATCGTGGATCAGCGCACAGCACAGCCCCAGCTTCTGTTTCATGCCGCCGGAAAGCTTCATCGCGGGGCGATCGGCGAATGGTTCGAGGCCGGTACTCTTCAGCAATTCGGCAATGCGCGCCTGCCGCTCCCTGCTGCCCTGTCCGAACAGCCTGCCGAAAAAGTCGATATTTTCGAAGACGGACAGGGTGGGATAAAGGTTCTTGCCAAGACCCTGCGGCATATAGGCGATGCGCGGGCAGGTATCCTCACGGTGACGCGGATCGGACATGTCGCCGCCCAGAACCTCTACCTTGCCCTTCTGGATGGCCCGCGCGCCGGAAACGAGCGACAAAAGGCTCGATTTGCCAACACCGTCAGGCCCGATAAGCCCTATCATCCGCCCTGCGGGAATCTCGACCGATATATCGGCCAGCGCAATGGTACTTCCGAAGGTCAGCCGCACATCGGTCAATCGCGCGACCGGTGCGTTCCTGTCATTCGTTGCGGGAGGCGCGACCATGGTGGCCACCGTCACTTGACGAGATTGCGTTCGAGATTTTCCGGCCAGGCGGCCTGCGGATCAAGCCGGACATAGGCCATGCCGGGCAGTCCGGTTTTGACATATTGGATATATTTCTGCAGCAGCTCCTGCGGGATTTGCGCCCGCACCCGGAATGTCAGCTTCTGGCGTTCCTCTTCGGTTTCAACCGTTTTCGGCGTGAACTGCGCGACATCGGCGACGAAGGAAACTTTCGCCGGAATGGTATATTGCGGGGCGGCGTCCAGTATCAGGCGCACATCGGAGCCCATGGATGTGCGGCCAGCCTCGGCCGTCGGCAGGAAGAACGTCATGTAAACGTCTCCGAGATCGACGAGGTTCAGAACCCGTCCACCGGCGGAAAGCACCTCTCCGGGCTGGGCGATCCTATATTGCACGCGGCCGTCGCGGGGCGATTTCAGCGTCGCATCGGCTATGTCAGTCTCAATACTTTCAATATCGGCCTGCGCGGCATCAACCGCCGCCTCGGCATCAACGATCTGCGCTTTGGCGGCATTGATTGCGGCGTCGGAGGCAGCAAGCGAGGCCTGCGCGGAGGCGAGCGTGGCGCGGGCGGATTGCTCGGCGGCTTCACTGTCGTCGACGATCTGTTGCGAGACGGCGTTGCCCGTCAGCAGCTGCTTCGAGCGCGCATAGGTCTTGGAGGCGGAATCAAGCTGGGCCTTGCGCTGTTCCACTATCGCCAGCGCCGAGGTCTTTTCCGCCTCCCGCTGGGCGACAAGGCTGTTGGCCGTATCGATTGCTATTTTCGCACGGCGGAACTGTGCTTCGGCCTGACGCTTCCGCGCTTCCAACTGGGCGGTGTCCATCTGCGCCAGCACCTGCCCGGCCTTCACGAAATCGCCTTCGCGCACCATGATGTCCTGAAGGCGGCCGGCGGTTTTGGTGGAAATATCGATCTCGACCGCCTCGATCCGGCCGTTGCTGGACGCGAAACCGGAAGGCAGCCCCTCCCCCTTCAGCTTCGACCAGGCAAAGTAAGCGGCAATGGCAACAACCAGAACCACCAGACCAATGAGCAAGCCTTTTTTAGACATCCGTCTTCCCCATGAACCCTTCAGGTTTCAACCGTAATACGTAAAAACCGAAGAAGCCAGCCACCATCGCGTTTAGAATCTGTGCCCGGTATTTCTCCTGTTTAAGGGAATGGACCGGGTCATGGGCTGTTTAGGTGTCGTGGTGTTTTGTGGCCTTGACACAAGTCAAATGCCTTGAGGGTTTGCAAACCGTAGAGGTTGCAAAGCCCTATGAAACCGCCTCGTTTGGCAAAGCCGCATCATCCGCACCCCGTCACCCCGGACTTGATCCGGGGTCTAGCGCGATCAAGTCCTTGATCGCAGGAGAATCCTCTCACGGCGCAGACGCGCCGTGGCTGGATGCCGGATCAAGTCCGGCATGACGGAGGAGAGGGTCTGTACTTAAATAGCCAAAGGCCGCAGGGTGAAGCCCGCGGCCTCGTATTTATCGTAGCGACCGCGCCTCACACTGCGCGCACCCGCTTCATCTCCGCCTGCGTCCATTCCGGCAGCCAGTCGCGATGGGCCAGCAGCAGATCGTCCACCAGCGACCATATCTGGTCGAGGTCAAGTTCGGCTGCCGTATGCGGATCCATCATCGCGGCATGGAAGATGTGTTCGCGGTTTTCGCTCATCAGCGCCCGAACCGTCAGCTCCTGGACATTGATGTTGGTGCGCATCAGCGCTGTCAGTTGCGGCGGCAATTCGCCGATGAAGGTCGGCTGTATGCCGTTATGGTCAACAAGGCAGGGCACTTCCGCCGCGCAATCTGATGGCAGCGAGGTGATGCAGCCATTGTTGCGCTGGTTGCCGTAGATGACCGAGGGTTCGCCGGTCCAGACCGAGTTGATGATGGAGGAGGCATATTCCTTCGACTGTTTGACCTCGATCTTCTCGGCCGAGCGATAGGCGGCCGCCTGACCCTTCCAGCGCTCGATCTGTTCGATGCAGCGCTTGGGATATTCATCAAGCGGGATGCCGAATTTCTCGATCAGGTCTTCGCGCCCTTCCTTGATGAAATAGGGCGTATATTCGGCAAAATGCTCGGAACTTTCAGTGACGAAATAACCGAGCCGCGTCAGCATCTCGTAACGCACCTTGTTGGGGCAGCGCGGGTTCCAGCCGGGTTTTGGCGCTCGGCCTTCGCGATAGGCGCGCACGAGATCGGGATAAAGGCTCCTGTAGCTGCCATCCGGCTGGCGATGTTCGAATTCGAGGAAGAACGCCATGTGATTGATGCCCGCCGAACGGTAACGGATTTCCTCGTAAGGGATATCGAGATCATGGGCGAGTTCCATGGCCGTGCCCTGAACCGAATGGCAAAGGCCCACCTGCCGGATCGTCGGATATTTCTCGGCAATCGCCCAGGTGTTGATCGCCATGGGGTTCACATATTGCAGCATGATCGCGTTCGGGCAGACGGCCAGCATGTCCTCGCAGATCTTCCACAGATGCGGCACGGTGCGAAGACCGCGCATGATGCCGCCGACGCCGAGCGTATCGGCAATGGTCTGGCGCAGGCCATATTTGCGCGGCACCTCGAAATCGGTGACCGTGCAGGGCTCGTAACCGCCGATCTGGAAGGCGACGACGACGAAATCCGCGCCGGCAAGCGCCTTTTTCTGGTCGGTATAGGTCTCGGCCTTCGCCTTCGCCCCCAGCGTCGAAATCAGCTTGTTGACGACGACGGCGCTTTCTTCCAGCCTTTCACGGTTGATATCCATGAGTGCGATGGTGGCGCCCGAAAGGGCCGGACGCTGCAGCACGTCGCCGACGATGTTCTTCATGAACACCGTGGAGCCTGCGCCGATAAATGTGATCTTGGGATCTCTTGCCATGTCTACCTCCGGCATTGGAATTCAAGCGATTTCGAAGGCGGCCCGTACAAGCCGCTGAGTATATTCTGTTTTTGGGTTTGTCAGCACATCCTCGACAGGCCCTTGCTCGACTATCTGCCCGCGCTGCATGACGATGACGCGGTGGCAGAGCGCGCGGACCACTTTCAGGTCGTGGGAGATGAACAGGTAGCTCAGGCCCCGCTCATCCTGCAGCTTGCGCAGCAGATCGATGATCTGCGCCTGCACGGAAAGATCGAGCGCCGAGGTCGGCTCATCGAGCAGGATGAATTCCGGCTCCAGCGCCACGGCACGCGCAATGGCGATGCGCTGGCGCTGGCCGCCTGAGAACTCATGCGGGAAACGTGAGAGGATGTTGCCGGGCATGCCGGCCGCCTCAAGCGCATCACGCACCCGGTCCAGCCTTTCTGCCTTGGTCCGGCCAAGGCCGTTGATGATCAGCCCTTCCTCGATGATCTGGCCGATGGTCATGCGCGGATTGAGCGACGCGAAGGGGTCCTGAAACACGATCTGCATGCGCGAACGCAGGGGCCGCATTTCAGCGCGGGAGCGGCCGTCGACCCTCTCCCCGTCAAAGATCACCTCGCCGCCCACCGGCTCGTTCAGCCGCAGCAGCGATTGCCCGAAGGTCGTCTTGCCGGAGCCGGATTCACCGACGAGCCCTAGAGTCTCGTGTCTGTTGAGGGTGAGCCCCAGACTGTCGACGGCGATCAGTTCCTTCAATTCGGGTTTGAACAGCCCGCCATAACGCATCATGAAGGAGACGCGCACGCCGTTTGCCGTGAGCAGCACGCCGGAATTCTCCGGCAGCGGCTTTGCCGTTCCCTGCGGTTCGGAAGCGAGCAGCCTTTTCGTGTAGGGGTGTTGCGGTGCTGCAAACAGCCGCTCGGTGGTGTTATGTTCGCGCATCTCGCCATGCTGCATGACGTAAACGTAATCGGAAAACTGCTTCACGATCGTCAGATCATGGGTGATGAGAACCACGGCCATGCCGCGTTTTTTCTGCAGATCGCGGATAAGGTTGAGTATCTGCGCCTGCACCGTCACATCCAGCGCTGTGGTGGGTTCATCGGCAATCAGCACGTCAGGATCGTTGGAGAGCGCCATGGCGATCATCACACGCTGTCGCTGGCCGCCGGAAAGCTGGTGCGGATATTGTTTCAGCCGTGCTTCCGGCTCCGGTATCTGCACCTGCCGCAGAAGATCGAGCGCCCTCGCCTCGGCTTCCTTGCGGCTCAGTTTCGAATGAACCCGGATCGCCTCGACGATCTGGCTGCCGATCGTATAGATCGGGTTCAATGAACTCATCGGCTCCTGAAAGATCATCGAAATGCGGTTGCCACGCAGCGCCCGGCGCTGGCGTGACGAGAATTTCAGGATGTCCTCGCCGTTGAAGCGCACGACTGCCGATTTCGAAATCGTTGCCCGCTTCGTCAGAAGGCCCATAACGGTGCGAGCCGTGACGGATTTCCCCGAACCGGATTCACCGACGATGGCAATCGTCTCGCCGCGATAGAGCTGGAAGGAAATATCCTTCACCGCCTCCACCGTTCCGTGCTCCACCTTGAAGATCACGGCAATGTTGCGGGCATCGATGATGGCGTTGTCCTTGCGGTCATCGGCGTCGAGACGAATCGCGGGGGCGTAGGCGTTGTTCTTGCTAGCTACCATGTCACGCTCCTCTCAATAGGGATCGACGGCATCGCGCAGGCCATCGCCCAGCGCGTTGAAGGCAAAGACCGTGACCAGCACGAAACCGACCGGCGCGAGGATCCACGGATAGGAACCGATGACGGAATAGGTCGCGGTATCCTGCAGCATCAGCCCCCAGGAGATGAGCGGCGGTTTCACCGCAAAACCGAGGAAACCGAGGAAGGATTCGAGCAGCACGACGCTCGGAATATGCAGGGTGACGGCGACGATCACGTGGCTCATCACATTCGGCAGAATGTGCTGGAAAATGATGCGCCGGTCGGTGGCCCCGACGGCAATCGCCGCCCGGACATAATCGATACGCGCCAGCGCCAGCGTCTTGCCGCGCACCTCGCGTGACATCTGCGCCCAGCCGAGCGCCGACATGACGCCAACCACGAAGACGAGGAAAACGGTGGTCGGTGCGGTGACGGGAATGAGCGATGTCAGCGCGAGATAAAGCGGCAATTGCGGAAAGGCGAGCACCACCTCCACGAAGCGCTGCACCCAAGCATCCAGCGGCCCGCCGAAATACCCTGATATCAAGCCGACACTGGTGCCGATGACGGTGACGATGGCAACGACGCTAAGCGCAATCGCGAGCGAGATGCGCGAACCATATATGGCGCGCGACAGCACATCGCGCCCGAACTTGTCGGTTCCGAGAAAATGCACCGGCTGGCCGTCGGTCGAGCCGAAGAAGTGACGGCTCATCGGGATGAGGCCCAAAAGCCTGTATTCCGCGCCTTTGACGAAGAAGCCGAGATAGACGGGATTGTCGTAGTCCGGCCCGACGATAGGCTGGAACGTCACCGGATCGAGTTCTTCGGTCTCGGCAGTCGCATAAACCCGGGGGAAAGGACTGATATTGCCGTCCTTGTCAGAAAAACGCACCACCTGCGGCGGCGAGAAGCTGGCATTGGTTTCCAGCGGGTTCATCGGCGCGAAGAAATCGGCGAAAATTGCGATCAGGATCAAGAGCACGACCAGCACCAGCCCCAGCATGCCGGTGAAGGACCGCCTTAGACGCCGCCATACCAGGGCGAGATAGGACTCGTTGCCCTGCGTGCCGCGTTCGGGCTTGGGGGTGGCGGTGGTTTCGGTCTTCATGTTGTCAACGGCCACCATCTCAAGCCCTCCCGAATTCGCGAACGCGCGGGTCGAGCATGGCGAGCAGCATGTCGGCGATGATGTTGCCGACGATCAGCGTGGCGGCGAGCACCATCATGAAGGTCGCGGTGACGTAGACATCCCCCACCGCCATGGAGCCGACAATGGCCGGACCGACGGTCGGCAGCGCGAAGATGATGGCGGTCTCGATTTCGCCGCTCAGCATATAGGGCAGCACAACGCCCTGATACATGACGAGCGGGTGCACCGCATTCGGCACGGCATGGCGCATGATGACCGCGCCTTCCGAAAGACCCTTGGCGCGCGCCGTTTCCACATATTGCGCATTCAGCGTATCGAGCAGATTGCCGCGCATCACCCGCATGTTGTAGGCGAGGCCGCCGAAGACGGCGATGGCGACGACCGGCCAGACATGGCTGACCAGATCGACGAACTTGCCCCACGACCACGGCGCGCCGCCATATTGCGGTGAGAAGAAGCTGCCGATCTCAGACACATCGAAATGAAACACCATGAGATAGACAAGGATCAGCGCCATCAGGAAACGCGGTATCGTCATGCCGAGAAAGGCGATGGTGGAGAGCAGGTTGTCGACCCAGGAATATTGCCGTGTAGCGGCCCAGATTCCGAAGGCGATGCCGAGAACAGATGCAAAGATGTGGCAGACCAGCGCCAGCGCGATGGTGCGCGGCAGGCGTTCGCCAACCACATCGGCGACCGGCTTGTTGTAATAGAAACTGTAACCGAAATCGCCGCGGGTGATGATGCCGCCGATCCAGTTGAAATATTGAATGACAAGCGGCTTATCGAGGCCGTGTTCGATACGGTACGCCTGCGCCTGCGCTTCCGCCTGCTCGAAGGACGCTCCACCCTGGTTCATCAGCTGTGAGCGGATGTAGTCTGCATAATCTCCGGGCGGCGCCTGGATGATGGCGAAAGTCACCACGCTCAGGATCAGCAGCACCGGAATGGCGGAGCCTATGCGTATCGTCAGGAATCTCAGCATCGAACGGTCTTCCTCCGTTTGGGCGGGCCGTGATGGACAGCGGTCCGCCGGGTGCCTCCGGCCGCGCTTCACGCGCGACCGGTACCGGGTGTGCTCCGGGAGGAGTACTTCAAGGTATTCGCATTTCCGGACGGGAAACCGGCGTCCAGTTTTCCTGGAAATGCTTTAGTTAATCGGCCCGCCCTCACCCGGCTTGCCGGGAAGCTGCTGCGGGAAGAGTTCGTATTTGCCCTGCTTGTCGGCTGCGACCCACAGGCGTTCACGGATGATGGAATCTTCGGCCCAGTTGAACATGAAGATCGGCGTACCCTGCGGCACGTTGGAGAACCGCTTGTTGACGATGAGCGCGCCGGGATATTCGGTGAGGCCAATCGTATAGAGGTTCTGCGTATAGACCTTCTGATATTGCTTCATCAGTTCCGCCCGCTCGGCATTGTCCTGCGAGGAAATGAACTTGCGGACCAGATCGGCCATCTCTTTCTCGAACGGCATCAGATCCAGCTCCTTGCCCTCGGGCGAGCGGTGGTTCCAGCTTGTGCGGGGGCCGACGGGTGCCAGCTGCTCGGTATTCTGCACCACGGAGGAAAGCTCGGTGGAGTTGCGGCGCACCAGCCAGTCGAACTGCCCGCCATAATGGGCGGCATCGCGCTGGTTGGAATCGAGGCTGTTGATGACGACGCGCAGGCCGAGTTTCGCCATCTGGCCAACGAGACCTTCCGCAAGGCTCTTGTCCGTCGCGTAGCCGTTATTGACGAGAAGGGTGATCTCGACATTGCGGCCGCCGAGCGTTTCCTTGGGGAAATTCAGAAACCCATCGCCATCGGTGTCCTTCAGGCCGATTGAGGCGAGCGAGGCCTTGGCGGCTTCGAGGTTGAAGGGGTAATAGACCGTGGAGGCGCGATCATAGAAGCTGGTGCCAGACGAAATGCCGCCCGGATAGATCGCCGTGAAAGGCCCCTTCACAAGCGAGTCGCCGATCGCCTTTCGATCGAGAGCGGAAGTGACCGCCTGGCGAAATACCTCATTGCGGTTCAGCTCACGGATGGCCTGTCCGCGCTCATCCGGATTGCCCCAGCCATTGGCGGAAAAGTTCATCTGCAGATTATAGCCGATGAGGCGCGGCCCAAAGGCAAGGCGGGCCGGCGCATTGGGATCTGCGGCGCGTTTCAGTGATGCGACGAAATTCTCCGGCTGTTCAAGATTGGAGAAATCGCCCGAGCCCGCAACGGCCTGCACATCGCGGTCCGCCCAGGTGGAAAGCTTGTAGTGGACCTCGTTGAGATAGGGCAGCTGCTGGCCCTTTTCATCGACCTTCCAGTAATAGGGGTTGCGCCGCAGCACGATGAGATCGTCCGGCCGATATGACACAGGCACCCATGCGCCCATGACCGGCATGTTCATATACTCAGGCGGGAAAGCGTTCTTGAACTGGTTATAGGTGTTCTTGGAATATTTCGGATGCTGGGGCTTCAGAATATGCGACGGCCCGGGGCAGAAGCTCGGATAGGCCATGGTGTAGAGATATTGCTTGGGAAAGGCAGCCTTGAAGGTCCATTGGACGGTGTAATCATCGACCTTCTTCAGCGTCGTTCCCTCACCGAAAGCCTCCGGCGAGGCGCCGCCGCCAAGCGGTGAAACATTGGGGTCGATGACGGCATCTTCCCAATAGAATATCACATCATCGGCGTTGAAGGGTTCACCGTCCGACCATTTGGCCCCCTTGACGAGATGCATCGTGAGCTTGTGGCCGTCTTCAGACCATTCCCAGCTTTTCGCCAGATTGGGCAGCGGCTCGGTATCCTTGGCATCCACCTGGAAAAGCGGCGCGGTACGCGTCAGGCATTCGGAAAGGGCGATATCGATGCCGCCCCAGCCCTGGCTCTGGCCGGCAATATAGTTCCAGCCCTCCGGCCGGCCGCCGACCACATGGCGCATGGTATCGCCATAAACGCCCATACCGTCAGGCATGTTGCCGGTCTTGTAGACGAGTGGTTCTTCCGGCAGGCGTTCCTTCAGCGGCGGCAGCTTGCCGGTCTTTTCGAATTTCTCGCTGACCCAGTCCGGCTCGCTGTAATCAGGCAGCGCCTTGAATTCGAGGATCGAGTCGCGCGCCACGTAATTGATCTTGCCTTCGGCCGGAAATTGCGGCGGCTCGGGCGGTGTGGTGGTCTCGAAGGCATTCGCATTGAGTGCGATCATCGAAACACTGAGCCCCAGTGCCGAGATGATACCGATCTTGCGTTGAAGTAACATCGTCATTCCTCCCAAATGGCAGCTCTTCGACCGCCCACCCTCTGTGATCGTTCCGGTCGTGGCGGCGGACTCCCTTCCGCCGCCAGACCTGTTCCCATGTCTTTTCCTCAAACAGCCTTTTTCAGCGCCGATTTCTCGGCGCGCAATTCCTCGATGGAACGCACGTTGCGGCGTGCGGCGCCGGCCCAGTCGCGGGTCTTGACGCTCGATGTCGCAAGCCGCTCCTTCGCCGCTGGTACGGCATCGGCATATTGCGGCAGCCAGCGCGCTTGCGCGACAACCATCTCGTCCACCATCTGCCAGACCTCCTCCGGCGTGGCGACGGCGCCCACCAGCGGGTCATGCAGCACGGCGAGCTTCAAAAGATCGATATCGCCGCTCACCGCCGCATGGACAGACATGCGCTGCACATTGATGGAGGCCATGCAGGTGGCTGCACAGGCTTCCGGCAATGTTACGCCCGAGACCATGTTGATGCCGAAACGGTCGACAAAGCCGGGCGATTCGATGATGGCATCCGCCGGCAGATTGCTGATGACGCCATTGTTCTTGACGTTGAAATGGCCGCGATAGACCCGTCCCGTCTCCAGCGCTTCCAGAATATGGCTTGCGTGTTCATTGGAGCGCTTGGCCGGATCGATCGGCTTGGCGGCTGAGGCGAGGAACTGCGGAAACTCCGTTTCGAACCAGTTGCGCGTCTCGGTGGAGTGACGCAGATAACCGCCGGTTTCGCCGTGAATCCAGTCGGACATGTCAATCCAGCGGGAGATTTCATCCGGGCGCTTGCGATACCACGGCAGATATTCGGAGAGATGGCCGTTGCTTTCGGTCGAATAGACGCCGAAACGCTTCAGCACGTCGATGCGCAGCTTCTCCTGCTGCGAAAAGACCGGATGCGCTTCGAAGGCCGCGACCAGCTCATCCTTGCCGATCTTGCGGCCGTTAAGCCTCAGATCGATGAACCATGTCTGGTGGTTGATGCCCGAGCAGATGTAATCGAGTTCGGAGGGGGATTTCGCACCGAGGATTTCGGCGATCTGTTCCGCGCCATGCTGCACGCCGTGGCAGAGGCCGACCGTATCCACCTTGCCGTATTCGATGGCCGCCCAGGTATTCATGGCCATGGGGTTGGCGTAGTTCAGGAATTTCGCACCCGGTGCTGCGACTTCGCGTATATCCTTGCAGAAATCGAGAATGACCGGAATGTTGCGCTGACCATAGAGAATGCCGCCGGCGCAGATGGTATCGCCCACACACTGGTCGATGCCGTATTTCAGCGGAATGCGGATGTCGTCGGCATAGGCTTCGAGCCCACCGACCCGCACGCAGCTGATGATATATTTCGCGCCCTCCAGCGCCCGGCGGCGGTCCGTATGCGCGGTCACCTTTACGGGAAAACCATTGGCCTCAACGACCTTGTCGAGGATCGCCCTGATCATATCCAGATTGTGCTGGCTGATATCCGTCAGCGCGACTTCGATGTCGCGAAACTCCGGCACGCACAGGAGATCGGTGAACAGTTTTTTCGTGAAACCGACGCTGCCTGCGCCAATAATAGCGATTTTGAAACTCATGACGCCACCTCTGTTGCAAATCGAACGGGTGAAACGGGCCGAAGGATCATGAAATGGCGCTGCAGAAAAATACCCGTAAGAAATCCCGGAAAACCGGCCTTCATCCCAATTTTTCAGCAACAATATCCCGCTGGCTGTCTCCTCGGATCGGGATTATGCGTATAAAGTTCGATAGAACCAGAGAAGGATTATGCTTTCATGGGTAATTTTGTGCTGCAGGATTTGATCGATCAGGGGCCATGCATGCGAACCGTCTCGCTGCCGCGCGGCCGCCAGACGCTGCACACCATGCCGACCAGCAGCGGTTATGAAATCCGCAGCAGTGGCAATTACGACTGGGACGGGCGCAAGCGTGGCCAGACGCCTTTCACCGTGCTGCAATATTGCATCGCCGGACAGGGCAACCTCCGTTACGAGAACCGCCACTATGTGGTGAGGCCGGGCGAAACCCTGCTGCTGCTCATTCCCCACAATCACCGCTACTGGTTGGAAGAAGGCAAGGAATGGGAATTCTTCTGGATTTCCATGAATGGCGAGGAAGCGTTGCGCATTCACCGCAATATCCTCTCCGTCACCGGGCCGATCTTCAAACTCAAGCCCGAGACGGTGGATCACCTCGCCGAATGCTGCTCACGTCTCGTCAATGGCGCGGAAACACCAGGTGCCGCCTCAGCCGTCGCTTATGAGGCGGCGATGACGCTTTATGATGATGTCTTCGGTTCGCACCCTTCCTTTGGTGGCGAGTATCGCACGATGCAGCAGGTGCTGAGCTACATAGACAGCCATCTCGGTGAACGGCTTTCGGTCAGCGACCTTGCTGATGTGGCGGGTTTGAGCCGTGCGCATTTCTCCCGTATTTTCACAGCAAGCGAAGGCCTGTCACCAGCGGAATTTGTGCTGCAACGACGCCTGCGCCGCGCAGCCAAGCTTCTCACCTCGGCTGCGAACATTCCCATCAAGGAAGTGTCCGTGCTTTGCGGCTTCGAGGATCCGAATTATTTCTCCAAGGTCTTCCGCAGGCTCTACGGCACCAACCCGAGCGAATTTCGCACCACCGGCATGTATGCCAGCGTTCGGCAGAACTGACAGAAAATGCGACTTGGTTTTGACATGTTTCAGGCGATTAAGGATAGGCATTACGCCCTTTTTGGAGACTGATCGAGGTGAACAGTAAAATCCGGACGATCCTCGTCTTTCCGATCAGGGCAATCATAATTTTCGCCCTTGTTCTCGACGGCATTTTCCGCCCGCTCTACCGGCCGGTCATCAGGGCCATATCGAACCTGACATTTATCCAGCGGCTGGAAAGCCGCATCGAGCGACTGCCGCGCCTTGCCATTCTCCTCTGTCTTGCCGTTCCCTTTGCGATTGCCGAACCGATGAAGATCGTCGGCCTCGTCCTCATTGCCCATGGCGCCTTCAAGTCGGGTCTGGTTCTGACGATCCTTGCCCACCTTTCCACCTTCCTGATTGTCGAGCGCATCTATCATGCGGGCCGGGAAAAGCTTCTCACCTATGGCTGGCTCGCATGGATCATGCGCTATGTGCGTTTCGCACGTTCGTTTTACGACCGCTTCAAACTTGCGGCGCTGAACTGGATCCGGCTCCGGGTCCTTGCGCAATAGAGATAGAGCGCAACCGTCAGCCTTTGCGGCGCAGCTTTTTCAGCAGATATTCCGCAAGGGCAGTCGATTGCAGCGAAACGAGAATAATGACGATGCCGAACACCACGCGGGCTTCAGGCACTTCATCGAACAGAAAATATCCGACAGCGATCACAAACAGGATCGACAGATAGCTGACAGGCGCAAGGACGCTTGCATCCGCGACACGATAGGCCCGCAGGAAGCAATATTGCCCCATCTGCGCCAGCAATCCGATGCCGAGCAGCGGAACCCAGTCAAATGACGCAACCGGCTTCCATGTCCAGATTGCCGGAACGGCGGTAATGACGGCAAGGCCCACCGTGTAGAACACCATCATGACCGTGGTGTTCTCCTGCCGCAGCGCGCGGGTCTGGATCACCGCAAACGCCCCGAACACCACCGACACCAGAACAACAATCACACCCGCGCCAAACTCCGTGCCGCCCGGCCCGATGACGACCAGAACGCCTACAAATGCAAGACAGGCACCCGTCCAGCGAAAACGGCTCACGCTTTCGCCAAGAAAGGCGACGGCCATCGCCATCGTCACCAATGGCCGGGAGAAACCGACGGCATTGACGGTTGCAAGCGGCAAAAGGGTGATGGCGATGAAATTGCTGGTGAGTGCGATGGCGTTGCAGCAGATGCGGAAAATATTGCGCCAGGGATATTTGACGCGCAGCATTTCCCCCCTGTGCCGCCAGATGAGCGGCAGGATGAACATCAAACCGATCATCGCCCTGATAAAGACCAGCTGGAAGGCGGGATAGGTGACGCCCTGCGCCTTGACGAGCGCAGTCATTCCACCCGCAACAAGGGTCATGTCCAGCAACAACCAGCCAATGCCCGCGCGCGTATCCGTCTCGCGCGGGTTTTGCTGTTCTTCGCTCTGGGTGTCGCCATTCACGCCGGCTGCACAAGATTGGCCATGAGGCGGAAGGCCCCGGGCACAAGCTTGTCCATCTGGTGGTGCAGCACGAGGCTGGTATGGGTATGCCGGCCCTTGCCGATGACACCCGAAACCAGCGCACCCTTGAGCGGCTGTTCATCGACATCATGCATGGCGAGCAAGGGCTCGTAGACATCATCCCAGCGCGCGGCGAAATAGAGCCCGCGTTCCTTGTCCCAGCCCGCCCAGTCAGCAGCATCGATCCTGTTGGGGCCGGCAAGCAGCGGATGTTCGGGCGCCAGCACCGTTACCTCAGCCTGCGGGTCGGTCACACGCCAGCGCAAGGAAGGTTTGCCGATCTCAAGCCGCCTCACAGGCGTCGTCTCCGGATTCCATCCATCGGTCGGCCGGTGATAGAGCGTGACGAGATGGCCGCCATCCTCGACGAAACGGTGAAGCCTTTCCGTTGCAGCGGCCAGATCCTTGCGGATGCCGAAGGCAAAGATGCCGATAACGATCGTTGTGAAGGACGACAGGTCACCGCCCAGCGCCTGGGCATCGAGTTCGGTGACATCAAGACCCATGCGCGACAGCCAAAGACCCACCCTGTCGGCACCGCCACCGACATAACCGACGCGTGCGCCCTCGGGCAGCTTGAGGTCCAGTGACAGGATTTTCAAAACGGACGGCGCCAGAAACCTTGCCCTGCCGATATGCGGATAGGCGATGGGCGTGATCTGGAAAGCGGGTTGCGAACCGACAAGCGCTTCGATCTGGGCAAGGCCTGCCTTCGCATCGCCGGTGCGTTCCGCAATCCAGTCACCGCCGTTTCTGCGCAGGTTCCAGCCGCCCGTATTCCTGAATGACAGCGCCGCATCGGCGCCCTTTACATGGGCCTGAAAGACATGGACGTCCTGCCCCTTTCCAAGCGGAACCAGAAGGGCATCCGGCGCGATCGTCAGCGACTGCGCGGGCGTTACGAAAAACGGCTCCTCCAGATCGAAGGCGGCCGAGACCTTTCTGCCTTCAACCGTTGCGGAAAGCAGCACATAGGCATGGCCATTGCCGCCCAATGCTTTCCATTCGGGCTGATAAAGTCCCGAAACAGCAGAATCCTTATCGGCAGCAAGCGAAAAGACCAGCGTCTCGCCACGCGACTGAATGGATGACGACACACCTGATGGCAGGACCGGCGTGACCTCGACATCAAGTTCAGCCGCCTTGTCTGAAAGCTCCACGGAAAGAACCGATGTTCCACCCGGAACGATCTCCGCCGGCTCGGCATAGGCCCGCTCGAAAACATCGAGCGCCGTCAGGATAGCGGCGTCGACCTGCGCCCGCTTGCGCCCGATCCGATGGCCGTGCAGCCCCTTGAAATCCGCAGCTGCGGCCTCGTCAACCTTCTGCAAAAGCGCCGCCGCCGCAAGAAGCAACGCCGTGATCCGCTCCCTGTCGGGAAAGGCCGAGATTGCTTCGCTTATCGCCTGTTCCGCCTTGACCAGCGCCTTTGCCAATTCCGCATCCAGCCCGGGGAAAGCCGCAAGGTCCGACAGGGAAGACGGCAGGCTGTCGAGGATCGAGTGCTCTTCGCCCGCCGCTTCACTGGCGAGTTCCAGATGCAGCGGCCAGACCTCCTGCGCCCGCTTCGGCCAATGCCCCATTCCCTGCGAGGCGTGATAATAACGCGACCATTCGCCGATGCGGTCATATTGCGCACCTGTGGCCTCCTCCCTACCCGGAGCATTGACTATCAGCGTCGTTTCCGGCGGAGGCACTTCGTCATCATAGGTGTCGCCACCGCCCGACCATGCGGGAAGGTAATATTTGGCCACCTGCCACGGTTTCAGCCCCTCGGCGAAATGCTCGGGATAGGCGGCGGCGTCGGCGGCCAGCGTGATCGCGCTTTTCGCCGCCCGCGTCATGGCGCGGTGGTGCCCGTGCTGTCCCGGCACATCGAGAAATGTCGGAATGACTATATCGGGCCGCTCCTTGCGGTAGGCCCGCACCAGCCGTTCGACAATGCGCTGCTGCCCCCAGCGGTTAAAGGTCTGGTCGCCATCCTTGGAAAAACCGAAGTCGTGAATAATATCCGCCGGGCCATGGCCGAGCCAGCTGATATCAGCATCGATGACGCGCGCAGCCTCCTCCAGCTCCCGCGACCGGATGACGCCAAGCGCGCCCAGCCGTTCCGGCCCCAGCGCATTCTGCCCGCCCTCACCGCGTGTGGAGCAGGCGATGATGATCCGCATGCCCAGCTCCATGCGGAAATAGGCAAGCAACCCGTTCTGCTCGTCATCCGGATGCGCGCCGGTATGCATGACGGTCACGGTGGATTTCAGTGCGCTCAGCTTGCGATGCAGGCGAATGAGCCACGGATCGGCCATCTGCCGTTCGATGCGCTCCCGGGGGTTAAGCATGGGCGGTCTCCTCCAATATTCAGCCGGGTGCCTGCGCTGCGGCTCCCAGGGATGTCTCGAGTTTCGGTGTGACGATGTCGAACAGCGGCAAGGCGGCGGCCCCGAGCGCCGCAGTCAATTGCCCGGACTTGCCGTGGATGACCCGTGGCAGCTCCCGTTGCCGCCGGCTTGCAACCGACGTCGGCAAAGGCCCCATCCGCGCAATGATCTCGCTGATGATGATTTCCGGCAACGCGCCGCCGAGAATGACCGTCTGGGGATCAAGAATATTCTCAAGCATCGCAACCATGGGCGCGAGATGGACGGCTGCCTCCTCTATCCATTCCATCACCACCGGATTGCCAGCCCTGAACAGGGCTTCCAGATCATCAAGTTCCGTATCCGCGACACCGGCGCAGACAAGCTTTTCCTTCAGCACATAGACCGAGGCATAGGCCTCCAGGCACCCTCTTTGCCCGCAGGAGGGGCAAGGCCTTCCCTTCGGTGAAACGGTCACATGGCCGATTTCGCCGGCATTTCCGAACGCACCGCGATAAGGCGCGCCATCCTGAATGATGCCGAGGCCGATACCGACGCCGAAATAGATCATGCAGAAATTCGGGATGGCCAGCCCCGCACCGAACAGCCGTTCCCCGACCGCTGCCGCAGTCGCATCGTTTTCGACAACGACCGGCTGACCGCAGGCTTCGCCCAGCATCTGCCGGGCATCGATGCCGCCCCAGCCGGAAAGCGTCGTCGGTCCCACGGAGGTCATGCCATCAATCTCGAAGGGACCGGGCATGACGACCCCGGTGCCAAGCAGCCTGCAGCCGAGATTATTCGCAACAGCGGCATGCTCGGCGGCAAAGGTCTTGAATATGGCGTCCGGTGTCGTGTCCTTGAGAGGGGTAACACGATGGGTGCGCAACACGCCGGCAAGATCGAGGCCGACGGTGACCATATGGTCGGCGGCGATTTCTACACCGATCGTCGCACCACCATCCGGGTTGACGGCGAACTGGATCGGCGGCTGGCCCCGACCCGTGCGACGACGGCCAAGCTCCTTCAGTAATTCCTCGCCCATCAGTTCATCAACGATATTGGCGACCGCCTGCGGTGTCAGATGCGTGATCTTGGCAATCTGGGCGCGACCGAGCGATCCGTGCCGCCGGACAATGTCTAGAACGACTCGCCGGTTATGTTCGCGGCTCCGCTCAGGATTTTTTCCGATTGCTACGGGATAATCGTCCACCGTGTGCACCGTCATCTCTTCAACTTCCCGTCTGTTAGAAAATTCATAGCGTCGAATTGACGATAAGCGCAATATAATAATTCAAGTAAATTATCTTATTGACAAACGCACGCCTTCAGAGAACCGTAGAGGGCGACCGGGGGTCAGGCTTGTTTGGGGCGGAAGAGGAAACTCCGCTGCCGGCAAATCGATGAGTGCGCGCGAAAGCGCGGATAAAGGGAACGATCACTCCGCATCCGGAAGACCGGACGGAGGAAATGGAGGCTTACATGCGCAGGGCAACTCTGTTCGCCGGCTTGGTTGCCGGTTTCAGCACATTTGCATTCAACGCCGCGCAGGCGGTTGAAATCGAATATTGGCAATATGTCTTCGACACACGCGTGAAAGCCATGGACGAGCTGATCGCGGAGTTTCAGAAGGCCAACCCTGACATCACCGTCAAGCAGGTGACCTTTCCTTACGCCGACTACCAGACCCGCGTAATTGCCGCCAACATGTCCGGCAAGGGGCCTGACGTGATGCAGCTGTTTTATGGCTGGCTGGACAAGTTCGCAGCCGGCGGTATCTTGCAGCCGCTGCCAGCAGACGCTTTCCCGCATGACAAGATCGAAAACGAGTTTTTCCCCATCATCAGCGCCATGAAGCGCGGCGACGACTATTATGGCCTGCCGACGGCGGTTCGTTCGCTCGCCCTATTCTACAACAAGAAGCTATTCACCGAGGCGGGCCTCGATCCCGCCAATCCGCCGAAGACGCTCGATGAATTCGTCGCTGCCGCGGAAAAGATCGCCAAGCACGACGCCGCCGGAAACCTCACCGTTGCCGGGTCCACACTCGACATGGGCGGCCAGGACCACCAGTGGTGGCGTGAAGTCCTCATTCGCCAATATGGCGGTGAGCCCTATACCGATAATGACCAGAAGGTCGCCTATAATAGCGAGCCGGGCATTCAGGCGCTGAAATTCTACACCAGCCTACAGCTTGAAAAGAAGATCGGCCAAGTGGGTTTCATGGATGAGGGCCAGGCGGCCTTCCGCGCCGGCAAGGCCGGCATGACCATTGACGGCACCTTCCGGCTGGGCTCGTTCCGCACCATCAAGGATTTCGAGTGGGGCGTGACCGAACTTCCCACCAATGACAAGAATATCCGCTCCAATTATGCCAGCTACTTCGCCAATGGCATCAGCGCCAAGACAACGGGTGAAGAACTTGAGGCTTCCAAGAAGTTCCTCGCCTATATCTCCTCGCCGGAAGCCATGGCGATCTGGCTGAAGACGGTGGGTGAACTCCCGGCGCGGCGCTCTGCGGCGCTGACCGAAGAAAACCTGAAGGACCCGATCTACGCGCCGTTCCTGAAGGGCTTGGAATACGCCCACACGACGCTGTTCATGGATGAGGCCGCCCAGCGGCAGAATGCCATCGACATGACCAACCGCGTCCTGCTCGAGGGCCAGTCGGTCGAAGATTCCATCAAGCAGGCCGCCGAGGCCGAGCAGGAAATCATCGACGCGGCGAAACCCTGAAAACCGCAGGTCCAACCATGACAGCGATAGATCAACAGGGGGCGGCATCCGGCCGCCCCGGCGGCTCCTTCGGGGATCGCCTTTCCATGCGCACGAAACGGCTTTTGTGGATCTGGAGCTTTCTGGCGATCCCGATCCTCTTCTACAGCGTCATCCGTTTTTACCCGACGCTACAGGCCTTCTATCTGTCCTTCACCAACTGGGATCTTCTGCGGCCGGCAAAGTTCATCGGCATCGCCAATTACGTCAAGCTGTTCAAGGACCCGCAATTCTGGAAGGTGTTCAAGAATACCTTCACCTATCTCATCGTCGGCACGCCGATCAGCCTGGTGCTGGCTTTTGTCATCGCCTTTTATCTTGACCGGGTCCGCATCCTGCACGGTTTCATCCGCGCCCTTTATTTCCTGCCCTATCTGACGACCGCAGCGGCCATGGCCTGGGTCTGGCGCTGGTTCTACCAGCCGCCGCCGATCGGCATCATCAACGATGTGCTTGGCATGATCGGCATTCCTCAGCAGCCCTTCATCCGCTCCACCGATCAGGCGCTTTATTCGGTCATGGTGACAGCCATCTGGGCGGGGCTCGGTTTCCAGATCATCATCTTCATGGCGGGCCTGCGCGCCATTCCGACGACATTCTACGAAGCCGCCCGCATCGACGGGCTCGGCGAATGGGCGATCCTTCGAAAGATCACGCTGCCGCTCCTGAAACCAACCACCGTTTTCCTCGTGGTGTTTTCCTCCATCGGCTTCCTGCGCATCTTCGACCAGGTCTACAACATGACCACCAATGATCCGGGCGGACCGCTCGGCTCAACCAAACCGCTGGTGCTGATGATCTACCAGACCGCGTTCAATTCCTATGCGATGGGTTATGCCGCCGCACAGACGGTCGTCCTGTTCACCATTCTTCTTGTCGTATCGCTGGTCCAGCTCTGGGTCCTGAGGGAAAAGAAATGAGCGAAGCGTCGCCACTCTCCCACGCCCGCATCCGCCCCGGCCGCATCGTCACCTGGACGCTGCTGTTCATCGGCGGCCTTATCATGGTCTCACCGCTGCTCTTCATGTTCTCGACCTCGTTCAAGACGGCGGATCAGGTCTATGATCTCAGGCTCATCCCGGCCGCGCCGACGCTCGCGAACTACATCACCGTGATGGCCGACGGCCGTTTCCTGCGCTGGTTCTTCAACTCGATGCTGGTTGCGGTCATCGTCACCGTTTCCAACTGCTTTTTTGACAGTCTGGTCGGCTACACGCTGGCGAAATTCGAGTTCCGCGGCCGCTATTTCATCTTCCTCGCCATCCTGTCGACGCTGATGATTCCGACGGAAATGCTTGTCATTCCATGGTATCTGATGTCCAGCCAGCTGGGCTGGCTCGACAGCTACTGGGGCATCATGTTCCCGGGAATGATGACGGCCTTCGGCACCTTCCTGATGAAGCAGTTCTTCGAGACGGTTCCGAACGACTTCATCGAGGCCGCACGCGTCGATGGGCTCAACGAGTTTCAGATCTGGTGGAAAGTCGCCCTGCCGCTCGTCACGCCGGCGCTCTCCGCTCTCGCAATCTTCACCTTCCTCGGCAACTGGACAGCCTTTTTCTGGCCGCTGATCGTCACGACAAGCAAGGAGCTCTATACGCTGCCGGTCGGGCTTTCGAGCTTTGCGGTGGAACAGCAGATCCAGTGGGAAATGATCATGACGGGCGCTGCCATTGCGACCATCCCCACCCTTATCGTCTTCATCGTCCTGCAACGCTACATCGTTCGCGGTGTGATGCTGGCGGGTCTGAAAGGATAATATCATGGCCGATATCAACCCGCGCCTGTCCGATACCAGCAAGTTTCCCGATCCGGTCTACAAGGAAACAGTGCTGCGCCCGCTGTTTGATGGCGCCAAGAACCACCATGTCGACGGGTTTCGCCGCATCGACCATGCGCATCTCGTCATGCTACGCGAAACCGGAATTCTCGACGCCGAAACGGCGGCGAAAATCGCCGGCGCGCTCGAAGATATCGACCGGACCATCGAGCCATCGGAGCTGGTCTATACCGGCGATGTCGAGGATTTCTTCTTCCTGATCGAAAAGGAACTGAAGGCCCGTATCGGCGTCGATGTCGCCGGTCGCCTGCACACGGCCCGCTCGCGCAACGATATCGATCACACCCTGTTCAAGATCGGCCTCAAGGAAAAGATCGACACGCTCACCGCCAAGGCGCGTGTTCTGCTGAAAGCGCTGATCGATGCCGCCGAGCGCAATCAATCCACCCTGATTGTGGCCTATACGCATGGGCAGCCGGCCCAGCCCACCACCTTCGGCCATTATCTCTCCGCCGCCATAGAAGTACTCATTCGGGATATTGACCGCTTCGCAGAAGCTCGCCGTATCGTCGATCTCTCACCGATGGGCGCCGCCGCCATCACCACCTCCGGCTTTCCCATTGATCGCGCCCGCGTCGCCGAGCTTCTCGGTTTTGCCGCGCCGCTGCGCAATTCCTATTCCTGCATCGCCGCCGTCGACTATACGACGGCGACCTATGGCGCGATCGAGCTAATGTTCCTGCATCTCGGCAGGCTCATTCAGGACTTCCAGTTCTGGACGAGTTTTGAAGTCGGGCAAATCTATGTACCGAATTCGCTGGTGCAGATTTCCTCGATCATGCCGCAGAAACGCAACCCGGTGCCGATAGAACATCTGCGCCACCTCGCCAGCCAGACATTCGGCCGGGCGCGGACCATGCTCGACGTGATGCACAATACGCCCTTTACCGATATGAACGACAGCGAAGGCGAAACGCAGGGCATGGGTTACGAGGCCTTCGCCTCGGCCGGCCGGGTTCTCGACCTGCTTGCCAGCCTCGTCGGCCAGATCAGCATCGATCCGGAAAGGGTCGACCAGAATATTCGCCGTTCCTGCATCACCATCACGGAACTGGCGGATTCGCTTGTCCGCATCGAGGACCTGTCATTCCGCCAGGCCCACGAGATCGCCGCAACCGTCGCCAAAAGCGTTGTTGCGCTGAAGGGCGATCTGCCGAATGACGGCTACCAGCCGTTCCTCAACGCGTTCGAGGAACTGGCAGGGCGCAAAACCGGCATCAGCGAAGAAAAGTTCAGGCAGATCGTCTCGCCGGAGCACTTTGTCGCGGTGCGCAGCCGCTTCGGCGGCCCTGCCCCCGAACCGATGCGGGAGGCGATTGCCGCCTATCGCGGCAAGCTTGGTGTATTCGAGGCGGAAGCGCAACGATCCGCCGATCACGAAGCGGCGAAGGCCGCCGAGCTTGCAGAGAAATTTACTGCCCTGACGGGAGCGCGATAATGGCGACAATCGAACTCAATCAACTCGTGAAGCGCTACGGCAAGGTGGAGGCGGTCAAAGGTATCGACCTTGCCATTGAAGACGGCGAATTCGTCGTTTTTGTCGGCCCGTCCGGCTGCGGAAAATCGACGACACTGCGCATGATCGCAGGGCTCGAAGAAATTTCCGATGGCACGCTGAAGATCGGCGGAAACGTCGTCAACGAGAAGGAACCGAAACAGCGCAACATCGCCATGGTCTTCCAGAACTATGCGATCTACCCGCATATGACGGTTCGCCAGAATATCGGCTTCGGGCTTTATACCGCAAAGCTCGACAAGGCGGAAAAGAACCGGCGCATCGAAGAGGCCGGCCGGGTACTGGGGCTTGAGGCGTTGCTCGACCGTCGGCCAGCGGCTTTGTCTGGCGGCCAGCGGCAGCGCGTCGCCATCGGCCGTGCCATGGTGCGCGATCCCGCAGCCTTTCTTTTCGACGAGCCGCTCTCCAATCTCGACGCCCAGCTGAGATCGCAGATGCGCATTGAAATCAAGCGCTTGCATCAACGTCTTAAGACGACAACCGTCTACGTTACCCACGATCAGGTGGAAGCCATGACCATGGCGGACCGGATCGTTGTCATGAAGGACGGCCATATCCTGCAGGTCGGCACGCCGACTGAACTCTACGAAACACCCGTCGATGTGTTTACCGCCCGCTTTATCGGCAGCCCCTCGATGAACCTCCTGCGAGGGACCAAAACAACCAACAGCGTTACGCCCTCCGCCACGGGCGAGTTTTTGATCGGTGTGCGGCCGCACGACCTGCTGGTGGGCGAGAGCGAAGCGCCGCAGGGCACGTTCAAGCTTGAAGGAACGGTAACCGCGGTCGAGCCTCTTGGCCCGGAAACACTGGTTCATCTGGATACCGACACCACCTCTGTGATTGCCACCGCGAGAGGCAAGTCCATCCCGGCAGTCGGCAGCCGGCTGCAATGCCGGGCGGAAACAGGCGCGCTTTATCTTTTCGATGCGAAGACGGAAAAGCTTCTGGGCCGCGCATGATGACAACAGAAAAATCAGCCGTCATCAGCATTGGCCGCATCTATTGCGACCTCATTTTCACCGGGCTTGACGAATTGCCGGTGCTCGGCCGGGAACTGTTTGCCCGCGACATGGAAATCGCCGCCGGCGGCGGGGCTTTCATTGCCGCTGCCCATTTCGCTCATATCGGCCGTTCCGCTGCGCTGCTGGCAAGGCTCGGCACCGACACCTTCTCGCGCGATATCGGTGAGAAAATGCAAAAGAGCGGTGTGGACCTGCAATTTTTGGAACATTCAGCGGATGCGGGGCCGCAGGTCACGGTGGCGACAGTGGTTGGCCATGACCGCGCATTTTTGACGCGCCGCGCCGGTGCCGCCCGGCCTTCGACACTGGATGCCGCCTTTGCGTGGGACAAAGCACGGCATCTGCACATCGCCGAATTCGCTACTCTGCACGAAATTCCCGATCTCGTCGCGCGCGCCAAGGCAAGCGGATTGTCCGTCTCGCTCGACCCGAGCTGGGATGCCTCGCTGATCTACGACAAGGGGCTGCTCGAGGCCTGCGCCGGCGTTGACGTGTTTTTGCCCAATCTCGAGGAAGCCGAAGCGATCACGGGCCATTCGGAACCGGAAACAGCCATCCGGGCATTGGCGGATGTTTTCCCGATCGTCGCCCTCAAAGGCGGCGCCGAAGGTGCATGGGTATCCTCTGCCGCCGGGATTTACCACAGGGGGGCGCAGAAGGTTCCGGTGGTCGATACGACCGGCGCAGGCGATGCCTTTAATGCCGGCTTTCTTGATACATGGCTTCAGGGTCAGGACGAACAGCAATGCCTCGAAGCCGGCATCGCAGCGGGCAGTCTTGCCGTGCAGGCGGCAGGCGGTGCACCGAAGGTGACCGCCGCCGCGTGAGACGCCCTGCCCGCATCACTCCCCGCGCGGAAAACGCTGGTTTTCCTCCAGCACGTTGAGGTCCATGTGGTTGCGCATATAGCGTTCCGAAGCCTTTTGTAGCGGCTGGTAATCCCACGGGTAATAAGCGCCGTTGCGCAACGCCTTGTAGACCACCCAGCGCCGCGCCTGGCTTTCCCGCACCGCTGCGTCGAAAACGGAAAGTTGCCAGCGCCGGTCGATCTCGCTGGAAAGTGATGACAGCACGTCGGAGAACTCAGGATTGACCGCGAGGTTCGTCCGCTCCTCAGGGTCCGCCTCGATATCATAGAGGAGCGGCGGATCAGCCTCGCAGACCGACAGCTTGTAGCGGCCGTCACGGATGGCGACGAGCGGCGCGATCGAGCCTTCGGCGGCATATTCCATCGGCACCGGGCCACGCTCGCCGGTGCCGTGAGCCAATGCCGCCAGATCCTCGCCATCCGTCCAGCGTTTGAGCGAGGTGATATCGAGGCCAGCCAGACCGCAGAGCGTCGGCGTGACATCAAGCGTCGAGGCGGGCGTGTCGATCAGGGCCGGCTGCCAGCCGGGTGCGGCGATCATCAACGGCACGCGGGCGGAGCCTTCAAAGAAACACATCTTGAACCACAGTCCACGCTCGCCCAGCATGTCGCCATGGTCGGACAGGAAGAGAATGATCGTGTCCTCCTCCATCCGCGTCGCTTTCAGGACGTCGAGAATCTCGCCGACCTTCTCGTCGATATAGGAGATATTGGCGAAATAACCGCGCCGTGCCCGGCGTATCTGCTCCGGCGAAATATCGAAAGCCTCATGATCACAGGCTTCCAGCAACCGTTTC
The DNA here is from genome assembly GCF_059499945.1 of Agrobacterium sp. Classification (NCBI taxonomy): domain Bacteria; kingdom Pseudomonadati; phylum Pseudomonadota; class Alphaproteobacteria; order Hyphomicrobiales; family Rhizobiaceae; genus Agrobacterium; species Agrobacterium sp. The sequence goes on along the minus strand of NZ_JCABZP010000019.1, from coordinate 209,880 downwards.
GAGTGCGGATCCTGCTCCTCGAAGGCAATCGCCGATGTCTGCGGATCAAGCGCCGGGCAATCCTCGTAGAGATCCCAGAATTTGCGCCGCGCCACATAGGGGTCGTGCGGATGGGTGAAGCTGACGGTCAGGCACCAGGGGCGGTCATCAAGCCGGCGCGACAGATCGTAGAGCTTGCGGGTGGCGTGATAGGCCACCTCGTCATCATATTCCATCTGGTTGGTGATTTCGGCGACACCCGCACCGGTGACGGAGCCGAGATTGTGATACCACCAGTCGATGCGCTCGCCGGGCTTGGTATAATCAGGCGTCCAGCCGAAATCCGCCGGATAGATATCCGTCGTCAGACGCTCTTCGAAGCCATGCAGCTGGTCGGGCCCGACGAAATGCATCTTGCCTGAAAGGCCGGTGTAATAACCGGCCGCCCGCAGATGGTGCGCATAGGTCGGAATATCGGAGGCGAATTCGGCGGCGTTGTCATAGACCCGCGTGCGGCTTGGCAATTGTCCGGACATGAAAGAAGCGCGAGCCGGCGCGCAGAGCGGGCTTGCCGTGTAAGTGTTGGCGAAGCGGACAGACCGCTCCGCCAGTGCTTTCAGATGTGGTGCGTGGATAAAATCGGCCGGACCATCGGGAAAAAACGTCCCGTTGAACTGGTCGGCCATCAGGATCAGGATATTGGGACGCGGCATTTCGACTTTCCGGCTTAGAGACCAAGCTTGCCCTTGACGGCGTCCGCACCCGGCTTGCCATCGAGCGTAGTGACACCCTGCAGCCAGCCATCCAGCGCTTTGGGATTGGCCTTCAGCCAGGCCGTCGCCGCCGCCTTTGAATCCTCGCCACCGAGAATGGAGCCCATCAGGCTGTTTTCCATGCCAATATCGAACTTCAGGTTCTTGAACAGCGTCGTCGCATTCGGGCATTGCTGCGGCCAGCCGGTGCGGGCCAGCGTATAGACTTCCGCGCCGCCGAAATTCGGGCCGAAATAGGCGTCGCCGCCGGAGAGATAGGCGATCTCGATTTTCTCATTCATCGGATGCGGCGCCCAGGCGAGGAAGACCACCGCCTTCTTGTCCCTGCCCGCCCGTTCCACCTGCGCCAGCATGGCCTGTTCGCCGGATTCGACGAGCTGCCAGCCCTTCAGGCCGAAATCATTGGCGTCGATGATCTTCTGAATATTCTGGTTGGCCGGTGCCCCCGGCTCGATGCCATAAATCTTGCTTTCGAACTCATCGGCATGTTTGGCGAGATCGGCAAAATCCTTCACGCCCTTTTCCGCCATATAGGAAGGCACCGCCAGCGTGAACTTGGCGCCCTCCAGGTTCTTCGTCATCACCTCGGCCGCTTTCGCCGCGTTCAGATCGTCGACGAAGGATTTCTGGGCCGGCATCCAGTTGCCGAGAAAGACATCGATTTCGCCATTTTTCATGGCCTGATAGCCGATCGGCACCGACAGCGTCTTGACGTCGGCTTCATAACCCAGCGCATCGAGCACGACGGAAGCGACGCCGTTGGTGGCGGTAATGTCGGTCCAGCCGGGATCGCTAAGGCGAATGGTTTTGCAGGCGGCGTCATCGGCCGCCTGCAGCGGGGTGGAGAATGCCGCCACGGACAGAATGAGACCGGCGGCGATGCGATGCAGATGAGAAACGGTTTTCATTGCGGCTCCCCTTTTATTAGTCCAGTTTATTGAACACCACATTGTTTTTGCCTGTGAAGCGGGTATTTTTCGATGACTGATATAAGGAAATTTAATGTCTGACCGGCCGCTTGATCTCGGATGGATGCGCATTTTCACCGATGTCGCCCGCCGCGGCAGCCTCACGGCTGCGGCGGCATCGCTGCGACTGACCCAGCCGGCCGTCAGCTATCAGATGCGCAAACTTGAGGATGAGCTGGGCGTGGCTCTTATCCGGCGCAAGCATCGCGGCATCGAACTGACGGCCGAAGGACAAAAACTGTTCGACATCGTCTCGCGTAATGTCGACGCCATCGATCTTCTCGCGCAGCAGCTTCGCCGGACGGAGGATCGGCAGACTATCCGCCTGCATACGGATTATGCCTTTTCGTCCCTGTGGCTCATCCCGCGCATGCATGGTTTTCGAGCGCTCAACCCCGACATAAACATCCAGATCGTGGCAACGCAGGACCCTCTGGGTCAGGGCAAACACGATAGCGACGTGATGATCATTTTTGGAACGCGGCAGGAAGCGGGCGACGGGGCGGTGCTGCTGCTTTCGGAGAAGGTCACGCCGGTCTGTTCCCCGGCGCTTCTGGCTGACGCAGCCGCACCCGCGAGTGTCGCGGATCTCACACGGCTGAAGCTTATCCACCTGGAAAACACCTCCCAGGCGCACTGGTTCGACTGGCCGTCCTATTTCAAGCATTTCGGCGTGCTGAGAGGGCCGGAAAACGATGGCGGCGATATCAGTTTCAACAATTACACCATGGTGGTTCAGGCAACCATCGGCGAACAGGGTTTTGCACTCGGCTGGGCCGGGCTCATCGATCCGCTGCTCGAGGCGGGCGTGCTGGTGACCGCAGGCCCAAGCCTCGACGCACCGGGCCGCGGATACTGGCTGATGCGGCCGAAAAACAGCGATAATGCGGTGAGAAAACTCACCGGCTGGCTGATCGATGAGCGGCGGTGAAGACCACACCTATCACGCAGGTACCGTCCTGTGCCGGCCAATCGGCAGCATCATCGGCTTGCCCGAAGTCGGATCCTCGATGACCCGGCTTTCGATGCCGAAGACGTGACGGACATTCTCTTCCGTCAGCACCTCTTCCGGCCTGCCGCAGACATGCAGCTTTCCGCCCCGCATGGCGACTAGATGATCGGCATAACGCGCCGCGAGATTGAGATCGTGCAGCACCATGACGATGGTGGTCTCCCGGGACTGATTGAGGTCGGTCAGAAGATCCAGCACTTCGACCTGATGGCTGATATCGAGGAAGGTGGTCGGTTCATCCAGCAGCAATATGTCGGTTTGCTGGGCGAGCGCCATGGCGATCCAGACACGTTGCCGCTGCCCGCCGGAAAGCTCGTCCACCGGACGCTCGGCAAGTTCGACCGTATCGGTGGCGGCGAGAGCCGCGGCGACGGCCTCGTCATCCTGCCGCGACCAGCGGGCGAACAGGCCGTGATGCGGGTGCCGGCCACGGCTGACGAGATCGGCAACCACGATGCCCTCCGGCGCGATTGGCGATTGCGGCAGAAGGCCCATGCGCCGTGCGAGGTCGCGCGAAGGGAGACGATGAATCGACTTTCCATCAAGCAGGACCTGACCGGCGCGCGGCGTGATGAGCCGCGACATGCTGCGCAGCAGGGTGGACTTGCCGCAGGCATTGGCGCCGACAATGACGGTGATTTTCCCGCGTGGGACAGTGAGATCCAGCCCTTCAATGATGAGGTTTTCGCCATATCCGGCCGAAAGACCGTTCACGGAAAGGGAGTGGCCGGTCATAACGAGCCTCCGCTGCGGTTGACCCGCACGATAAGGTAAATCAGATAGGGCGCGCCGAGCGCGCCCGTGACGACGCCGACCGGATAACGGCCCGGCAACAGGAACTGGCCGCAATAATCCCCCACCAGCACCAGTGCCGCTCCGACCAGAGCCGCGGGAACGAGCAACGAGCCGTTGCTGCCGACGATGCGCGCCGCAATCGGTCCGGACAGGAAAGCGACAAAGGCGATCGGCCCGGAGACCGCCGTTGCAAAGGCGATCATACCCACGGCGGCGATGATGACGATGATGCGGGTTCGTCCCACCCGCACGCCGAGCGCTGCGGCCGCATCGTCACCCAGTCTGAGAGCTTCCAGATCACGCGCACGGCTGAGGAGCAGGCTGCCAAACAGGATGAGCGCGACGAAAAGCGGCAGCAACTGGGCGATCTTCGCGCCGTTGACGCTGCCGGTCAGCCAGCGCATTGCCTCCTGCAGCGTCCATGCCGGCGCGACGGAGAGAATATAGGCAATGAAGCTTTCCAGCATCGCCGACACGCCGATGCCGACAAGGATCAGCCGTGTGCCGGCCACGCCATTTCGGAAGGACAGGAGATAGACCAGAAGCGCGACGCCCAGACCGGCGGCGACGGCGAAGACCGAGACCAGCGGCCCGCTCATCTGCAAAACGACGATGGCGAAAACGGCTGCGGCACTCGCGCCGGAGCTGATGCCGATGATGTCGGGGCTGGCGAGCGGGTTGCGCAGCATGATCTGGAAGGCGACACCGCCTAGCCCGAAGCTCAGGCCTGCGAGAACCGAAAGCAGCGCGCGCGGCAGGCGCAACTGGCCGACGGTGAAGGTGACACCGGCAATATCCTCCTCCAGCAGAACGCGGATGACATCACCGGGCGGCGTGAAGGATTGCCCGAGCATCAGCGTTATTGCAAAAGCGGCGATCAGGAGCGCCGACAGGGCGAAGACGACAAGGCGACGCCGGCGCTGGCGGGCGTGGCGGTTGAAGACGAGAGTTTCGATGACGGGAGCGTGCATGGTCACAATTCGCGCACCCTCTGGCGTCTGACAATCCAGATGAAGAAAGGCGCGCCGACGAGGGCGGTGACGATGCCGACATCAAGTTCGGATGGCCGCGCCACGATGCGCCCGACAATATCGGCAGCAAGCAGCAGACACGCCCCGCCAAGCGCCGAGAACGGCAGAAGCCAGCGATTGTCCACGCCAACGAGCAGGCGGCAGAGATGCGGCACCACCAGCCCGACGAAACCGATCGGCCCGCAAATGGCGGTGGCGGCACCGCAGAGCAGAATGGCGCCGAAGGAGGCCACGGCTCTGGCTGCCATGACATTCTCGCCAAGCCCGGCGGCGAGTTCGTCTCCGAGCGCCAGAGAATTCAGCTTGCGCGCCGAAAGCAGGCTGATGATGAAGCCGGCGACCAGAAAGGGCAGCACGGTCTCGATGCGTTCGAATGTCGCCCCGCCGACACCGCCGATCTGCCAGGAGCGGATGCCGCCGGCAATGTCGCTGCGCGGCAGCACGACGGCGATGACGAGCGAGGAGAAGGCGACGGAGGTGGCGGCACCCGCAAGCGCGAGTTTCAGCGGGGTCGCGCCGCCCCGACCGAGCGAACCGACGACATACACGAAAACCGCAGACGCCCCCGCACCGGCAATTGCGGTGATGATGAAGGCCTGAGCCGAGGCGATGCCGAACCAGACGATGGCGATGACGACGGCAAGCGACGCGCCCATATTGACGCCGAGAATACCGGGATCGGCAAGAGGGTTGCGGGTGACGCCCTGCATGATGGCCCCGGCCAGCCCGAGTGCGGCCCCGGAAAGCAGGGCGAGCAGCGTGCGCGGCAGACGCACCGCAACCGCCGCTTCGGCAACCGTCTCGACGCGGCCGCTCAGCCCGCCAAGAATATCCGCAAAAGAGACGTCACGCGTGCCGATGGCGACGGAGAGCGCACAGAGCAATGCGAGAAGCGCCAGCACTGCGCCGAGCCATGCGGTTCGCGCGCGGCTGGAGCGACCGGCGAGCAGCACCGTTGTCACTTTGCCGGGTCCCGACATTGTCACTGCGATTTCCCGGAGGATTTGTCGGCAGCCTTTGCCAGGAGATCGGCATAGTCCTTCAATACCCAGGAAATCGACAGCGGCGTGGGGTTTGAAGCGGTGCCGAGCGGATCGCGGCCCAGCATGACGATGGCATCGTTGGCAACGGCCGGCATGCGGGCGAGAAGCGGATCGGCGCGCATGGCATTCAGCAGCGGCTGGCTGCCATAGGTCACGACGATATCGACATCGTCAAAGGCATCCACACGCTCGGCGCTGACGCCGGCGGCGAATTGCCCCGGCTTCGTTGCTTCCACGACGCTTTTCGGCGAGGCGAGCCCGAGATCGGCGAAGAACTTCACCCGGGTGTCATTGGCCGTATAGAAATTGACAACGCTGAGATTGGTGGCATCGAGATGGGTGACGAACATGGCCGACTTGCCCTTCAGCTGCGGGTGGCCGGCGACAACCTGCGCGATTTCGCCCTCGATGCGTTTGATGAGCGCCTCACCTTCGGGGGCCATGCCAAGCCCGGCGCTGTTCAGCCGGATCATCTCGCGCCAGTCCGTCGCCCAGGGAGAGACGGGATAGGCGACAACAGGCGCAATCTGGCTCAGCGTATCGTAGTCGGACTGGCTGAGACCGGAATAGGCGGCAAGGATGACATCCGGCTGCGTTGCCGCCACGGCCTCGAAATCGATGCCGTCGCCCTCGTCGAACAGCACCGGCTTTGCCGCATTGAGTTCGGTAAGCCGCTTCGCCACCCATGGCAGCAGGCCGTCGCCGTCATCATCGCCGAAATTGGCCGCCGCAAAACCGACGGGCACGATGCCGAGCGCCAGCGGCACCTCATGGTTCGCCCAGGCGACAGTGGCGACCCGCTGCGGTTTCTTCGCAATCGTGGTCGTGCCGAACGCATGTTTGATGACGATGGGATAGCTGGTCGTCTCCTCCGCCGCGGCCATATCAGGCGCGATCATCGACAGGAAAAGCATGAATGCCGGAACGAGGCAGCGGAACGGGCGAAGCATGGCGAAGCTCTCAAAGGTTCAAAAGTGGACTTGAACTCTCAGCTTCAAATGGCCCCGTCAAGCCCAGGCAAGAAATGCTGCCGCAACAGCGGTGAAATTTCCGGGGTTTTGTACAAAACCGCAAAAAGTTACAATACCGGACAAACTTTCTCAAGTTATTGGGCGCTTCGAGAGTGGGCCGTGAAAACGGCGATCGGGGCATCAAGGTCTGGAACATACCAATGAATATCGAAACCGAAGGCAGACACCGCAAAACCGCGCGACGTCGTTACCAGGATGCGGCCCTGCTTGCCTGCACGGCGCTTGTCGCCACCCTGCCCGGCTCCCTGCTGGCGCAGGAAGCTGCCAATACGGGCGGCAGCACGGTTCTGGAACGCATCACCATCGACAGCGGCGACAATGACCAGAAGTCCATTGTAGCCACCCGCACCACGAGCGGCAGCAAGATGGCGACCGATATTCTCGACACACCCGCCTCCGTTTCTGTCATCACCGCCAAGGAAATGCAGCAGCGCGGTGTGCAGACCGTGGAAGAAGCGTTGCAATATACCGCTGGCGTGACCACGGATTTTTACGGCTCCGACGACCGTTTCGACTATTTCAAGATTCGCGGTTTCGACGCCTACACCTATCGCGATGGCCTCACCCTCGGCCGTCCCTTCGGTGCGCTGCGCGAAGAAACCTATGCCTATGAGCGGGTGGAAGTGCTGAAGGGCGGCAATTCCACCACCTTCGGCGTCTCGGATCCCGGCGGCTCGGTGAACTATTCCACCAAGGTGCCGAAACGCACCCGTTTCGGTGAAGCCTATGTGACCGGCGGTTCCTATAGCCGCGCCGAAACCGGCTTCGATTTCGGCGACAACATCACCAGCGACGACATGCTGTCCTATCGTCTGACCGGCAAGCTCAGAAATGCCGATGCGGAATATGACTATTCCCGTGACGACGAGAAGTTCTTCATGGGCGGCCTGACATGGCGTCCGACCGACGTCACCAGCCTCACCGTCGTTTACGATCATCTCAACAAGGATGGCGTTCCCGGCGGCGGCGGCCATCCCGTCGGCTCGCATTTCGACCGCAGCCGCTTCTTCGGCGAACCGGACTACAATTATCGCGGCACAAACCGCAATTCGCTGAGCGTGATGTTCGACCACGATTTCGGCTCGGGTCTGACCCTGAGTTCCAACGCCCGTTACAGCAAGGCGAATACGGACTTCGGTTATGCCTATATCTCGTCGACGCCGACCAACGGTTCGACCATCGCCAACCGTTCCTATTTCGGCAACGACACCGAGACCGAAAACTTCCTGATCGATACGCGCCTGCAATATGACACGCGGTTTGAAAATGTCGAAAGCCGCAGCCTCGTCGGCGTTTTTTATAACAACTATGAATCCGGCAGCAAAAGCTACTTCGGCGCCGCGCCGAGCATCAACTGGATGAACCCGGTCTATACCGGCGCGCCCTCCTCGGTGCCGCTCTATGCCAGCTCGCTGACGGACCAGAAAACCAAGGCGATCTATCTCCAGCAGGACCTGACCTTCTTCGACAGGCTCACCGTCAGCGCCGGCCTGCGCAACGACTGGATCGACACCGAGCAGACCAACCGGCTGAACAGCACGACGGCAAGCGGCGACATCAGCGAACTGACCAAGCGCATCGGCGTGTCCTACAAGGTCACCAACGAAATCGCGCCCTATATCAGCTACGCCGAATCGGTGGTGCCGGCATCGGGCCTCACCGTTGAACCGGAGCGTGGCGAGCAGATCGAACTCGGCGTGAAATACCGGCCGGACGCTTTCCCGGCCCTGTTCACCGCCTCGATCTACGATCTGAAGAAGAACAACATCACCGTCACCAGCCCGATCACCAGCCTGCCGACCACCATCGGCGAGGTGCGCGTGCGCGGCCTCGATCTTGAAGCGAAGGCAGAGGTAACAGACAATCTCAGCCTGACGGCGGCCTATTCCTATCTCGATGCGGAGATTACCGAAAACGGCACCGGCGGCAATGTTGGCAACCGGCCGCAATTCGTGCCCGAGCATCAGGCTTCACTGTGGGTCAATTATACGCTCGAAGGCAACGACCATTTCGGCGACATGACCTTCGGTCTCGGCGGCCGCTATACCGGCGCCTATTATTTCGACAATGCCAACAAGGTCGAAACCGGAAGCAGCGTGACCGTGGATGCGGCATTCAGCTACAAGATTCAGGAAACCGCCTCACTGGATGTCAATGTCTCCAACCTCTTCAACGAAAAACACGTTTCGTATGGCGGGTTCGGCGCTGACTTCTACAATCCCGGCCGGGCGTTTTCCGTGACTTTGCGAAAGACGTGGTAGCGAAAAAACGACTGATTTCAAACTACTATGAGACAATCCTAATGTTTAATGTCATCCTCGGGCTTGTCCCGAGGATCCAACCACGTATCGTAAGGTCAAAAGGTCGCAAATCCTCGGGACAAGCCCGAGGATGACGTCGAGCAAGATTTACGGACGCGCCGACGATTGAGTGTAGACAGCAAAGGCCACCAATTCAAAGTAGCCTGTGCAAACGCCGCCAGGCGGCCGGCGTGTTGCCCACGGACTGACGGAAAGCCTTGGTCAGATGGGCCTGATCGGAAAAGCCAAGCTGGGCGGCGATATCGGCCACAGTCAGATCGCCTTCCAGCAGAAGTTTCTGGGCGGCATTGATGCGCCTTTCCAATTGCCATTGCAGCGGCGTCTTGCCGGTGGTCTGGCGAAATACGGTGGCGAACCAGCTTTCCGAAAGCCCGACAATATCCGCCATTTCGGCAACCGTCATACGGTCATCGCCACGCTTTTCGACCTGGGCAAGAAGCTTGTTCAACTGCGCCTGCGTCAACCTGCCATTGGCCTGCTCCGGCGAATGGCCGGGAATATCCAGCAGGCCGGCAACGATGCTGCCGACGAGACTTTCCGCATAGACCGCATGTTTCGAGGGCTCCGCCAGCTCATCGACAAGCAGGCCGGCAAGAGTTTCCACCGAGCCGATATCCTGTATCTCGACCGGGCGGCGCAGCGCCGTCATCGCCGCCGAACTGCCGACCGAAGGTAACAGGAAGCGCAACAGCCGGTCCTTGTGAATATGCAGGTTGAGATGCGAGAACCGGTGCGTGGCGTTGCTGCTCGTCCACATCGGCACGCCAGCCGGCACATAAACCGCCCGCGTCATCGGCCGCGAATGGTTGCTGAACTCGCCGTTCCGGTTGGACATGCTGATGCGTGAAGACACATCGTTGAAAAAAATCATGATGCGCGGATCGGCGGCCAGATAATAACCCTTCGCCCCCATCTGGCTTTCCGCCTCCCAGAAAGCACTGACGAGCCCGTCCAGCTGGCGCCATTTCACCGGCGCAGTGACGCTGATCCCTTCCGTGTGCCAGGTCATGGAATGCCAGAAACTCAATGCGGGTACCGTCCGGTTGTCGGGTCTGGGTTGAGGGCTTGGACAGACAGGCGCGCCGCGCCAGTCATCGCGCTTCGCCCCAATAACATGACTTATCAATTCATGTTAATAGCAAAGATCGTTATGAAGAGAAACATTCACTGACGCGACCGCCCTGGAACCTCTGCCCAGGACACCCGTTGAACTCCTGACAGGAACGCAACAATGGAGACTATCATGGACAGCAAGAAGGAACCGGGCAACTTCGCGGACAAGAAGCGCGAAGAGAAGGGCCGCGGCGTCATCGTTGCCGGGCCGGATGCGCATGAAAATGAAAAAAGCGGCAAAGCGCCCTCGGAAAAGGCCGAAAAATCCTCTCCCGGCAAACCGGTTTCGTCTTCGGACAGGCGATAGGGCAGCACATCCCACTACGAGCGGAATGCAGAGGCGAATAACCTCCCCCTCATGCCGGATCCGCAAAAACACCTCCCCGATCGCTCAGGGAGGTGCATCATCATTTAATGGTCGGCCTTCCTTACAGAAGGTCGAAACGGTCAGCGTTCATCACCTTCGTCCAGGCGGCGACGAAATCACGCACGAATTTCTCCCTGCTGTCGTCCTGCGCATAAACTTCCGCATAGGCGCGCAGGATGGAGTTCGAACCGATGACGAGGTCTACGCGCGTGGCCGTGTACTTGGCTGCCCCGGTCGTGCGGTCACGAATCTCATAGAGATTGTTGCCGGTCGGAACCCAGGAATAGGCCATGTCCGTCAGCGTCGTGAAGAAGTCCGTCGTCAGCGCGCCGGGCTTGTCGGTGAACACGCCATGCGCCGTACCGGCGTAATTGGTGCCGATGACGCGCAGGCCGCCGATGAGCACGGTCAATTCCGGCGCGGTCAGGCCGAGAAGCTGTGCGCGATCCAGCAGCAGTTCTTCGGGGCTGACGACATAGTCCTTCTTGACCCAGTTGCGGAAACCATCCGCCAGCGGCTCAAGCGGAGCAAAGCTGTCAGCATCCGTCTGCTCGGCGGAAGCGTCACCACGACCGGCCGCAAAAGGTACGGCAATGTCGAAGCCGGCCGCCTTGGCCGCCTGTTCCACACCGTAATTGCCGGCGAGAACGATCACATCCGCAATGCTCGCGCCGCTTTCACAGGCAATCTGCTCCAGAACCGAAAGCACGCGGGAAAGACGGGCGGGCTCGTTGCCTTCCCAATCCTTCTGCGGTGCGAGGCGGATGCGTGCGCCATTGGCGCCGCCGCGCTTGTCCGAACCTCGGAAGGTGCGGGCGCTATCCCAGGCGGTCGAGACCAGATCGGCAACGGAAAGGCCAGACGCCGCGATCTTCGCCTTGACGGCAGCGACATCGTAGCTGGTGGAGCCTGCCGGGATGGGATCCTGCCAGATCAGGTCTTCGGCCGGAACATCAGGGCCGATGTAACGCGCCTTCGGTCCCATGTCGCGATGCGTCAGCTTGAACCATGCGCGGGCGAAGACGTCCGAGAAATGATCCTGGTCGTCCTTGAACTTCAGCGAAATCTCGCGGTAGATCGGGTCGACCTTCAGAGCCATGTCGGCATCGGTCATCATCGGAATGGTGCGGATCGAGGCATCCTCGACGTCCACGGGCTTGTCTTCTTCGGCGATGGTGATCGGCGCCCATTGTGATGCACCGGCAGGGCTGTGGGTCAAGGTCCACTCATGCTTGAACAGCATGTCGAAGAAGCCGTTGTCCCACTTGGTCGGCTCGCTCGTCCAGGCACCTTCGATACCGGAAACAACCGTGTCGCGACCAATGCCGCGGCCCTTGGTGTTGATCCAGCCAAGCCCCTGAAATTCCGGGCCTGCGGCTTCCGGATCGGGGCTGAGGTTGGCGGCGCTGCCATTGCCGTGCGACTTGCCGATGGTATGGCCGCCAGCGGTGAGAGCCACGGTTTCCTCGTCATCCATACCCATGCGGGCGAAGGTCTCGCGCATCTGCGCCGCCGTTGCCAGCGGATCGGACTTGCCGTTCACACCTTCCGGGTTGACGTAGATGAGGCCCATCTGCACGGCGGCAAGCGGGTTTTCCAGCGTCTCAGGCTTGGTCACGTCGCCGTAACGGCCATCGCTCGGCGCCAGCCATTCCTTTTCGTCACCCCAATAGGTGTCCTTTTCCGGAGCCCAGATGTCTTCACGACCGAAGGCAAAACCGAAGGTCTTCAGACCGGCGACGTCATAGGCAATGGTGCCGGCGAGCGCGATCAGGTCTGCCCAGGAAATCCTGTTGCCGTATTTCTTCTTGATCGGCCAAAGCAGACGGCGGCCCTTGTCGGTGTTGACGTTATCAGGCCAGGAATTGAGCGGTGCAAAACGCTGGTTGCCGGTGTTGGCGCCACCACGACCGTCCGTTACGCGGTAGGAACCCGCCGCATGCCAGGTAACACGGGCCATCATGCCGACATAGCTGCCCCAGTCGGCCGGCCACCATTCCTGGCTGTCGGTCATCAGGGCGCGCAGATCGGCCTTCAGGGCCTCGACATCGAGCGTCTTCAGGGCTTCGCGATAGTTGAAGGAGGTGCCGAGTGGATTGGTCTTGGTATCGTGCTGATGCAGGATATCGAGGTTCAGCGCATTCGGCCACCATTCAGTCACCGATTTACCGGAGGCCGTGTTGCCTCCATGCATGACGGGACACTTGCCAGCTGGTTTTGAAGTTGCGTCCATTTCGCCCTCCGATGGGTTTAGCAATTAAACGAAATAATCAATTCGACATGTGCAGCCTGTTGGAGCCAGAGCCCGCGGCAGGTCATGGGAAACCGTGCAGCGACGCCGGTGATCATTCACAGCTACAGCTTCTTTCTGTCATGAAGATGACTAACAGCCGGGTTCCATAATTTCCAATTGTATATTCTAAAGGCTGCGATATGCTGAGCTTATGATTGCGCTCTCCATGAAACATCTCCGTTATTTCGACGCCCTTGCCAAGATCGGCCATTTCGGGCGTGCGGCGGAAGCCTGTGCCATCTCCCAGCCTGCACTATCTTTGCAGATACGGGAACTGGAGGAATTGATCGGTGCGCCGCTCGTCGAACGCGGCAGCCGCCAGATCAGGCTGACGGCGCTTGGTGAGGAATTTGCCGAACGCACCCGGGCCATCCTGCGTTCGGTGGACGAGTTGCAGGATCTGGCGCGCGCGGGGCATGGCCCTCTCAGCGGTCGCCTGCGCATCGGTGTTATTCCCACCGTTGCGCCCTATCTCTTGCCGCAGGTGATCAAGACGCTGACCCGGCATTATCCCGGACTGGAGGCGCGCCCGCGCGAAGCGGTAACGCAGAAGCTCATCGAAGACCTTCTCGAAGCCCGACTCGACATGGCAATCGTCGCGTTGCCCGTTTCGGAACCCGCGCTGGAGGAGGTTCCGCTGTTTTCGGAGGAATTCATTCTGGTGCGGCCGATGGAGGATGCGGGCATGCCGGTGCCGAGCGCCGACAAGCTGGGTGAAATGCGCCTGCTATTGCTGGAGGAAGGCCATTGTTTCCGCAACCAGGCGCTTTCCTTCTGCAGCACGACCAATGCGCCGCCGCGCGTGCTGATGGAGGGCTCTTCGCTCTCCACCCTCGTACAGATGGTCGGCGCCGGCATCGGCGTCACACTCATTCCGCAGATGGCCGTCGATATGGAAACGCGGCAATCCACCGTTTCGGTATTCCGGCTTGCGGAACCGCGCCCGTCGCGCACCATCGGCATGGTCTGGCGCAAGAGCAACCCGCTCTCGGCGCAGTTCGCCCATATCGCGGAGATCGTCCGCGAATGCGGCCTTCAGAAGCTCGGTCTCGCGGCATAGGCACTTGGTTCGGACGATCGCGCGCGCCGTAACGCACGCGATCTACACATAAAGCGGCTGGCCTATCGCGCCGCGACTTTCGCGTGCCCGTCGTCGGTCCATTGCGGCGGCGCGCCGAACTTGTCGGCCACCATGCCCTTCAAGCCGCGCGACCGGCCATAGGCATCGCACTCGACATATTTCGGTTTTCCGCCCAGAGCCGACCGGATTCGATGGCCGGAGGGAATAGAGAGGTTCAGGCCGTCGGAAACTTTGCCTGTCACGAGAATACGCGAGAAGTAGTTGGAGAAATCGGTGGCAAGCTCGTAAGCGTCGCCGATTTCCGACGCGCGGGCGTTACCAGTGATGGAATTCGCGCCCTTGGACCAGACAGCCGCCGCGCGCTGAACGCCGCCACTATCCACCGCCTCGGCCTCAACGGCCAGCCCGCCAAGCCCGAATGGGAGACGCGGCACGCTGACCGGCAGGACGAAGCCGCTGCCGAGCGTCACGGCCGTCGATACCCCGGCCATGGTCTTGTCGGTCGGCACCAGATCGGTGATGACCGTGCGCACCGTCATATCCGCCGGCTGTCCAAGAGCGGCGATCCGGTATTTATCGCTGAGCGCCACGCAGATGGCGCGATCCAGCGCATTCGAAACAAGGGCACGATCCCTTTCCGATGTGACCCGCGACGAGGCGGCGAAGGAGAAGGTGGTCGGCACGATGGCGACGGTCTTGACCCCGGCCAGCCCGGTGGCGTCCACGAAGGTTCGCGATTTGGTGAACTTTCCCTTGGCCGGGCTGAGCTGCGCATAGGAGGTGAGCGTGCCACCTTCTTTCAGCGGCACGGAGGTGCAGCTGGACATGAGGATGGCGAAGGGCAAGGTGGCGAAGGCGACACCGCGGCTGCGGGAGGCCTTGTCGCCGGAACCCCGGGCAAACAGATTCCACTGTTGTTTCACTGCACGTACTCCGGTTGGGATGATTGATCCTGTGCCCCGCATGGTACGACAGCTAAAATTGCGGCAACATTACAATCACCCGCCTCTGGACAGCGCGCAACGCAACGATCAGAAACGTAACCGGAAGGTGCTTCCGAAGGCGCTGCTATCCAGAAAGATTCGCCCGTTATGGTTGGCGACGATCTGCTTGACGAGGCTGAGGCCAAGCCCTGCCCCGGTGCTGCGCGGTGTGATGCGGTAAAAGGGCTCGAAAATCCGTTCCCGCTGGTCTTCGGCTATCCCCTGCCCCTCATCGGAAATCGCGATCTCACCATTGGCGAGAACCGAGATATGGATCATCCCCCTGTTCCCACCATAATCGATGGCATTGCGCACGATGTTGCTGATCGCACGCGGCAGGGTGAAGGGGTCGCCCATCACCTCATATCGCGCGATCTGCGTGTCGAAGGAGATGTCATAACCCGCCGAAAGCGCAAGCGGCGCGAGATCGGCGACGACGGTGCGGGTCATCTCGACGAGCTCCACCGTCTCGCGCCTGTCATTCACCTGATCGTTTCTTTCGAAGGCGAGAAGCTGTTCCGTAGTCTCGCCAAGCCGCGCGACATCCTCCATCAGGCGTTGCTGTTCCGGCCCCGGCAAGCCCTCTATCCGGGTCTGCATGATCGCAATCGGCGTTCTCAGCTCATGCGCCGCATCGATGAGAAAACGCTGGCGCGCTCGAAACTGCTCTTCCAGCCGTTCGAGGATGCTGTTGAAGGCAAGGATCAGCGGAACCACCTCGCGTGGCACATCCTCGACGGGAAGCTTTGAACCCGGCCGCCGCGGATCGATCTCGGGGGCCTTTTTGACGACGGAACTGAGGCCGGAAAGCGCCTGGCGCACGATGCGGGGAACCGAGAAGAACACGGCGGGCAGGATGACAGCCAGCAGGGGAACGTAAATCTTGTAGGTTCCGGCAAGAAGCGTCAGGAACTGCCCGCCGACATGCGTCGTTCCGCCGAACATGACCCTTACCGCACCCCATTTCGTTTCCATGCTTTCAACCAGGGCGACCTCGACGATGCCCTTTCCTCCACGAATATCGGCATCCGTCATCAGATGCAGATACCGCGACAGTTCCTCATAAACGGCAGGCACGGCGCCGTAGGTCGCCACCCGCCCATCCAGCGTGGAGGCAACGAACCAGAGTGTTGAGTTCTCCGCCTTCAGGGCCCGCAATGCCGGGCTCTCGGTAATGACCAATCCCTTTTGCGGATCGAGCGAAAGTGAACCATCAAGCGTGGCCGAGAGGTCGTCCCAGAGCGCAATATTGGGGGAAAGCATCATCACGCCGTAAAAACAGAGCCCGATGATGACCACGGCAATCATGGCAGAGACGACGACGCTGAGCTGCCAGCTCAGTTTCCACCACAAGGACGGGTTGGACGTGCCCTGCGCTTTCATGCTTCTTCCTTCAACAGATAACCGATACCACGAATATTATGGACGCCGACGCCTGCGGATGCATCGAGCAGGCGTTTTCGCAGCCGCGATATATGCGCGTCGAGCGCATTGGACTGGATCTCCTCCTCGTAATTGTAAACGGCTGCCTCGAGCGTGGAGCGCAGCACGGATTTGCCCTTGCGTTTCGCCAGCGCAATGAGAACCGCAAGCTCGCGTCTTGGCAGATCGAAGGGAACCGAATTGATCGTGACGCTGAGATGGAGCGGATCAATGACGATGCGGCCAGCGGTGATCTGGGCCGGCGCAAGGTTTGCCGGCCTCCTGAGAACCGCGCGCACCCGGGCCAGCAACTCGCCGACGAGAAACGGCTTGCCAAGATAATCGTCTGCGCCGCCGTCCAGCCCCGCGATCCGCTCTTCCGGCTCGTTCATCGCCGTCAACAGAATGATCGGCGTGTCGATACCTGCGCGGCGCAGCTGCGGAATGAAGGAGAGCCCTTCCCCGTCAGGCAGGCGACGGTCGAGCAGAATGGCGTCATAGACGTGCTGACGCGTCAGCTCCATCGCATCGCCGAGCCACATGGTATGGTCGATGACGATCCCCTGCTTGCCGAGCGTCGCCGTCAGCGCATCCGCCATTTCCTTTTCGTCTTCGATCAAAAGAAGTCTCATGCGTCACCGTCCCTTCGCCTTCCGTTTTCTGCCAGAAAGGTTGCGGCAGTATTGCGGCGAAGACGACGCCAGAGCATTTACAACCAGGATCCATAATGGTTTCACCTCTGGAAAATTCATAAAAACAGAACTTTGGAGCATTAGACGGTTCCGTTTAGGCAGGCGCGCCCCGGAGGGTAATGCTGCTGCAATTATGGATGCCTATCCAGAAACCATCCGCCTCGACAGAGGCAATGCGACCGCCTGAGCGGCGGTCCCGGGATGGAAAGGATTTCAGTATGTGGGTGAAGAGAACCATCAAGGCGGGGATCGCGCTTGCAGGTTGCGTTCTCGTTGTCACCGCTCTCGATCCGGCGCGCGGCAGCGTCGATGCGAATGAGCGTGTCAAAGGCATCGTGAACGGGCTCGTCGAAACCGCCTCGATGAGCCCCGCAGGCACGCCGTTCGAACTGACGGCTGCGGAAACGGCAAAGATCGGTACGCGCGCGATGGTGGAGCGGCTTGGCGTCAGCGGCGAGCTTCAGCCGATCACCCGCGTGGTGATCCGCGCCCGTGAAGCCGGCAAGATCGTGGAAATGAATGTCCGCGACGGAGATGCGGTGCAGGCGGGCAAGCTGCTCGTACGTTTCGAAACCGATGAGTTGCAATCGACGCTTTTGCTACGGCAGAGCGACCGGGATGCGGCCGAGGCCGAACTGATGCTGGCGATGCAGGCCCTGACGAGAACCGAACAGCTTGCCCTGAAAAACATCGCTTCGACGGAACAGCTCGACAAGGCGAAAAGCGATGTCGCGGTGAAGACGGCAAGGCTCCAGAGCCTTGCGGCGCAGGCGGATATCGCCCGCCTCGCCCTTCGCAACGCCGAAATCCGCGCGCCCTTCAGCGGCACCGTCACCCGGCGGCTGGCCGAGGCGGGATCGCGAGCCGGTGCGGATGGCGAGCTTCTCACACTGGTCGATACCAGCGTGCTGGAAGCGAAGGTTCTTGTCGCCACCCGCGACATACCGCGCGTGGCGCTCAGCCAGACGGTGGAACTGGCGATCGACGGCCTTGGCGGCCAGATCGTCAAAGGCACGGTCGACCGCATCAGCCCGGTTGCCGAAGACGGCACCCGTTTCGTCGCCGTCTATCTGCGGCTTGCCAATCGGGACGGCCGGCTGTGGGGCGGAATGTTCGCCAGCGGATCGATCCTCCTGCGTGAAAAGAACGATGCGCTTGTCGTTCCCGCAATCGCGCTGCGCAAGGACGAGACGGGTTACCATGTGCTGAAGGTGGAGGATGGCCGTCTTCGCCGCCAGACGGTCGCAGTCGGAGCGCGCTGGAACGATGGCAGTCTGGTCGAGATTGCCGCCGGCCTGAAGAATGGCGAGACCATCCTCACCGCACCGCTTCCCGAACTGGGGCCTGACATGGCCGTCACCGTCGACAAGGCAGGCTGAAATGTTCTTGACCCGCATATCCGTTACCCACCCTGTTTTTGCCACCATGATGATGGTGGCACTTCTGGTCATGGGCGCCTTCTCGCTGCAGCGGCTTGGGCTGGACCAATATCCCAATGTCGACGTTCCCGTGGTGGTCGTCGTCACCTCTTATCCGGGCGCGACGCCGGAGACGGTGGAGACGGAGGTGACGCGGCCCGTCGAGGATGCGCTGAACGCCATTGGCGGCCTCGACGAGGTCACGTCCACCTCCTATGAGGGGCGCTCCGTCGTGGTCGCGAAATTCAAGCTCGAAGTGCAGAGCTCGGCCGCCGCGCAGGAGGTCCGCGACAAGATCGCCGCCATCGAGGCGAATTTTCCGGAAGACGCCAAAAAACCCGTCATATCGAGGTTCGACCCCGCCGCCGAGCCGGTCCTGTCGGTTGCGATCAGTTCGACGTCGCTCGATGTACCCGCACTCACCACCCTTGCCGACCAGAAGGTGGTGCGGCAGCTGACGACCGTTGCCGGCGTCGGCCAGGCAACGCTGGTTGGCGCCCGCAAACGGCAGATCGATGTGATGATCGACGAGACGCGCATGCGCGCCCTTGGAATAGGCATTAACGAGGTGGTGAACGCGCTGCGCGCCGGCAACAGCAACAGCCCGGCCGGAAGCGTCGTCGATCCCCTTTCCGAACGGACGATCCAGGTGCAGGGCCGTATCGAGGAGCCGCAGGCGCTGCTGGATATGGTCGTGGCAAGGCGCGGCGGCGCGGCCGTCGAGCTTCGCGATGTCGCGACGCTTTCGGAAGGGGCAGCCGATGCCGAAAGCCGGGCCCTCTATAATGGCCAGACGGCGCTGGCGATCGACATCGTCAAGGTTCAGGGCGCCAATACCGTTGAGGTGGCGACGGATGTGAGAAAGCGCCTCGATGCGCTCAACGCCGAGCTTGCCCCGCAGAACGTGCAGCTGCGTATCGTCACGGATTCATCGATACCCATTCGCGAATCCGTCAGCCAGGTACAGACGACACTGATAGAAGGTGCGGCGCTCGCCGTCGCCATCGTCTTCCTGTTCCTCAATTCCTGGCGCAGTACGGTGATTACCGGGCTGACGCTGCCGATCGCCATCATCGGCACGCTCGCGGTGATCGATTTCCTCGGTTTCACGCTCAATACGCTCAGCCTGCTGGCGCTGACGCTTTCCATCGGCATTCTCGTGGATGACGCCATCGTGGTGCGCGAAAACATCACCCGCCATCTGCATATGGGCAAATCCCACCTGCGCGCAGCCCTCGACGGCACCAATGAAATCGGGCTTGCGGTCATTGCGACAACGGCGACGATCGTGGCGGTTTTCCTGCCGGTTGCCTTCATGGATGGCATCGTCGGCCGGTTTTTCTATGAATTCGGCGTCACCGTCTCCGCCGCGGTGCTGATCTCGCTTTTCGTCGCCTTCACGCTCGATCCGATGTTATCAAGCGTCTGGTACGATCCGGACGCCCAACCCGATGCAAAACGCGGCCCGATAGGCCGACTGATCGCGCGTTTCGACCGCGGCTTCGAATGGATGGCCGGCCAGTATCGCCGCGCCATCGGCTGGACCCTGCGGCACCGGCTCGTCACCCTGCTTGTCACATCGGGCATATTTATCGCCAGCTTGTTCATGGTGCCGCTGGTCGGCACGGAATTCGTTCCGAATGCCGATGAGGGCCGCTTCCAGGTCAACATCACCGCGCCGGTCGGCTCCTCTCTGGACTATACGACGACCAAGGTGCGGCAGGTCGAGAAGGCGCTGAGGGAATTTCCGGAGGTCGAGATGCTTTATTCCACCATCAACACAGGCGGCGCCGCCGGCAAACATCGCGCCGCCATATTGGTGGGCCTGGCGCCGCTCGATATGCGAAGCCGAACCCCGCTCTCCCTTGCCGAGCCGGTTCGCAAGCGCCTGTCGGCCATACCTGGCATTGAGGTCACGATCCTGCAGAATGGCCTTGGCGGCGGCGAAAGCCCGGTGCAGCTGAGCATCCTCGGCGACGACCGGGCTGTTCTTGAAAAAATCGCCGCCGGCCTCGTCGAAGACATGAAAAAAATTCCCGGCCTCGTGGACGTGACCTCCAGCGCCAAGGATGTGACCTCTGTCCTGTCGGTACGCCTGAAGCCTGCGGCGGCGAGCGATCTCGGCATTGCCCGCTCCGATCTTGCCACGGCACTCTCCCCCCTTATCGGCGGCGAGGATGTGTCGAAATGGACGGATACGGACGGCAATACGTACGATATCGTCATCCGCCTGCCGGCCGAGCGGCGGTCCGACCTGGCAAGTCTCGGTGAATTGATGATCGCAACCGGCCGCACGGCAGCAAATGATGCACCGCTGATGGCGCGTCTCGATCAGGTTGCCGATATCGGCATCATGCCAGCCCCCGCCGAAATCCGCCGCATCGACAATCGCCGCGAGATACTGGTTTCGGCCAATATTGCCGGCCGCACGCTTGGCGACGTGACGGAGACCCTGCAGGGCCTGACCGCCGGTCTTGACCTGCCGAACGGCTATCGCATCCGCTTCGGCGGCGACGCCGAAACCATGCAGGAAACCGTCGGCCATATGGTCACGGCGCTCAGCATGGCCGTCATCTTCATCTACATCGTGCTCGCCTCGCAGTTCGGCAGCTTCTTGCAACCGCTCGCCATCATGGCGTCGCTGCCGCTGTCGCTCGTCGGCGTCCTCATCGGGTTGATGATCGCCGGCAGCACGATCAACATGTTCTCGCTGATCGGCTTCATCATGCTGATGGGCCTCGTGACCAAAAACGGCATCCTGCTGGTGGATTTCGCCAATCGCGAGCGGCGGCGGGGGCTTTCGCTGAACGAAGCGCTCGAGAATGCGGGCGTCATCCGCTTCCGTCCGATCATCATGACGACGCTTGCAATGATCTTCGGCATGATCCCGCTCGGCCTGGCCGTCGGCGGCGGTGGCGCGCAGCGCGCGCCGATGGCCCATGCGGTGGTTGGCGGCCTCATCAGTTCCACGCTGCTGACCCTGATCGTGGTGCCGACCATCCTGTCCTATCTGGACAGCATCATCAGGCGTTTCGCCCGCCTGTTACCGAAAGCGCCGGATGAAACGGGGCATTCGGGCAATGAGGCGCAATCTTCCCAAAAACAGCCGGCCTGACAAGGTCGGCTAGACACCAATCCGGCTGACAACGGGAAGGCGACACCGCCTTCCCGTCATTCCGGATGGTGCCCCTGTCGTCATCTCAGCAAAAGAATCGCAGCCGGGCCCGCCAGAAGCAAAGCGATGGCGATAATCGGATGGAGATAACGCAATAAGAAGCGGAGAACGGGACGACGTAAATTCATGCAACGGCTCCTGATGACAATCATCAGGCAAGGGTGGGCATGTCCTATTGCGGTGGCATTACAGTACCGGCTGCAGGAAGGAATGCCGCGCAGATGCGGTTACGGTCTCTCGCCGCTCTGGCGTTTCTTTTTCCCCTTTGGCCGGAAATCGACCAGCAGCGATTTCAGTTCAATATCGCGAACGCGTCTTGCCGCCTCGTCAGGGCGCACCCATTCCAGCAGGCGTTCACCGTGCTCCTTGAAGGTTGTGTCCGTTTCCTTCACCTCTATCTGGAAGACGTCGACCATGCAGGGAACGACATCGCCATTGTCGAGCATCTTGAGATAGGTATAGCGGCCCACCGCATCCTTCTTCACCCGGCCGCGCACACCCGCCTCCTCCCACGCTTCTATCGCCGCCGCCTGATGCGGTTTCTTGCGCTTCATCGGCCAGCCGCGCGGAATGATCCAGCGCTGACTGGTACGGGACGTGACGAGGAGGATTTCGACATCCACGCCGTTGGCGGCATAACGGAAACAGAGCGCGGCATATTGCTGCCGGAAAGCACCGGTGAAGAGCTTTTCGGGAACCGCAGCCAGCTGCTGGAGCAATGTGAGTGGACGGGCCGGACGGGTTTTCCGGCGTTTCTTGGAAGATTTCATATCCGTTGATAGTGCTGATTTTCCGGGTTGCATCAATGCCCCGCGTGCATTTATGACAGTTTTATGACAATCACCCCCCACAACTGATAAAGCGCCATTGAGGGCCAATTCGCATGATGAGTATTTTTCGCAAGCTGATGCCGCGCGAGGACCGTTTCTTCGACATGTTCAGCAAACATTCCGAAACCGTCATCAAAGCGGCTGAAGCCCTTGACCAACTTTTGAGCGGCGTCGACGTCGAGAAGAACTGCGACCTCATCGTCGCCCTCGAGCATCAGGCGGATGACATCACCCGCGAGGTGCTGCTTGCGGTCAGGCGGAGCTTCATCACGCCATTCGATCGTGGCGACATCAAGGACCTCATCCAGTCCATGGATGACGCCATCGACATGATGCACAAGACCGTCAAGACCATCCGCCTGTTCGAACAGAGCGAATTCGACCCGCTGATGAAGGAGATGGGCCACGAGATCGTGCGCGCGGCGGGCCTGATTGCGGAAGCCATTCCGCTTCTCAACAAGGTCGGCACGAATGCGCATCGCCTCTCGGCCATCGCCGAAGAGGTAACCCGCGTCGAAGGCCGCTCCGACGAGCTTCACGACCTGGGTCTGAAGGACCTCTTCCGTCGGCATGGCGCGAGCGGCGATGCCATGGCCTATATGATCGGCAGCGAAATCTACGGCGAACTCGAAAAGGTCGTCGACCGCTTCGAGGATGTGGCCAACGAGATCAGCGGCATCGTGATCGAGAACGTCTGATGGATGTCGCGCTTGCCCTGCCGCTGCTCGTCGGCCTTATCGCCATCGCGCTGTTCTTCGATTTCCTGAACGGTCTGCATGACGCCGCCAATTCCATCGCCACCATCGTCTCCACCCGGGTGCTGCGGCCGCAATATGCGGTCGCCTGGGCGGCCTTCTTCAATTTCATCGCCTTCCTGTTCTTCGGCCTGCATGTGGCGGAAACGCTCGGCACCGGCATCATCGATCCGGCCATCGTGTCGCCGCAGGTCATCTTCGCGGCACTGATCGGCGCGATCGTCTGGAACATCGTCACCTGGATTTTCGGCATTCCCTCCAGCTCCTCGCATGCGCTGATCGGCGGCCTCGTCGGTGCGGGTTTCGCCAAGGTTGGCTTTAATTCCATCGTCTGGTCGGGCCTGCTGAAGACCGTGGGGGCGATCTTCATGTCGCCGGCCATCGGCTTTTTCCTGGCGCTCGTTCTCGTGCTTGCCGTGTCCTGGCTGTTCGTGCGGCAGACGCCCTTTGCGGTCGACCGCACCTTCCGCGTCATGCAGTTCATCTCCGCCTCGCTTTATTCGCTGGGGCACGGCGGCAATGACGCGCAGAAGACCATGGGCATCATCGCGGTGCTGCTGTTCAGCCAGGGGCATCTCGGCGAAAGCTTCTACGTGCCCTTCTGGGTGGTGATTTCCTGCCAGTCGGCCATGGCGCTCGGTACGCTCTTCGGCGGCTGGCGTATTGTCCATACGATGGGATCGAAAATCACCCGGCTGAACCCGATGCAGGGTTTCTGCGCCGAAACCGGCGGCGCGCTGACGCTGTTCGGCGCCACATGGCTCGGCATTCCGGTCTCCACCACCCACACGATCACCGGCGCCATCATCGGTGTCGGCGCTGCACGCCGTGTCTCGGCGGTGCGCTGGGGGCTTGCCGGCAATATCGTCATCGCCTGGATCGTGACCATGCCGGCAGCCGCACTGATCTCCGCTGCCGTTTACGGGCTGACCTCGCTGTTCTGATAACTCCATCCCTGCCCCGATTTGCGGTCCCTCCCGGAACAAAAGCCACCCTGTGGCTGTTGTTTCGGGAGACCAATGCGGATCGCGGACATGGCACGGCAGGTTTTCTGGAAGGGTTATCTGAAGCTGTCACTGGTGACGGCCTCCGTCTCGTTGACGCCTGCGACGACCGAAGGCAACAAATACCGCTTCCACATCCTCAATCGCAAAACCGGCAATCGCGTCGAAAGCCGCTATGTCGACAGTGTCACCCACAGGCCGGTCGCCGCCAGGAACCAGGTGAAGGGTTTTCCGCGCGGCGAAGACGATTATGTGCTGCTGGAGGATGACGAGATCGACGCGGTGGCGCTGGAAAGCACCCGCACCATCGATATCAAGACCTTCGTGCCGAAAGGGTCGATCGACTGGATCTGGTACGACCGTCCGCATTTTCTGCGCCCGGAAGACAAGATCGGCACCGAAGCCTTCAGCGTCATTCGCGAAGCCATGAAGGCGAACGATGTTTTCGGCATTGCGCGTCTGGTGATCTACCGTCGTGAAAGGGCAGTCCTGCTGGAACCTTCAGGCAAGGGCATCATCCTGTGGACCCTCCATTACGGCGAGGAGGTGCGCGAGAGCATCGACGCGCTGGAGCCGAAGATGAAAATCGACCGGCCGTTGCTGGACGCCATGGAAAAACGCATCGGCAAACAGGTCACGGCTTGGAAGCCAACTCTGGTGCAGGACCCCATTCAGAAAAAGATCAAGTCCCTGCTGAAGACCAAAGGCGAGGAGGTCTCCTCGTCGACAAAGAAAACTAGCACGAAGGCCCGCACCGGCGGCAATGTCATCAATATCATGGATGCGCTGAAGAAAAGCCTCGCTTCGGAAAAGAGAAGCTGAGAATCGGCGTCTTCACCGTGCCTTTTTCGGCAGCGGCTTGGCAGCGGCAAAAAAGCCGTCCCACGGGTCTTTTTTCAGCGCCGCAAGACGAGCCCCAATATTGTTGACGGTGAAATGGGCCGGACCGATCTCGGCGGTGAGTTCCGACCATTCGAGCGGCGCTGAAATGGCGGCTCCCGGCCGGGCGCGCGTCGAATAGGCCGCAACCGCCGTATTGCCCCTGCCGTTGCGCAGGTAGTCGATAAAAATACGGCCCTGACGTTTCGCTTTGGTGGCGACGGAAAGATATTTCTCCGGTTCGGCTTTCGACATATCCGCCGCCATGGCCTTGGCGAAGGCTTTTACCGGGGCCCAGCCCGCCTGCGGCTTCAGCGGCGCGACGACATGCAGTCCCTTGCCGCCCGAGGTCTTGACGAAAGCGGCAAGCCCGGCCTCTTCGAAACGCCGTTTCAGTTCCAGCGCCGCCTCAATCACCTCTTCCCATGCCACATCCTCGCCGGGGTCGATATCCATGGTGATCATGTCAGGCTTTTCCCAATTGGCGGTGGTCACGCCCCATGGGTGGATTTCAAGCGCGGCGGATTGCACGAGCGCCATCAGGCCATCAAAATCGGTGATGCGGATCAGCGGCTCACCGCGCTTGTCCTTGGGATCCCTGATCTGCTCAACCGCCTTGTTGATGCCGCGCCAGGCATGTTTCTGGAAGAAACGCTGCCCTTCTATGCCCTCCGGGCAGCGCAGCAGTGCCAGCGGCCGGTTGACGACAAAGGGCGCGATGTGCCGCCAGACCTGCGCATAATAATCGGCAAGCCCCTCCTTCGTCACGCCATCGTCCGGCCAGTACAGCCGGTCCGGATGGGTGAACTTGATCGTCGATTGCGGCGCCTTGGTGTCGGACACGGCCTTCTCCTCGCGTTCGATTTCTCCTGCGGGCTTGTCTTCGCGCAGCCCCCGGAAAGAGGCATGACGCAGATTGCCATCTCCAGACCATGCGCGAAACTCCACTTCCGCCACTAGTTCCGGCTTGACGAAATGAAGATCACGTCGGGCAAGCGCGGTGAGTTTCTCACCGAACGGGCTTTCCTTGCGCTCAAGCGGCTTCAGCCGGCCAAGTAGCATCTCCGCCACTTCGCCCGTATAACCTGTCCCGACACGTCCAACATGGCGCAGCTTGCCATTTTCATAAACGCCGAGCGCTAGCGATCCAATGGCGTGGTCCGATGTCGAGGAGACAGTATAACCACCGATAACGAATTCCTGTCGCATCGAGCATTTGGATTTCACCCATTCTCCCTTGCGCCCGGAAACATATTTGCTGCTCTTGACCTTGGAAATGACACCCTCAAGACTGAGCCGACAGGCATGGTCGAGGACAAGCGCGCCGCTTTCTTCAAAATGCTGGCTGTAACGGAGATGGGGATCGCCCGCCGGCAACAGCTTTTCGAGCAGCGCCTTTCGTTCGCTCAATGCCGCACCACGCAGATCGCTGCCATCGAGATAAAGAAGATCGAAGGCGTAAAACACGAAACGGTCGCTGCGTCCTTCGCTCAGATCCTGCTGCAAGGCGGAGAAATCGGAAGCCCCGCTATCGCGTTCCACGACGATTTCGCCGTCGATCAACACCGTTTCCACCGGCAGCGCCTTGATAGCTCCTGTCACGGCCCTGCCGAATTTCTCCGTCCAGTCCAGCCCGCTGCGGGTCAGGAGCTGGAGCTTGCCCTGATCGACGCGCGCCTGCAGACGATAGCCGTCAAATTTGATTTCATGCAGCCAGCGATCTCCGTCGGGCGGTTTCGGTTTGAGCGTCGCGAGCGCCGGCGGCACAAAGGACGGCATAGTCTGTTTGCGCGCGCCTTTAGGCAGCGCATGCGCCTGTTTTTTGTCCGACGTCGAAACGGCGGCCTTTTTCGATACCGGCTTGGAATTCCAGGTATCTTTCGGTTTGGCCGCGACTTCCTCGACGCTGCGCCCGGTTTTCACCGATTCCGGCCGTTCCTCCAGAATATCCGCACCGCCTTTATGTCTGGCTTCCTCGTCGTCGCCCTTGATCAGCAGCCAGTTTTCCCGGCTTTCGCCCGGCTTTCCATGCATGCGCACCAGATGCCAGCGTCCTTTCAGCTTTTCGCCTTCCAGTTCAAATTCCAGATGACCTTTGCGATAACCTTTCCGGGCGTCACCGATCGGCTGCCAGATGCCGCGATCCCAGACAATCACGGTGCCGCCGCCATATTGTCCCTTGGGGATAACACCTTCAAAATCACCATAACTGAGGGGATGGTCCTCCACATGCACGGCAAGGCGTTTGTCCTCGGGATCGAGACTGGGACCGCGCGTCACCGCCCAGCTTTTCAGCACGCCATCCATTTCCAGCCGAAAATCATAATGCAGACGGCGGGCATCGTGTTTCTGGATCACGAAGCTCGATCCCTGCTGTTCGGCCTTCGTACCCTTGGGCTCCGGCGTCTTGTCAAAACTGCGCTTGGCGTTATAGGTCTGCAATCCCATGGATCAGCCCGCTTTCCGCGACGCCTTGCGGCCTGCTGCCGTCGCCTTTTTCCCGGCTCCCGCCCCCGCGCTGCGGCGCAGGGCCTCCTTGAGATCGATGATATTGTCTTCCTTGCGCGGCGGTTGCTTGGCGATTTCCCGGCCTTCGATCTTGGCTTTCACAAGTTCGGCCAGCGCATCATTATAACGGTCGCTATAGTCTGCGGGATCGAACGTGCCAGCGCGCTTTTCGATGATGTGACCGGCAAGTTCCAACATTTCCTCATCGAACTCGATGTCGGGGATCGACTTGAAGACCGATGTCTGCGAACGGACCTCGTAGCTGAAATTCAGCGTCGTCGCGACGAGTGCCTTGCCGCTCGGACGGATCAGCAGGACACGGTTGCGGCGGAAAAGCACCGCTTCGGCGAGAGCTGCGACATTCTCGTCGTCCATCGCTCTGGCAAGAAGCGTCAGCGCCTCTTCGCCACCCTCCCCGCCCGGCGCGAGATAATAGGACTTGTCGAAATAAAGCTTGTCGATCTCGTCACAGGGCAGGAAGTGACTGACGCGGATGACCTTGTCGCTCTCTGGCATCAGCTTCGCGATCTCGTCGCCCTCGATGACGATGTGATCGCCATTGTCGAGCTCGTATCCCTTCACCTGATCGTCGCGAAGAACCGCCTCACCGGTATCACTATCAACATATTGCCGCTCGACGCGGTGGCCGGTCTTGCGGTTGACGATATTGAACGCGATTTTCTCCGCCGAGGTCAGCGCGGAATAAAGGCCGATTTCGCAGTTGAAATCGGCAAAGGTCAGATGGCCTCTCCAGCTGGCTCTGCGGTTCATGTCCGTCGTCCCTCGTCATCGCTGCGGGAGGGCATTTCCCGGCGTCGGTCGCCGGCCAGAATGCGCTCGATGGCGGGCACGTCCGCCTCCGCCAGAACCGGCACCGGGTCGGACGCCATGGCTTCCAGCACCTCCGGCGAAAGGCCACCATTGCGGATCACCCACTCCATCGCCTCACGGGTCTGCCGCTCCGCTTTCAATTGTGCATAAAGCGCCAGTATCAGCCGATCGCGGACATCGAAGCTCTTCAAGCTACTGTCTGAACGTTCTGCCTGCCGTTTCATTTCGAAATCCTCAAGGCCCCCATCCGGCATTTGCGGGCATCGCCTCAGGCAATGCCCCTGCCGCCGGTGACGCCATAAACCTCGCCATTGATGAAGCTCGCATCCTGCGACGCCAGCAGCACATAAACGGGCGCCAGTTCCACCGGCTGTCCCGGACGGCCGAAATCGCTGTCCTTGCCGAAATTTTTCACCTTCTCGTCCGGCTGGCCGCCGCTCGGCTGAAGCACCGTCCAGAACGGCCCCGGCGCAACGGCATTTGCGCGCACGCCCTTTTCGATGAGCTGTTTGGCAAGCGCTTTCGTATAGGCGACGATACCGGCTTTGGTGGTGGCGTAGTCCAGCAGGATTGCGGAGGGCTCATAAGCCTGTATCGAGGCGGTGGTGATCACCGACGACCCCGGCTTGAGATGGGGAACAGCCGCCTGCGCAATCCAGTGCAGGGCATAAAGATTGGTCTTCATGGTGCGGTCGAAATCGTCGGTCGACAGTTCTTCTATGTCTTCGCGATATTGCTGTCTCGCGGCGTTGATGACCAGAATATCCAGCCCGTCGAGATCGCCGGCCGCCTTCTCTACCAGTTCGCGGCACCATGCCTCATCGGTAATATCGCCGGGCAGCGCGACCGCCACGCGACCTTCCGCCTCGATGAGCGCCACGACCTCCTCAGCGTCGGATTCCTCTTCCGGCAGATAGGAGATCGCCACATCAGCACCTTCCCTTGCAAAGGCGATGGCGACGGCGCGGCCGATACCTGAATCGCCGCCGGTAATCAGCGCCTTGCGCCCGGCAAGCTTGCCGGTGCCCTTGTAGCTTTTTTCGCCATGATCAGGGAAAGGCGTCATATTCGTCACCAGACCCGGCATCTCCTGGGTCGGGGTCGAAAAGGGCGGGCGCGGATACTGGCTGCGCGGGTCCTGCGGCTCGAGGCGGTCTGTCATCGCGGTCTCTCCCGTCAATAGAAGTTCATCCGAGGCGCGTTCATGACAGGGGATCAAACCACTCCCGTCAGGCTGGTCGTCGGCACCGCCGGGGCAACCGCAGCATGGACGCGCCACACGCAAGCCTAACGATCTGCCGTCGCTCTCGTTCCATCCGATGTGGGAAAGGCGGGGCGACGGCGTCCTGCGCCGTCGCCTCTTTTATCAAACGGAATGTTTCTTCCGCGTGGTGGTTCTTACGACCTGCGCGGGTGCGACATCCGGTTTGCCGAAGAGATAACCCTGCGCCTGCGCGCAGCCCTCGTCGACGACCATGCGATATTGCGCATCCGTTTCAATCCCCTCCGCCGTGACCGGCAGATCGAGGCTGCGGCCAAGGCCGATCACCGCGCGCACGATGGCGCGAGCATTGTCATCATCACTCATCGCGGCGATGAAACTGCGGTCGATCTTTATCTTGTCGAAGGGGAAGCTCTGCAGGTTACTGAGCGAGGAATAACCCGTGCCGAAATCATCCATGACGATGGCGACACCGAGCGCCTTCAACTGGTTGAGGATGATCAGCGTCGTCTTGCGATCTTTCAGAAGGGCAGCTTCCGTGATTTCGAGCTCCAGCCGGTTCGGCGAAAGCCCGGTCTGCATCAGGACGGTGCAGACGACATGGCCGAGATTGGCCAGCGAAAACTGCAATGGCGAGACATTCACCGCGACCTTCAGATGCGGCGCCCAGCCGGCCGCCTGACGGCAGGCCTCACGCAGTACCCATTCGCCGAGCGAGATGATGATCCCGCTTTCCTCGGCAATCGGAATGAAGACATCCGGCGGCACCACGCCCCGTGTCGGGTGCTGCCAGCGCACCAGCGCCTCGTAACCCACGACCTGGCCGCATTCGACGGACAGCACCGGCTGATAGTTCAACAGCAGCTCGTTGCGATTGATGGCAAGCCGCAGATCCGTCTCGAGCTGGCGGCGTTCGCGCGCCTCCTGATCCATCACCGGGTCGTAGAAAGCCAATATGCCGCGTCCGCCCATCTTCGCGCGGTAAAGCGCCAGATCTGCGGCATGCATGATGCTTTCATGATCCCGGCCGTCCCGTGGGAAAACAGCGATGCCGATGCTGACGCCGACGGAGG
Source organism: Agrobacterium sp. (assembly GCF_059499945.1). Lineage (NCBI taxonomy): Bacteria > Pseudomonadati > Pseudomonadota > Alphaproteobacteria > Hyphomicrobiales > Rhizobiaceae > Agrobacterium > Agrobacterium sp. The sequence goes on along the minus strand of NZ_JCABZP010000019.1, from coordinate 179,281 downwards.
TCGGATCGTTGGCGACATTCATCTTCAGTGCGAACATGCCAAGGATCGTCTCTGCCAGCAGGCGCGCCTCTTCCGCCCTGGTGTGGCGCGCGGTCAGGATGACGAACTCATCACCACCGAGACGGGCGACCACATCGCCTGCCCTTGCACATTCATCGAGAATGGCGGCGACCTTTTTCAGGACGCGATCCCCTTCGGCATGACCGAATATGTCGTTGACGGCCTTGAACCGGTCGAGATCGAGCGCCAAGAGCGCAAATTCGTCATCCTCGTCGCAATGCTCGATCTGCTGGTGAAGACGGGTCTGAAACATGGTGCGGTTGGAAAGGCCCGTCAGAACATCATGGCGGGCGAGATATTCGATTTCCCGCTGCGCTTCGCGCTTTTCCGTGAGGTCACGGATGGCCATCACCTCACAGGGGCGGCCGCGATATTCGATCGTGCGCACGCTGAGTTCGAATATCTGCGCCTGCCCGGCACGCTCGCGCACCGCCTCCACCGGCGTGTGGCGCGGCAGATAAGCGGGCTGCCCGTCGATCGCCTTGAAGAGATCGTCGGGGTTCTGTCCGACCAGTGATGCTTCATCCCTGCCCAGAAGGCCGGCAAAACGGGTGTTCAGCTCCACGATCCGCCCATCGCGGACGACGGCGAGGCCATCAAGCGTCGCATCGACGAGACCCTTGAGATCGACGAGATAACGGTCCACCAGGGCGGCGGCGGCGGTGGAGGACAGAATCAGGAACGTGACGCCGGAAATGGCGCAGATCATGATCAGCCGGGCGACATTGTCGGGATCAGGCCCGGATACGGACGGATCGGGCGAAAGCACCGTGGCCGACATGGTCGTGAAATGCAGCGCGCAGATCGCGAAAATCGCCGATGCGGCCGGCGCGGCGATGCGCTTCCAGGAACCGATGCCACGGAAAAGAAAAAAGGCCAGAAGGAAAGACACCCAGGCGACCGCAAAACCGCCCAGCACCGGTCCCCACCGGTAGCTGATCGTGGCGGCGACATCCATTCCCGCCATTCCGACGAAATGCATGACGGCAACCGACAGGGTAATGAGCGTGCCGACGATGACGGGGCTGTAAGCGGCCTGCGAGCGGGCGGTGAGCGCCAGCCAGAAACCGATAACGGCGAAAACCGCCGACAAAGCCGTGAAGGCGAAATCATAACCGATCGGAACCGCGCCCTTATAGGCGAGCATGGCGACGAAATGCGTGGCCCAGACGCTCAGTCCTCCGGCAAAGGCGGCAACCAGCACCCAATAGGGCTTACGGCCGGCCGGACTTTCCTCCGCACGCAACAGAAGGTGAAAAAAAGCAAACATGCCAAGCAGGCAGATAACAGCTGCAAGAAGAACGACCGCCCGGTCGTGCTGTATGGCAACGCATTCCAAAACCGTGAACATGCTGCACTCTCCCAGCCTCTGAAGAACCGCTCACGGTGGCACTATGGGAGTGCTTTATTTATAAATCTCTAATGCAACTATTGATAATTGTATCAATATTTTCTCGCGCAAAGGAAAAGAGTTCGGGCCGGCGTGCCAAGCTGTAACACTTTCGGCAAACCGACCCGAAAAAGTGATCGACCGAAGCTTTTACTTCCAGCTTCGATAATCTGCCGCGGTGCATCCGAAAGGCGCCGGGCCATCGGCGAAACGCTCCTGCAGACGGGCGCAACCCCACTCGTTCAGTGCTGCCGGCAGCATGTTGTTGATGTCCATTCCGGGCGAGTTGAATTGCGACGGAGCGCTTGTGACATACCACAGCCAGTAACCGAACACCGCAACGATGATGACGGCAACGATGGCAACGAGAGTGCCCAGTCTGCGCAACAGGCCCGGCCCTTTCTTCATCGCCGCAGCCTGGGCCGCGGCAGCCCCCTGCGTCTCGCTCGCGACCATCGGGGCAAGCGATGCCAGAGCTTCCGCCCGCTCCTGCTCCGTAAGGTCGATCCGCTCCAGCTGGTCGTCGAGCAGAACCGGCAACGCGCTGTTGCCATGCAGGACCGCGAGCGCCACATCATGTTTGCCGGTATGGCCGACGACAACGGGAATGCGACCCCGCTCCAGATGCGTAAAGGATTGCCGTTTGGTTTTATCGTCCCTCACCGTATCGGCATAAGTCACGAAGAGACGGCTGCGTTTTTCGGCAACAGCCGTCAGCGCGACCGGGATGACGGTCAAAGGCGCGGGCTTGCGCAGCTGCAGACGAACCCGCAGGACACGGACAAGCGTGAACAGCATCGCGAGACTGCCGAAACCGAGCAGGGCGACGAACACGCCGAGCGTGATGATGCGGTTCCAGAGCATGTCGAGGCCCAGCGAAATCGTTGCGAGTTCCGGGTTCTTCGCGGAAATGACCAGCCCGGTTTCGTAATCGCCGGAATGGAAATCGACGAACATGACCTCGACATCCTTCTTGTAGCTCACGCCCGCCTGTTCGTAGGAAAGATCCGCCTCGCAGGTCGTGAAGATCGCCTTGCGCGTCTTGCAGCTGCCGTTGATATCGCCGTTTTCAATCTCCAGCGGGTCTTTGCTGATCTGATAGTCGCGCAATATGCCCGGGCCTTCGGCCACGAGCATGACGACCGTGATCACCAGAAGCACGGGAATGGAGAAATAATAGGCCGCCGGCACCGAAATGACGCCACGTTTGAGGCTCAGCGGCCGCGACGGAAGTTTTATCTGTGCAAGGTTCATGGTCGTCAACGCATTTCTTCGGGAGGTGGGTGAGCGGAGTTCGCGACTCTCGCCCGACGGAAGGAATAGTCATCGGACGGTCTAATCCGATGAAGTCCTTGAGAAAACCCCCTGAAATTGCGGGGATGATACCGACAATCCACTGCCGCGGCCGGGCTCCGCGGTTGGCCACTGATAAAAAACGGGCGGTAAAACCGCCCGTCACAGGTTTTTCGGAGACTATGGTTTGCCCTTAGTCCTTCGTAACCTTTTCCAGCCGGGTCGTCTGGCTGGGATGGCCCACATAATCCTTCACGCGCGCATTCAACACGATCGGCTCGAATCTCTCGAACATCGGCAGCACCGCCGGCTTCTGGGCGACGAACATTTCCTGCATCTGGGTGTAGATTTCCCCGCGCTTCTTGGCGTCGGGCTCCAGCGAAGCCTTTGCCGTCAGGGCAGTCAGTTCAGGAATGTCCCAGGCCGAGCGCCAGACGAAATTGCCGGCGTTGTTGGCGGCAAGCGAGTTGTCGGGATTGCTGGAAAACTGCTCCATCGAGCCCAGCACATTCGGCATGTAGGCGCCGGTCTGCGGAATGAGCAGGTCGAAATCCCGCGCGCGATGGGCGGCAATCACGTCCGAACCGTTACCCTGCTGGATATTGACCTTGATGCCGATCTCGCTGAGCGAGGCCTGGATCGCGGTGGCGAGGTCGATGCGCGGCGTCTGCGCGATCGTCTTCAGATTGAGCGTGAAGCCGTTCTCATAACCGGCCTCCTTGAGGAGAGCCTTCGCCTTCGGAACATCGAGCTTCCAGTCCGGGCTCGGAATGGCATATTCGAAGTTTTCCGGCACCGGCACCGTGCGCGCCCGGCCATAAGGACCCATGATGGTCTTTTCCATGCCCTTATAGTCGATGCCATAGGCAATCGCTTCGCGGACCTTGGGATTGGACAGGGGCTCCTTGCCGGCATTCATGGACAGGACGTAGAAGCCGCCCGTCGGCACACGCTGAATCTGGAAACCTTCCTTGTTGTTGAAGATTGCAAGATCGGCAGCCGTCAGCGCGCTGGCGATGTCGATATCACCGCGCTCCAGCATCAGGCGTTCCACCTGGCTTTCCGGCACATGGCGAACGATGACGCGGCGCATTTTCGGGCTGCCGGCCACATAATCCTTGTTGGCCTCGAGAATGATGATCTCATTCGGCGACCAGCGATTGAGCGTAAAGGGACCGGAACCGGCGGAATTGGTTCTCAGCCAGCCATTGCCCCAATCGTCATTGATTTCATGCGACTTGAGTTCCTTGCTGTCGACAACGCTGGCGATGACCATGGCCAGACGGTAAAGAAGCAGTTCGGACGTCGTCTCACCGGAAAGATCGATGCGTACCGTTTTTTCATCCGGTGCGCTCACCAGCTTGTCGATATTGTCCGCGTTGTAACCCACGCGCTTGAGGTTGGCTGCGGCCGCCTGGTTCATCTTCAACAGGCGGCTGAGCGAATAGACGACGTCCGCCGAAGTTACCGGATTGCCCGAGGCGAAATTGGCCTCGCGCAGATGAAAGGTGATGCCCTTGTCATCTGTTTCCCAGCGTTCGGCAAGCTGTGGCGAAACCTTTCCAGAACCATCCACCGAAATCAGGCGGTCATAGAGGTTGGCCATGATTTCGTTGGCTTTTGCTTCGGTGGCCTGATGCGGATCAAGCGACAGCACCTGGGCCAGCGACGTTCCGATGACAAGCTGGTCATTGGGTGTTTTGGCCAGGGCTGGCGCGGCCTGCACCAGCATGGCCCCAAGGGCGGTGGTGAATGCGAGACGGATCAATGATTTTCTCATACCTGCTCCTCCTACAGATCGGTAATTCATGTTTGGGAAAAAGCCGCGACGCAGCGGGGCGTCGCGGGCCGGAATGGTCAAAGATGTTTGTTAGCAAGCGCTTCGATCAAGGCGGCGATGTAGCCGTAGCAGAAGGCGAAAGCGACACCGACGGCATCGCGCCCGGCAATCGTCGGCACGTGGTCGGGCATGATCATGTAGCGATAGCCGAGTTCGTGATAGAGTTTCAGCGACCGCACCATGTCCATGTCGCCCTCATCGGGGAAGGTCTCCATGAAGGAGAGTTTACCGCCGCTGATATTGCGGAAATGGACGTTGAAAATCTTGTCGCGGCTGCCGAACCACCTGATGATGTCGTCGATCTCCTCGCGCGGATTGTCGAGCATCTCACCGATCGACCCCTGGCAGAAATTCAGGCCATGATAGGGGCTCTCGCGCATCTGCACGAATTTCTTCAGCCCTTCGACCGTGCCGAGTACGCGGGTGACGCCCCTGTAACCCGGAGGTGTATAGGGGTCATGCGGATGGCAGGCCAGGCGCACGCGGTTGCTTTCGGCCACCGGCACCACACGCTCGAGGAAATAGTCGATGCGTTCCCAGTTCTCGTCTTCGGAAAGAACGCCAGCCAGGCCCGGCGCGGCATCATGATCCGCCTTGTCCCAGCGCCAGGCTTCATTGAGCGATCCGCCGCGGCCACGCTCCATTTCCGTGCGCGGAATGCCGATGAGGTTGAGATTGTATTTCGCGGCAGGGATTCCGGCCCTGGCGATATCTTCTATCATCTTGCAGACCGCATCGATCTGTCGGTCACGATCCGGCCCGGCCAGCAGGATATCGGGATACGACGCCTGTTCGATGGGCCGGGACGGCAGCGGCAATTGCACCATGTCGAGGACGAGACCAAAGCTCTCTACCTTGTCACGGTGGCGTTCAAAGTCCTCAAAAGTCCAGCTCGCGGGTTTTCCGGGCGGATCAGCGTTGATATTCTTGACGCCGAGCTGCGCCCAAACCCTGAAATCCTCGTCATCACGCGCAGCAACCTGGGTGCCGACATACATCGATTCTCTCCTCTCTCCATGCAAGTCATCATATGACATCGCATGAAATAAGATGAGTGTCGAGATGCTATTGCGCTTCCGATAGCAACCTGTATCGGCGCTGGCTCGCAAGCATATGTTCGCGCATGGCTTTTCGCGCCGCGTCGGGATCCTGTTCGACGATGGCGCGCAGGATTGCCTCGTGCTCGGCCTGCACTTTGCGAAGATAATTCGCGTCACCGGTTTCCGGCAGCGTCGGGAACTGCCCGCGCGGTATGGAGCGCGAACCGAACTGACGCAGCGCCTCCAGATAAAAGCGGTTGTTGGTGGCGATCGCGATGGCCGTGTGGAACTCGTAATCGGCATCGACGGTGGTTTCACCCGCATCGATGGCGCGGGCCATTTTCCGGTGCGCCGCAGAGATTGCCGCTTCCTGCTGGGCCGTACGGCGATAGGCGGCGATTGCCGCCGCCTCCCCTTCCGTTGCAAGCCGAAACTCCAGCATTTCCAGCGTTTCCGCGATGGTGCCGACCTCGGATTGCGTCAGTTTCACGCCGGCCCATTCACTGGCATTGCTGACGAAAACCCCTTTACCCTGGATCGGAACGACATAGCCGGCAGAGCGCAGATCCGCAATCGCCTCGCGAACCACTGTCCGACTCACGCCATAGCTGCGCTCCAGCTCCGGTTCCGTGGGAAGCTGATCACCGTTTTTCAGTTTTCCACTGCGAATTTCTGCGCTGAGATTATCGATGATCTGTTGTGCCCGCCTCTCCCGCGGCCTCACCCTGTCGCCCATCATGCCACTCTTCCCTCTTGCAGAATACGAATCCCTTCGCTACTCATATGATGACATGACAGCACGTCATATGTTTTCATGTTAACTCAGGGAGGAGTTGGGATGAAGTACCATCAAGAGTTTTTGCAATGGAGAATTGCGCGTCTGCGGCGAGCAGCGTGCAAAGGCTCCACCGCTGACAGCGTTCTCACAGGGAAGTACGGCCAGCAATGACGGAGATCTCACTGCGCGGGCTTGGACATCGTTTTCTGCAACTGATCGTCAGCCTCTTCATCCTGCTCTGCATCACCTTCATCATCGGCCGAGTCATGCCGACCGATCCGGTCGGGGCGATCGTCGGCGAACTTGCTGACCCGAAGGCCTATGAGGCCATGCGAGCACGGCTGGGGCTCGATCTGCCGCTTTACCAGCAGTTCTTCATCTACCTGCGCGGACTGCTGCATGGCGATTTCGGCATTGCAATCCTGACCGGCAACCCGGTGACCCGCGATCTGGCGCAGGCGTTTCCCGCGACCTTCGAACTCGCCACGCTGGCGATCATCATCTCGACGGTCGTCGGTGTCCCACTCGGTCTTGCCGCCGCCCTCTTCCGCGATACCTTCATCGACAAGTTCGCGCGCGTTTTTGCGCTTGTCGGGCATTCGATACCGGTCTTCTGGTTCGGCATCGTCGGGCTGGTGATTTTCTACGCGAACCTCAACCTTGTCGCAGGCCCCGGCCGGGTCGACGTCTTTTACGAAGGCCTCGTGGAGCCGAAGACGGGATTGATGCTCATCGACACCCTCCTTGCGGGTGAGACGGAAATCTTCTGGAACGCGCTTGGACACATCATCCTGCCCGCCATCATCCTCGCCTATATGGCCATGGCCTATATCACCCGCATGACGAGGGCCTTCACCCTCGAACAGCTCAGCCAGGATTATGTCATCGCGGCACGGGCCAAGGGCGTCAGCCCCGCACGCACCATAACCCGTCATGTGCTGCCCAACATCGCCGTGCAGCTCATCACCGTTCTGGCGATTTCCTATGGAAACCTGCTGGAAGGCGCCGTAGTCACGGAGATCGTATTCTCCTGGCCCGGTATCGGCCAATACATGACGAATGCGCTGCTCATCGGCGACATGAATGCGATTCTGGCCGCCACGATCGTTATCGGCTTCATATTCATGCTGCTCAACTTCCTCGCCGATCTGGCCTATACCACGCTTGATCCCCGTACACGGGAGGCCGCACGATGACCGATATCGCGCATAACAATACTGTTGATCGACCCAGCGCCCTGTCGCGCCTATCGACCACCACCATGCGGACGCTTCGAAAGCTCGCAGACGAACCGCTTGGAATGTTCGGCTTCGCCATTCTGGCCATTCTGGTTGTCGTCGCCATTTTCGCCCCGCTCATCGCGCCTTACGATCCTGCCCGTCAGGCGCTCGAAAACGCGCTCCAGCCTCCCAGCTGGGCGCATCTGGCCGGAACCGACGAATTCGGCCGCGACATTTTCAGCAGGCTTGTCTACGGCACCCGCATCACCATCGAGACGGTTTTGTCGGTCTCGATCATCGTTGGTCCGATCGGCCTTGCCATTGGCGTGATGGCCGGTTTCTTCGGCGGCCGAACCGACGCGATCCTGATGCGCGCGACCGATATCGTCCTGTCCTTCCCGTCGCTCGTGCTGGCATTGGCCTTTGCAGCCGCCATGGGCGCCGGTCTCGGCACGGCGATCATCGCAATCTCTCTGACGGCATGGCCGCCGATTGCGCGTCTTGCCCGTGCGGAAGCGCTTGTGGTGCGCAATACCGATTACGTTGCCGCCGCCCGTCTCTATGGCGCCTCGCCGCTACGCATCCTGTTTCTATACATCGCGCCGATGTGCATTCCCTCGGTCATCGTTCGCCTGACATTGAACATGGCGGGCATCATCCTGACCGCCGCTTCACTCGGCTTCCTTGGTCTAGGAGCCCAGCCGCCGCTGCCGGAATGGGGTGCAATGATCTCCAGCGGCCGCAAGTTCATGCTCGATTACTGGTGGGTCGCCGTCATGCCCGGCATCGCCATCCTGCTGACGAGCCTTGCCTTCAACATCGCCGGCGATACGCTGCGCGACCTCCTGGATCCGCGCCATGCCCGTTCCTGATAGCTCCCCCATTCTTTCGGTCCGCGACCTCAATGTCCGTTTCGGCCGCAACACCATTCCGGCCGTGTCCAACGTCAATTTCGACGTCGGGCGCGAAAGGGTCGGCATCGTCGGTGAATCCGGCTCCGGAAAATCCACCACCGGCCGTGCCGCCATGCGGCTCCTGCCGAAAAGCGCTACCGTGACGGCGGAGCGGATGGACTTTCTCTCCGAACCGCTGCTCACAAAATCCGAACGCCAGATGGGCGCGATCCGCGGCAGCGAGATGGCGTTGATCATGCAGGATCCGCGTTATTCGCTGAACCCGGTGCTGCCCATCGGAAAGCAGGTGGCGGAAGCAGCCGAGCTGCATCTGGCGCTGACCGGCAAGGCGGCGAGAGGTGCCGCGCGCGACATGTTGCTGCGCGTGCGCATCAACGATCCCGACCGCGTGATGGCGCTTTATCCGCACCAGATATCGGGCGGCATGGGCCAGCGCGTGATGATCGCCATGATGCTGCTCGCCAAGCCGAAGCTGGTCATCGCCGACGAACCGACCTCGGCCCTCGATGTCAGCGTCCGCAAGGACGTGCTTTTGCTTCTGGACGAGATGGTGCGCGAGAATAATTCCGGCCTGATCCTCATCAGCCATGACATCCGCATGGTCGCGGCCTTCTGCGAACGCGTGCTGGTCATGTATGGCGGGCGCGTCGTGGAAACGCTGACAAAGCTTGAGGATGCGCAGCATCCCTATACGCGCGGCCTGATCGCGGCGATGCCCGATCCCCGCAATCCGGTGCGGCGTCTCAAGGTGCTGGATCGTCAGGCAATCGATGCGGAGGTGATGCGATGATCACGGTAGACAAGCTCGACGTCGTCTACGGCGAAAAGGAAAAGCGCAATCACGTCGTGCGCGGCGTCAGCCTCACGGTCAACAAAGGCGAAACCCTTGGCATCGTCGGCGAAAGCGGTTGCGGCAAGTCGACCTTGCTGCGGTCGCTGGCGGGGCTGGAAGCCGGCTGGACCGGCTCGATCAGCTTTAACGGCAAACCGGTCGGCAAGACCCGCAGCCGCGACGAACTGAAACTGGCCCAGATGGTGTTTCAGGACCCCTATGGTTCGCTGCACCCACGCCACCGCATCGGCCGGGCGCTCGCCGAACCGATCCGCGCGATGGGGCTTGGGGATGGCTGGTCGAAGGTTCCTGCCGCCCTGCAGCAGGTCGGCCTGCCCGCACATTTCGCCGAACGCTTCCCGCACGAACTTTCCGGCGGCCAGCGCCAGCGCGTGGCAATTGCCCGCGCGCTGATCCTCGAGCCGCCGATCCTGCTGCTCGATGAGCCGACATCCGCGCTCGACGTCTCCATCCAGGCCGAAATCCTGAACCTGCTTGCCGACCAGCGCGAAGAACGCGACCTGACCTTTGTTCTCGTCAGTCACGACCTCGCGGTGATCGCCCATATGTGCGATCGCGTGCTGGTCATGCAGAACGGCGTTTTTGTCGATGAGTTGACCAAGGCCGATCTTGAAGCGGGCGTTACCCATTCGGCCTATTCAGGCGAGCTGTTCGAAAGCAGTTTTCTCTGAAATCCTCCGTCGCGACATGGTCGGCAATAGCCTGAACCGCGACGGAGCTCCGTTCAGACGGACATCGGGTCTGCGGCTCGTGCCAGCCGCGGACACGACAATCAGTTCAGCCGATCTCCGTTTTCATCCGAAAACAGATGGATGCCGTCGAGCGCCGGGGAGACCCTTATCTCGTCGCCGACTGCCTGCCCTATGCGTTCCCGAAAGACGCCGAGCACCCTTGAACCGCCGAGTTTCATGGTGACCTGCGTTTCCGATCCCAGCGGTTCGACGAGCATTATCTCCGCCGGTACACCGGACGCATCGAGTGAGAAGTGCTCCGGGCGGATGCCATAGACGGCCCCTCTTCCCGCCAGACCGGCCGCAGCAGCCGGCAGGGGCAAGACCACACCCCCGGTTTCAAAACCGCCTGCCGATATCGTCCCGGACAGAAAATTCATCGATGGTGATCCGATGAAGCCGGCGACGAACTGATTTGCCGGGCGGTCGTAAAGTTCGAGCGGCGTGCCGACCTGCTCGACCCTGCCGCCGTTCAGGACCACGACCCTGTCCGCCATCGTCATCGCCTCCACCTGGTCATGCGTCACATAGATCGTGGTGGTCTTGAGCTTCTGGTGCAGCGCCTTGATCTCACCGCGCATGACGACGCGCAGTTTCGCATCGAGATTGGACAGGGGTTCGTCGAACAGGAACACCTGCGGGTTGCGCACGATGGCACGGCCCATCGCAACACGCTGGCGCTGGCCGCCGGAAAGCTGGCGCGGATAACGGTCGAGCAGCTGTGTGAGGCCGAGAATATCCGCTGCCCAGTTCACCTTTTCAGCGATTTCCTGCTTGCTTGAACCACGATGCTCCAGCGAAAAGCCCATATTGCTGGCGACCGTCATATGCGGATAAAGCGCATAGGACTGGAACACCATGGCGATATCGCGGTCCTTCGGGTCGAGATCGTTGACGATCCGCTCGCCGATCCTGAGTTCGCCGCCGGTAATCGTTTCAAGACCGGCTATCATCCGCAGCAATGTGGACTTGCCGCAGCCGGAGGGCCCGACAAGGACGACAAATTCGCCATCCCTGATGTCGAGATCGACACCGTGAATGGTTTTCACCGCGCCATAGCTTTTGCGGATGTCGGACAGGGTAACGTTAGCCATCGATCGATTCCGGTTCTTCAGCCCTTGAGGCCGGTATGGGCGAGGCCTTCGACGAACTGCTTCTGGGCAATCACGAAGACGATGAGCACGGGCAGCGCGGTGAGCGTCGCTGCGGCAAGCTGGATGTTCCACATCGGCCCGCCATAGGCGTCGGTATATTGGGTCAGCGCCTGCGGCAGCGTGAACATCTCGGCGCTGGAAAGAAAGACGATCGGTTCGAGGAACAGGTTCCACGAATGCAGGAAGGTGAAGATCGCGACCGACGCCAGCGCCGGTTTTGCCAGCGGCAGTGCGATCTTGCGGAAAATCTTGAAACGCCCGAGACCATCGACACGCGCCGCCTCTTCCAACTCGCCCGGCAGCGTCACGAAAAACTGCCGCATGACGAAGGTGGCGAAGACACTTGGCGCGCCGAAGATCGGAACAAGGATCAGCGGCCAGTGGGTGTTGACCATGCCGGCCTTCAGGAACATCTGGAACAGCGGCACGATCGTCACTTCCGAGGGGATGAGCAGGCCAAGCAGCACGATCATGAAGATGGCATTGGCACCCGGAAACCGGATACGTGCGAAGGCATATCCTGCCATGGAGGAGACAATCATCGTGCCAATCGTCACGACAGCAGCAATATAGGCGGAGTTCCAATATTGCCGCACGAAGGGCTGCAACTCGAATACCTTCGAGTAGGTCGTCCAATCCTGGTTTTGGGGAAAGAACTGCGGCGGGAAGGCGAAGATGTCGCTGATCGGCTTGATCGATGATGTCACCATCCACCAGGTCGGGAAAACGAACGGGATCAACAGCACACACAACAGCCCGTAAAGCGCCACCTGCATACGGGGGGAAAGGTCAGCTTTCATAAAAGACGATCCTCTTGCGCATCTGCCACTGGGCGAAGGTCAACACGGCGACGATCAGGAACAGCAGGATGGAAAGCGTCGAGCCATAACCGAAGAAATGGAACTGGAAGGCCTGCTGATAGAGGTAATAAACCAGCACCGTGGTCGAGAGACCCGGCCCGCCCTGGGTCAGAACCGCAATCTGCGCAAAAACCTGCAGCGAGCCGACGATGGTGATGATCGAGGTCAACAGGATCGTCGGGCTGATCAGCGGCAGGGTAATGCGACGGAACTGCTTGAAGGCGGGCGCACCGTCGATGCGGGCCGCCTCGTAGAGTTCCTTCGGCACGCCCTGGAGCGCCGCCAAAAACAGGATCATGTTGAGCCCGACATTCTTGAAGACCTGCACGACGATGACAGAAATCATCGCTGTCGTCTCCTCGCGCAGCCAGTTGGGCCCCTCGATGCCGATCATCAGCAACATGCCGTTGATGCCGCCGTTCTTCTGCAACAGGAAGCCCCAGACAATCGTCCAGGCGACCAGCGAAACGACCACCGGCGAGAAGAACAGGGTTCTGAAGATCGCAATACCGGCAAGTTTCTGGTTGAGCAGCACGGCAAGCAGCAGCGCCAGCGACAGGTTGAACACGACAAGCCCGGCCGAGAAGATCGCGGTCGCGCCCAGCACCTCACGAAGATTGCCGTCTTCCATCAACATCCGGTAGTTCTGCGTACCGGTATAGGTGAAGGTATTGGCGAGCACATTCCACTCATGCAGTGAATACCAGAACACCAGCCCGAGCGGGATCAGCACGAAGATGATGATCCCGATCAGTTGCGGGGCGATGAACAGAAAGCCAGCGAGACTGTCGCGCCGCGCGATGGTCCAGAATGCCGATACCGGACGATCTTGAGGACGGGTAACTTCCTGCGCGACAGCCATGGCTTTCTCCTCAGCGCTTCAGAAGCGGCCCGATCTGGCCGCAGATTTTTTGAAGCGCGCCCGCGACATCGGCCTCCGGCCGCCAGACGGCGTCGAGGTTCGAGCGCACGATCTGCTGGATCTGGGCAAAGCCGGTATGGCCGGGCATGACCTTGCCGGTGGCGATGCCTGATATGACGACCTTTTCGATCTGCTCCTGGCTGAGCAGCGGATTGGTCTTTTTCAACACCTCCGCATTCAGCAGCGACTTGCGCGCCGAGGGAAAGAACTGGCTGAGCTTGGCGGAATTTTCCGGATTGGTCATGTAGGCGACGAACTCGGCTGCAGTCTCGGCATTCTTGCCGGACTGCATGACGCCGATGCCCGCCTGGCCGATCAAGGCATATTCGCCAGCCGGCCCCTTGGGCAGCGGCACGAGGTCCCAGCCGAAAGGCTTGTCCTTCGGCAGAAGCGAGGCACGGCTGATCTGGGTTATGGTCATGGCCGCATTACCGGCAAAGAAATCGACCGTCTCGCCCGGACCGGGCATGGCCTTCTTCTCGAAGATGGCGTCGTGGATGAACGAGACGGCATCCGCCATCGGCTTTTCCGCCATGGTGCAGGTTGTACCGTCAGCGCTCCAGGGGGAAGCACCCCAGCCGTTCCACACCGAGGTGAGATATTGCCAGCTCTGGTAATTGAAATCACGGACGACAAGCCCGCCCTTGCCGGCTTTTGCGACGGCAGAGGCCGTGGCGATGGCGTTCTCCCATGTCCATTCGCCGGCAGCGATCATGTCCGCCGGCGTCTTGGCGCCTGCGGCCTTGATGAGATCATTGTTGACGAAGACGGCAAAGGGTGAGGTCGAGAACGGATAGGCAAAGAGCTTGCCATCCTGCGACCAGCGTTCCGTGGCGCCGGCGCTGACTTCCTCGAGATTATAGCCCGGCGCGGCCTTCAGCGTATCGGTGAGCGGGTAGAGCGCACCGGATTTGACGAAATCATAGGCCGAGGTCTCGAAAATCCAGGCCATGTCAGGCGCATTGCCGCCCGCAATCTGGGTCGTGAGCGCAGTCGTATAGGTGTCGAAAGGCAGGGACTCATAGGACACGCTGACGTTTGGATGATCCTTCTTGAAGCCCGCCGCGATGTCGTTGAACAGCTTCAGATGCGCCTCGTTGGCGCTCCAGATTGTCATGCGCAGCTTGATCGCATCCTGCGCCGCTGCGGCTCCTGCGAGCGCAAACGAGCCGATGAGGGCCAGCGCGCAGGCGGTGGATTGCATTTTCCAATGATTGTTCATTCCCAGTCCTCCTCCAAAGATGGGTTCGATCGAACGGCAGTCCGCCGTCCTAATAGGCCGCTATGTCCGGCCAGCGTATTTCGATGCCTTCGTGGGTCAGCGCCGTCTGGAAGGCATGAAGATGGTCATCGTCTTCCTGCACCTGATGCGGTGTGAGACCTTTTTCCAGGCAGTGGGCCGCAAGCATTCCAGCCACTTCGCCGATATTCCATTCGACCGGATGCAGCCGGTAGCAACCGTTGGTGATATGCGTCGTGCCGATATTCTTGCCGGCCGGAATGAGGTTCTTCACGCGCTGCGGGATCAGCGCGCCGAGCGGAATCTCGAAGGGGCAGGAAGGCACGTCGATGTAATTGTCGCCGCCGGTCGATGGATGCAGATCGATGCGATACATGCCGATACCGATGCTGTCGCGATATCGCACCGCGCCTTTGTCACCGCGAACCGTGTAGGAAAGGTCCTGCTCGACGATGCGCGTGACCGGCTTGATGCGGCGGCTTTCACGAATATAGGGCGCCATGGCGAGGCCATGTTCGGTGCCGGTGATATCGCCTCTCAGCCGCAGCCCGCGGAAACCCTGCCCGCCATCAAGACGCGGCGCTTCCGTCTGCAGCCAGTAGAAGACCGAATAGGAAAGGTCCGCCGCCGCCTTCAGATGCCGCGTCTTTTCCTCTTCCGACACATCGATAATCGTGCCGTCCATATAGTCGATCATCGGCCAGTTCACGAGGCAGATGTCGGACTTGTAGAAACCGGGCGTAAAGTTCTTCCGCGCCGCGATACGGCGGAAAATCCAGAGGTTTTCATCGCCGCCGCCCTTGCGCTGGTCGGCATCGACCAGCAGCGGATCGTCATCGGGATTTGGCGTGAAGGATCGGGTGGTATGATCAAGCGTGCGCGGATGCGGCGCGGTGAAGCCGAGGAGCGGCCCGCCCCAGAAGTGCGGCTGGTAAGAGCGCCAGTAATCGTAATTGTCAGGCTTGTCGATCGTCTGGTCACCGTCGACATGGTCGATGGCAAAGCAGATCGATACGGCCTGCACATTGTCCGGCTGGACTTCAGCCGGCGCGCTGGGTTCACCCGTGTCCGACTGCGCCTCGAAACCCTTGGCATATTCCGTGCCCGTCATCGGCAAGAGATCGCCGAGTTCGGTGGCATCAAGGATGTAATCGGCGGAAATGACGATTTCAGCGCCGCTGTCGCGATGGCGGACGGTTACTGAGCGAACCCTGTCGCCCTCGACATCGGCCGCGACCGGACGCCAGGGCTTGAGCACCGTCAGGCGGCCGGCGCCGATATAGGGCATCAGCATGCTTTCCATGACCGCGAGGCTGACACGCGGCTCGGCGCAGATGCGGCTCACCCATCCGCCACCCGGATTGAGATCGCCCCAGGCCCGTGCGCCTTCCGTCAGCGGATAATGGTCACGATAATATTGCCGCACACCGTTGCGCAACGCCCGGTAAGAGCGGGTGATGCCGAATTGCTCGACCCATGTATGCTCGTCCGACGGAACGGCCTGACTGGTCAATTGCCCGCCGATCCAGTCATATTCCTCGGTCATGATAACGCGCTTTCCGGCCCGTGCGGCAGCCAGTGCCGCCGCCACGCCGCCAAGGCCGCCACCGACCACGAGAATATCTGCTTGCATGTCTTTCACGTCGTCACATCCGTTTTGTTGACTGGGGACTTGTTTGCGGAGGCTGCCGGGGCCGGGCCCAATGTTTCCCCTCTGACGGGTTCACATTTGAGAAGGATTTGGCTACCCGGACTGCCGGTCTCGATGCGGTTGACCAGCATGGCAGTCGCCTGCCGGCCCATTTCCTCGCGGGGAATTTCATAGGAGGTGAAGCGCACCGGGCTGCGTGCGGCCCTGATATGGCTGCCAAGCACGATCATCGAAAAAGCCTCGGGCACGGCAAGCCCGCGCGCCCGCGCCAGCGCTTCGACACGCACGGCATCGGCCAGCTCTATGAAGAAGGCTGCCGTCGCCCCGCTTTCAAGGATGGCATCAAGGATCTTGTCGGCCGGCCGGTTGACGGCCTTGATATGAAGGGCAAGCGTGGCTGCATCACCGAGCGCCGCACTGAAACCACGCCAGCGGTCGGCAATTGATTCCGCCGGGCCATCGGGCCCGATATAAGCGAGCTTCGAGTGCCCCAGCGCTCTGGCGTCCTCGACGAGCTGCCGTGTTCCCGCGGCATAGTCGCCGCCCACATAAGGAACCGGCCCGCCAGCGTCTTCACGTCGGCCGATCGCCACGAAAGGATAGTCTTCCGAGACCAGCCGGGCGAGTTCCTTGCGATCGAATTCGCGACCGAGAACCAGACAGCCATCGGCGATCCTGAGCCTGTTGCCTTCCGAAAAAATCTTGCGGTTATTGCCGACGCCGGCGCTGGTCAGCAGCAGAAGATCATAGGCCTGCTGCTGCGCCTCTTCCTCGATACCCAGCAGGAACGGCGTGAAGAAGTCGGCCTGCGCGCTCGGGAAAGCCGGCTCGTAGGTGAAAACGCCGAGGATGCGGTTCAGCCCCTTGGCCATTCGCCGCGCGATCGGGTC
Organism: Agrobacterium sp.; assembly: GCF_059499945.1. Taxonomy (NCBI): domain Bacteria; kingdom Pseudomonadati; phylum Pseudomonadota; class Alphaproteobacteria; order Hyphomicrobiales; family Rhizobiaceae; genus Agrobacterium; species Agrobacterium sp. The sequence continues at coordinate 162,445 of NZ_JCABZP010000019.1, read as the reverse complement.
GGCGACATAACCTGTCTGGCGAATGACCGCCTGTACCCGTTCGCGGGTTTCAGCCGGGATGCGGGCAATCGCGGCCGGTGCGCCATTCAGAACAAGCGATACCGTTGCCTGACTGACCCCAGCGAGCTTGGCGATGTCGTTTTGCGTGAGGCGTTTATGATTGGTCACGCGATGCCCTCCCCGACATCCGATCGTTGCTAATACGTATTAGCTGCTAATGCGCATTAGCACGATTTGTGGGCACCGAGTCAAGCGATAAAGATGCACTTGCTGAGGGAGGCCACGGGGTTGTGACAAAAAGCACGCCCCGCGGCGGCAGTACTGGTGGAAGCGGCTATAACAGCCGTAAAATAGCAATCAGCCCGGATTCACGGACCCGCAGGTGCTTTCTCACCGGTGAGCTTCTGTTCAAGCAGCCATGTCCACATCGCCTCGTCCTTCAGCACTTTCCCTTCGACCGCTTCATGGTCCGTATCTTCGAACACGGTGAGCCGGACATTTCGTTTCAGTTCCTGAAGGCGTTGCACGAGGACCACCGTGTCGGACAGCGGAATCACAGCGTCATTTGCGCCATGAAAGGCCCAGAAAGCTACCCTTTCATTCGTTCGATTGAGGTAATGCCGGATACCGCCGCCGGCGATCGGAACAACCGCGGCAAAAGTTTCAGGAAACTGCGCGGCCATCGACCATGCGCCGAACCCTCCCCGGCTATAACCGATCAGATAGATGCGCTCGCGATCCACCCGATGATCGGCCACCACCGCCTGAAGAACACTCGCCACGCGCTCGATCGGATAGAGCAATTCTTCACTCGGATTTTGCGGCGAGAACACCAGAAAATGAAAATCGCGGCCTTCTTCAATCAGTTTCGGCAGGCCGCTGCGGCGCAGCTTTTCGATGTCGTCGCCGCCCTGATCGCCGCCATGCAGCCAGACGACAAGAGGATAGGTCTTATCCGAACTGGCGTAGTCCTTGGGCGTGTAGAGCAGATAGTTGATATCAGAGGCGATGGTGACATCGGATTTCATCGCCTTCTGTTCGGCCTGGGCAAAAGTCGAGGCAGCGATTGCGGCGACAGCGATCAGGCAAAGTTTCAGATGCTTCATGGTCTGGTCCTCCCAAAACGCGCCTCCTCCCGAGGCGCGATTATTGAACTCGCGGATCACCGGGTTGGTTCAAAGGTTTCGCTGCAGAATGAGAAAATGCACTGAAACAAATTGAGAATATTCATATATTTCATAATAATACCGCTATTTCCTCATGCGTAATCTGATTTGCGATTGCGGTATCGGGCACGCCCGGCAACCAGCAGCCACCGACGAACTGCAAGCGACCTTTCGGAACAATAAATCTCACCACCGACCGTGTTTAAACGACGGGAAAGAGGCGTTCAGCATTTGTTCTGGATTGGTGTTTGAGTCTTTGCTAATCATTGCGACAACAGGGCAGACAATGGCCGGCGATTCCGACAACTGCCATCTCTGAAGATGTCCTCACCATGGGGACAGGCAGGTATCAAGGATTGTTCGCATGGCGGTTGCCTATCTGGAAAAGCTCAACGAACAGCAGCGCAAGGCGGTGGAGCATGGCGTTGGGCTGACAGACGGCCACACGGCCGGGCCTCTGCTGATCATCGCCGGGGCCGGTTCGGGCAAGACCAATACGTTGGCCCACCGTGTCGCACATCTGATCGTGAATGGCGCCGATCCCCGCCGTATTCTGCTGATGACGTTTTCGCGGCGTGCCGCCACGGAAATGTCGCGCCGCGTGGAGCGTATCTGCAAACACGTCCTCGGCGGCAATTCGGGGGCTCTCACCGACGCGCTCGCGTGGTCAGGCACCTTTCACGGCATCGGCGCGCGCCTGTTGCGCATTTATGCCGAACAGATCGGGCTCAACATCGATTTCACCATCCACGACCGCGAGGACAGCGCCGACCTGATGAACCTTTCCCGGCACGAGCTGGGTTTTTCCAAGACCGAAAGCCGCTTTCCGACAAAAGGCACTTGTCTTGCCATCTATTCGCGCGCAGTGAATTCCCAGACGCCGCTCAAGGACATATTGCGCCAGCATTATCCCTGGGTCGCCAATTGGGAGAGCGAACTTAAGGCACTGTTTGCAGCCTATGTGGAGGCAAAACAAGTCCAGAACGTGCTCGATTACGACGATCTCCTGCTCTACTGGGCCCAGATGGTCAGCGACCCCATTCTGGCTGATGATATCGGCAACCGCTTCGACCATGTCATGGTCGACGAATATCAGGATACCAACAGGTTGCAGGCCTCCGTGCTGATGGCGCTCAAACCCGGCGGTCGCGGTTTAACCGTGGTGGGCGACGACGCGCAGTCGATCTATTCGTTCCGGGCGGCGACAGTGCGAAACATCCTCGATTTCCCGGCGTCCTTCAGCCCGGCGGCCGACATCATCACGCTCGATCGCAACTATCGCTCGACACAGCCGATCCTTGCGGCCGCCAACGGCGTGATCGATCTGGCGCGCGAGCGGTTCACCAAAAACCTCTGGACCGAGCGGGAATCGCTGGAGCGCCCGAAGCTCGTGACGGTGAAGGACGAAACCGAACAGGCGAATTTCATCATCGACCAGATTCTTGCAAACCGCGAAACCGGCATGACGCTGAAACAGCAGGCCGTGCTGTTTCGCACCTCCAGCCATAGCGGGCCGCTCGAGGTGGAACTGACCCGCCGCAACATCCCCTTCGTCAAATTTGGCGGCCTGAAATTCCTCGACAGCGCCCATGTGAAGGACATGCTGGCCGTGCTGCGCTTCGCGCAGAACCCGCGCGACCGCGTCGCCGGTTTCCGGCTGCTGCAGATGCTGCCCGGCATCGGACCGAAGAAGGCCGGCAATATTCTCGATGCCATCGCGACAGACCCCGAGCCGCTGCTTGCCCTTGCTGAAATTCCGCCCCCTCCGAAGACCGGCGATGACTGGACGACCTTCACGCAGATGCTGGTGGGCCTGCGGCAGGCCCCGAATGGCTGGCCGGGTGAAATCGGGCAGGCACGGCTGTGGTACGAACCCCATCTCGAACGCATCCATGAGGACGCCGACACCCGCAAGGCAGATCTGCTGCAACTCGAGCAGATCGCTGGCGGCTACCCCTCACGCGAACGTTTTCTGACCGAGCTGACACTCGATCCACCCGACGCCACCAGCGATCAGGCCGGCGTGCCGCTGCTCGACGAGGACTATCTCAGCCTGTCGACCATCCATTCGGCAAAAGGCCAGGAGTGGCGTTCCGTCTTCATCCTGAATGTGGTCGATGGCTGCATTCCCTCCGACCTCGGGGTCGGCACCACCCAGGAACTGGAGGAAGAACGCCGGCTGCTCTATGTCGCCATGACCCGCGCCAAGGACAGCCTGTCGCTGATAACACCGCAACGTTTCTTCACCGGCGGGCAGAACCAGCAGGGTGACCGGCATGTCTACGCCGCAAGAACCCGCTTCATACCGGCGACCCTGCTGCAATTCTTCGAAACGATGACCTGGCCTCTGGTTTCGGCCGCCGCTTCGGAACGAAGCGCGCAGCAGATCCGGATTGATGTGGGTGCGCGGATGCGGGCGATGTGGAAATAAGAGCGGGGGTCCCGGGAATATCGACCTGCACGATGCGCGAACGGACGAGGCCGGCGCCGACTTAGCTTGGGAGTTCTTCCTGACACCCGATCATTCTCTAAACGTGAAAAACAGGCCGCGGCCCAACAGGCTTTCGACATGCTGTTCGACGGAGATTCCGTCGCTCTTGTGTGGGCGATCAATAAAGCGTTATTGACTGTCCCTACCGATAAAGCCATATCACCCTGAGTAGGCAGACCAGACAGGATCCGCATAGTGCAACTAGAAGCATTCTCGATATCAGGCTTAAAAAAGATAACTCCGGCTCGTTTCGGCGACAGCAGGGGTTACTTCAGCGAGGTTTTCAAGAGGGAATGGTTTCGCGAAAATGTAGCCGACGTGGAGTTCGTGCAGGACAATGAATCCCTGTCCGCACAGGCCGGGACCGTAAGAGGGCTTCATTTTCAGACAGAGCCTTTCGCACAGGGCAAGCTCGTTCGCTGCATTCGGGGCCGGCTGCTGGATGTCGCGGTGGATATCAGAACAGGATCGCCCACCTTCGGACAATGGGCGGCTGTAGAACTCTCACCCGAAAATGGCGAGCAGCTGTGGGTTCCGGCGGGATTTGCCCACGGTTTCATGACGCTCGTTGACGACACGGTCATCTCATACAAAGTGACGGCGCCCTATAGTGCGGCCAACGACCGCGGCGTTAAATGGGATGATCCTGCCATTGGTATCAATTGGCCGAAGCTGGAAGGCTACGTCCTTTCCGAGAAGGATGGCAAGCAACCGCTTCTGTCGGAATTGCCTGAATATTTCACTTACCAAAACACTGGAAACTGATGATGCGCGTTCTAGTTACCGGCGGCGCCGGATTTATCGGCTCGGCCCTCGTACGTTATCTTGTGAGCGAGATCGGCGCGGATGTTCTCACTGTCGACAAACTTACATATGCAGGAAATCTGGCGTCCCTCAAGCCAATCGAAAATGCACCCAATCACCGCTTTCTTCAGGCCGACATATGTGACCGGGTCGCGATGAATGACGCATTCGCGACATTCCAGCCGGATTACGTGATGCATCTGGCCGCCGAGAGCCATGTTGACCGCTCCATAACCGGCGCCGCTGATTTTATTCAGACCAACATCAACGGCACCTTCACGATGCTGGAGGCGGCGCGGCAATATTGGAGCGGCCTTGCGGATGACGCCAAGGCGAATTTCCGCTTGCTTCACGTGTCAACCGACGAGGTATACGGCTCGCTCGGGGACGATGGTCTTTTCGAAGAAACAACCCCTTACGACCCATCGTCGCCATACTCCGCCTCGAAAGCCGCGAGCGATCATCTCGCCACAGCCTGGCAGCGCACGTACGGCCTTCCGGTCGTCATTTCCAACTGCTCCAACAATTACGGGCCATTCCATTTCCCGGAAAAGCTCATTCCGCTGATCATTCTCAACGCGCTGGAAGGCAAGCCGCTGCCGGTCTATGGAAACGGCGCGAACATCCGCGACTGGCTTTATGTGGAAGACCACGCCCGCGCTCTGTGGCTTATCGTTCAAAAGGGCCTTGCCGGCGAGAAATACAATGTCGGCGGCAGAAACGAACAGAAGAATATCGATGTTGTGAACTGCATCTGCTCCATTCTCGACGAACTGCGCCCTCAATCCAAACCCTATGCCGAGCTCATCAAATACGTCACGGACCGCCCTGGTCACGATGCGCGCTACGCCATTGACGCCACGAAGCTGGAAACCGAGCTCGGCTGGAAAGCACAGGAAAATTTTGCGACGGGCATCCGCAAGACCGTGCAATGGTACCTCGACAATGAGTGGTGGTGGCAGCCGCTTCGCGAGGGAGTTTATGCCGGAGAGCGCCTCGGCGTTCTGACAAAGGGCTGAGCGGATGCGGCTGGCAGTTACCGGCAAAAATGGTCAGGTCGTCAGCGCCCTTCAGGCGCTGGCGAGCGCCGAGCTGGAGATCGTGGCTCTAGGTCGACCGGAACTCGACCTTGCGCAGCCTGAAACTATTTTGAAGGCGCTACAAGAGGTAAAACCCGATGCCGTGGTATCGGCTGCTGCCTATACCGCTGTCGACAAGGCAGAAAGTGAGCCGGACATCGCTTTTGCCGTTAATCGGGACGGAGCAAGGGCCGTCGCGCAGGCGGCAAGTGACATCGGTATTCCCGTGATTCATCTTTCTACGGATTATGTTTTCGATGGCGCCAAGGCCACCGCCTATGTCGAAAGTGATCCTACAGGCCCTACTTCCATCTACGGTCGCTCGAAGCTCGAAGGCGAACGAGCCGTTTCGGAGGCTACCGGCAATTACGCCGTTCTGCGAACCGCATGGGTCTATTCGGAATATGGCAACAACTTCGTGAAAACCATGCTCCGGCTGAGCGAGAACCGCGACGAGATCAATGTGGTTGCGGACCAGTTCGGATGCCCTACTTCGGCCAACGATATCGCTACCGCTATCGTAGCAATCGCAAGGAAACTCGTGGACGATTCCTCGCCCCGTCTTCGTGGAGTTTTTCATCTTTCCGGAACCGGTGAAACGAACTGGGCGAATTTCGCGAAACAGATATTCGCATTTTCTGAAGAAAACGGCGGGAAGTCGATGATCGTCAACGACATCACGACTGCACAATACCCTACACCAGCCCGGCGTCCGGCAAACTCGCGCCTTGATTGCAGCAAGCTGGAAGCGGTTTACGGCATAAGGCTGCCGAACTGGCAAACATCAACGCGCGCGGTCGTCACCGCTCTTGCGCAGAGCAAAAAGGAAACGCCATGAAGGGCATCATTCTGGCCGGAGGCAGCGGCACGCGCCTGCATCCGATGACATTGGCGGTCTCGAAGCAGATCCTGCCGGTCTACGACAAGCCGATGATCTATTATCCGCTGACCACGCTGATGCTGGCCGGCATCCGCGAAATTCTCATTATCTCTACACCCCATGACATGCCGCTTTTCCAGTCTCTCCTGGGTGATGGCTCAAAATGGGGTCTTTCCATTGAATATGCGGTTCAACCCAGCCCTGATGGGCTGGCGCAGGCGTATATGATCGGAGCGGACTTCGTGGCGGGTTCCCCATCGTGTCTTATCCTGGGGGACAACATATATTATGGCCACGGATTGCCGGAGCTTCTGCAGGCAGGCACGAGCGTCAACGACGGAGCGACGGTTTTCGCCTATCATGTGAATGACCCCGAACGTTATGGCGTGGTCGATTTCGATGGCGAAATGCGTGCTCTCTCCATCGAAGAAAAGCCCGCAAAGCCCAAATCCAATTGGGCCGTCACGGGTCTTTATTTTTACGATGCGGATGTGGTCGACATCGCGGCCAATCTCAAACCTTCGGCGCGCGGCGAATACGAGATTACGGACGTAAATCGGACCTATCTGGAGCGCGGCAAGCTGAAAGTATCGATCATGGGGCGCGGTTACGCCTGGCTTGATACCGGCACGCCGGAGAGTCTTCTCGAGGCTGGTGAATTCGTGCGAACACTGGAGAAGCGACAAGGCTTCAAGATTGCATGTCCGGAAGAGATTGCTCTGAGCAAAGGCTTCATCACCAAGTCGCAATTTGCCGAAATCGCCGAAAAAGCTGGCAAGGGCGATTATGGCGTTTACTTGCGTAAACTTGCGAATGTATGATCTGCTTTCCCTGCATTAGGAGGGCGCGGTCCCTCCCAACTCAATTGGGGTTACATCAAAGGCATGACCGTCAACGTATGCTTATCCAGATAAAGATCGCCAAAACGGTCGGACGATTTTTGTGCCGTCCGTTTCTGTTTGATTGAGCGGCACTTTGGGATGGACTGTCAGATGCCTCAAGTGAAGACAATTTCTCTTGAACCCGGATATTACAAACTCTCGTTTCAGAACACTGATCCCGAGGTCCAAGCGATTGAACTTATCGACGGGGATGATGTCGAACGGTGTTGCAGACTTGATTTGAGCCAAGGCCAATTACGTTACGCCTTGCATTTACAAAAACCTGTTTGTGCCGGAAAGGTTCGCTTTCTAGCTAATAGGCCCGGCCAACGGGAGACAAGTATCGACTTCATACCTGCCTCCCATACGTTCTTTTCAATACAAAAGACATTGGCTGCTATTCAGCGCCATAGGCTTCAAAATTTCGGTCCCGGAGAGAAGCTTCTTTGTCTTTCTGGCGATCAAGAAGTAGCGGAAGCTGCGGCATTCGCCAACGTGGAATATCGCGCTCTGCGTTTATATGGGCTTGATGATTTATCGAAAGAAAACAATGGCTGGGATTGGCTAGACGAGGGATGGCCCCTACTCGACCATTCTGAAAACGCTGTTTCGCATCCACCTGTGCGAGCCTGCGTCTATGTTCACCTGCACTACATAGAAACATGGCCCGAGATTAAGTCCGCCCTTCTTCAAAACGCTGTGGATATGGACGTCGTCATCAGCGTGACGGCGCAAGATTCTAATTTTCGGAACGATGTACTTACGACATTTCCCAACGCTCGGATCATCCATATGGAAAATCGCGGCCGGGATGTCGGCCCATTCATGGAGCTTTTGAAGCAGGGGATTTTTAAGAACTATGATGCCGTTTGCAAGATTCACGGCAAACTGTCCCGAAAAAATGGCAAAGAAACTATCTCTGGACATCGAATTCGTCGCTATACACTTGCCTGCCTTTTAGCAAATGGTGCTGGTACTCATGTACTTAAGTCCTTTTCCGAGAATCCCGAACTCGGCCTTCTCGGTCCAAGAAACTTGAGTTTGCCACTTAAGGGAAAACCTGTATCGCAATACATTAAGAATGAGTTGGGTCATATGAGAGAGGTATTTAAACGGGCGGATGTGACCTTCGATCCCCAGGACACGCAATTCTTTGTAGGAACGATGTTTTGGTTTCGTCCGGCGGCATTTAAGCTACTGGAGCGCGCCAATATAGGTCTCAAAGATTTCCAACCAGAAAACGGAGCCAAGAAAGGCACGCTCCAACATGGTTTGGAACGTACCTTTTCCGCCATCGCCAAACAAGCCGGCTACAAGGTCGCAGCGAAGCAGCCAACATCGCACGACGGGACAATATCGATGGTGGAGTTTATTTGAGAGTGCCAAAATTATCCGCGGCAGACGTAACTGTAATTTCGGTATGCTACAGAAGTGAAGACGTTATTCAGGAAATGATTGCGTCCGTTCCTGAGGCAACGTCTATCATACTCGTGGATAACGGCGGACATAGTCGGTTTCATGATTTCCCTGATAATCGCAATATACGTGTCATGAAACTTGATAAAAATGAGGGCTTTGGGCGCGGATGCAATGCCGGCGCAGAGGTGGCGACCACACCCTGGTTATTATTTCTCAATCCAGATGCAAGGTTAACCGATGGCGCTATCGATGCCTTGCTAATCGCGGCCGAACGCTATCCAGCAGCTTCTGCCTTCAATCCTCGGATTGCAAACAGTGACTCCACGCCTTATTTTAAAAGGCGCTCCTGGCTTCTGTCACGTCAGCAATATATGCCCCGGAGTTGGCCCCCTCAAGACAGGCCAATTTCTATATTGAGCGGAGCAGCGATTTTCGTTTCAAGCGCTATATTTCGCGATTCCGGAGGATTCGACCCAAACATATTCCTCTACCACGAGGATGATGATCTCTCGCTCAGACTCGCGAAAATTGGTCCGCTTATGTTTGTTCGAGATGCACTCATAGTGCATAGTAGCGGTCACTCGTCAGGTCGCTCACCCGAGATTGCCCGCTTCAAAGCTTATCATATGGCAAGATCAAGAATTTATACGGGAAAAAAGCACCATAGGCCTTTCCCGTTGTTGTCGACCCTCTGCCAAGCCGCATTTTTGTTTCTTTCACCTGCAATGCTTTTTTCAGCGCGGCGTCGCGCTAAAGCGCTGGGCTTCTTTCAAGGTATCGTCAGCACATGTCGTGAGGCGATATGAACATAATTGCGCTTCCCGTCGTTGCGAAGTGAAAAAATCGAAGACAAGATAGAGTGATCGTAGCGAGCCAAGAATCTTGATGTTTACAACACAAATTTCGATATCAACAATAAACAAGCACTATTTTGTGGTGAAAACACAAGATAAGGGCCTTTGCACTGTGGAAATTAACGCAGGCGGAAAACAAGAATCATACTTGCTGAATCTGCAAAAAAATAAATCATATTTCTTGATAAGAACCATACAGGGAAACAATACCCTGAAATTCACGTCTATCGCGCCTATTAACGTATTCGTTATTCCGAGAACCCGAAAACGTAGGCCGATCAGTATAAAGATAAGAGAGATACTCGATGACGTACGGCGCAAACAAGGCACCTACTGGCCAGAAATCCGAACCTCTACCGGGGTGCAGCTGCGTGAAATAACATTCGGTCGATTTATGACCCGAGCCGCCTCCAATATAGAGCGGCTCGCTTTTCATAACTTTCGACTGCCCAAAGGAGTTGATGGTTCTTTGCCCTTCCCCCCGGTGAAGGAGGGTTTCTTTTCCGTCGAGGTACTGAAAAACCTTCTGGATGAAGTTAATAATGACGACGGTGAACTCATCTTTCTGGCGAATGAGGAGAAATTTTCCGAAACCAGCCGACCCGCGATTCAGTATTTACTTGAGCAGCGTTTTGGTAAACGGCCCGCCCAACTAGGTCCTGCATGGAGCTTTATGCAGACAAATCCTGGAATTGGGCTTTTGACCTGGGACGTCGACAACGGTAGCCGAAGCGGAAAGAAAAACGAAAGAAAAACCAGACGGCTTGCGCAACTCATGAATCTCGATCTCGCGGAGATAGATAACCGCCCCTCTTTTCCAGCGGTATGTCTAGTGCGCAAATCCGCGCTTATTTGGATAAAAACGATGAATATCGAGTCTGCCGATGTCGATAGCGGCATCTATGACTCCGACGCATTGCTCAAGCTCATACCGGCAGTCGTTGAAAAAGCAGGGTTCGCAATAAGTCCCATGCCTTTGAATGCTGGCGAGCAGATTATTGGCCACCCCGTCGTGCAAGCTGAATGGGTGGAGCATCGCCCACTTGCAAATCCAGCGAACAGGAATTGCTGTCTATTCGTCGGACTACTCCGAGAGGATGGTCGGTTCGCGCCTCACGCGCTCGCTTATATGCGGGCACTTAAGGAGCAGGGATTTCACATTTATGGTCTTGGCGTGAGCCTTACGTCTCCGAAAGAGGGCAAAGACCCTGGGGAGGCTTTCTGTGATGGCTTCGCTGCGCGCGCGAATGACGGTCACGACTTCGCCCTCTGGGCAACAGCGCTACGGAAACGCCCCGAAATTTGGCAGGCGAAAACCCTACTTTTCGCCAACGACAGCATGATACCGAAAGAGCCGTCACTGAAACCGCTTTTCAACCAACTGTCTGCTTCCCCTTACGATGTTACTGGATTGACTGATAGCACCATAGGCAGACGCCACCTGCAGAGCTATTTTATCCACCTTAACCAAAGAGCTTTGAAGTCTCAAACAGTCCACAGGTTCTGGGATTCAGTTCTCGCATGGCAAGATAAAAGTCGCATTATCGCTTTGTATGAAATTGGGATGACGAGCAAATTAACCCATGCGGGACTAACATGTGGTCCTCTTTATGAAACCGACGGCAACCGTGGAAATTGGCATCACAACCCTTCTATCCACTGTTGGAGAGAGCTAATCAAAAGAGGATTTCCTTTTGTAAAAACCCAGATCATCAAAGATGCAACTGCTGACGGGAGCATACCGGAAGTCGTCGAGTTTCTCGTCAACGAGGGCTTCCAGCAAGATCTTATACCAAGTGTCAAAAATAGCCCGCGATAGAAAAATCGTCACGCTTTTTGAGCTAGTCTGGGTCTCGATGGCCAGCACGTCAATGCTGGCCATCGTTGTTACATTCAGACAAATAACAGGTCTGTAAACGAGTCGTGATGCTCTCCCACTTTCTCATACAGACCATCAAGCGCTTGGGCATTGAGAGGTAGAAAACGATTCTCAGTTTCGGAAAGAACAGCAAATTCCGAGTATATGCCCGAACACACTATATCGCGAAACACCTTGTAAGTTTCCAGTCTTTTCATGGCGTACGGCCAAAATTCTGCAACTAGCGGGGGCGATTTCGATAATATCTGCGTTGAACCACCAAGTATCAAACCTTCATAACCTTGGACGTCCATGAATATAAGCGTCGAGTTTTCATCAAAACTCTCTTTGAAATCGTCTAAAGGCCTTATTTCAACAGATTGCTTTTGCCGAGATGATTCGCCCATCGCATCATCCTCCAACAAGCGACCGGCTATTCTATAGTCACCGGTATTTCCGTGTGACATTGTCAATTCTACCGATCCGCGAAAATTACCGAGCGCCGTATTGTGACACTGAATACGCCCATCGACTCCATTCAAAATGGTGTTAACTCGAAGCAGCTTGAAAAGTTGGTTTTCCGGCTCAAACGCCACGGCTTTTTTAACGAAATTACGTGTGAGAGCCGGAATGCATATTGATCCAATATTGGCACCAATGTCCCACAGGACATCGCAATTCCTGCCTTTCGCGTCGCGAAGAAGCGAAAACGCGTCCACGAACTTCGAAAAATCGCTTTCGCCTTGCATGAAGAGAGGATAACCGACAGCCATGTCGCCAGTGACCACAACATAGGTTTCTTTCCCTTGGGCGATCATAAATTTCTGGTCTTCGAAATAGAAGAAGCCAGCTTTCGTCGCTTCATTCGATTGTCTTTTTTCAAATAACGCCCTCAGATTAAAGCGATCTGCTTTATCCTCTTCAGTCAACATTCCGACCTCCATCGAGAAATTCAATATGCCCTGAACAAAGTCACGGACATTGCCCAAAACGAAAAATTTAAAAAAGCGGCAGATTCCCTAGTGGTTGGCCAGCTTTGTAAATGCCACCCTCACACGCCGGAGACAAGTTGTGCTGACGAGGTTTCTATTCCTCGAGCATCGAAAAGCCTTGGGCACAACCAAATTTGTATCCCCATCCCTCAACGCCCGTTAAAAAAACTATTGCGTGGCGTGTGAAGATTTGTAACGGTCCCGACCGAAGTATCGAATTTGAAGGGATGTGACGGAAACATGCAAAGGCAATTTAATGACCTCCTAGGGGAGGTCAAGGGTCTTGATAATTTGGTATCGGAACTGGGAAATACCGAGACAATCGCGGCAATCCAGAGTAAATTGGAAGAAATTCGAGTTACGATTTCTGAGTTCGTAGAAGAAACGAACATCCAAAGCGGCAGCGATGTCGATAAGATAAAATCTGAACTAGAATATCATGCTTTTTCAGTTCGCCAGCTAATCCTACAGCGAAAGAGACTCTTTAAGATATTTGAGATTGCGAGCCAATCGTTGCATCGGACAGATGCAAGTCATGTTGCAGACGTCTTATCTTCTGTCGAGAGCACTGACACACAATTTTATCAGGACATTTTCTGTCTCCTTCTTAGTGGTGGGAAAAGGAATGGCTACTTTGTCGAGTTCGGAGCCTGTGATGGACTCGCTATAAACAATACAATATTGCTCGAGCGGCGTTTCGGGTGGAAGGGTATTCTTGCGGAGCCTGCGACAACATGGCATGAGGCTTTGTTTAAAAATCGCACAGCAATCATCGACACCCGTTGTGTATGGAGTAAAAGTAACGAGGTTCTGAAGTTTACAGAAACTGAAGACGCTCTAGAGTCATCGGTAATTGTAGAACAAGGCGAGCAGCAAAGCCGCGTGTCGTATAGTGTCAATACGATTTCACTGGAGGACTTGCTTTTAGAGCACAAAGCTCCATCGGTAATAGACTATTTGTCTATGGATGTGGAAGGCTCCGAGGCAGTCATACTCGAAAACTTTCCCTTCGCAAAATACCGCTTTGAATTCGTCAGCCTTGAGCATCGAGCAGAGTCAGAAGAAGCCCACTTGGTGCAGTTGATGGCCCAAAACGGTTATCGCCAAGTACTCCGTGAGTTTTCCGGTGGCGATGGCTTTTACGTCCCCGAAGACAAAGCCGCCAAGTTAAATCTGAATTAACGAAACGCAGATGACCTCGCCGGGCCAGAAATGATACCGGCGAGGTCGTTTTAGCTACTGATTTTGCCGTGCGTCCAAGCGCCGCTCATATGCGAGTTTCAACGCATTATCATCCTGATAGTCCATAAAAACCAAGGCTGTTCGTTCTAGGATCTTAGGATTCATGGCTTCTCCAAGTCGCCGAACCGGAACAATCCTAAAGATGTTTTCGAGATCCGTGAATTCCAGGCCGTTAAACGTCGAAGAGCCCGTCTGTTTTACCGTATGACGCAAAATCCGCCGTCGCACTGGCGGACATTCATCCACTGCTTCTCCGACAAATGCAGCAGCGTAATTCGAAGCAAACGGGAAGCCGGTACTATATTCTACCAGCATCGCATAGAGATCTCCCGGGCACCGACGGGTCGCTTCAACGATAGCTATTCTCGAATTGCCGCAAATATATTGGACGTGGAGCAGTCCATCGCACAAATCCAGATGGCGAGCGAGTTTTTCGACTGATTTCTGAAGTTCCAGCCGTTCGGGAGCGTCGATTTCATCTGCCAAGTAGCTAGTGTCAACGGCAAAAGGATCGTAGCGGGACCCCTCTCGGACTGAAAAAGCTACGCGCACCCTCCCCGACTTCAAAAAGGCACTGTAACTGCGCAACTCGCCTTCCACGAATTCTTCGCAGATGATGTTACCGACCGGACTGTGTTTACGTGCGTTTTCAATCGCTACCGCACTCGCCGTAACATCATTTGCGGCAAAAACACTAACACCTCTGCCGCTAAAGCTGTCCACAGGCTTGCAGATGATTTTCCCAGATGACGGTAACGATGTCGGCGAAAAAACGCGAGGCGCCGGCAAGTCAAGCTCCTCACATGTTTTCCGGAATAATTGCTTATTGTTCAGCGTCTGATCGGTTTCGTGTGATAATTTATAAAAATTATGAAAATTCAATCGCACGAACGTGTCCATGGATACGTCAGTGCATCCGGGAATAACGGCATCAAAAAGCCTCTCCGACAAAACAGATGCAACAAAATTCGCATCCCCGTAGTTGCCTTCAATCCAACGTTCCCGCGCCGCCAGCACGAGTGGATCATACGCCCTGTTTCCCATGGTCCAAACGTCCATTCCCTTGGCCACAAGCCAACTATGGATCGGAACCGCCGCAAATGCGGTATCAAGCAACAGAACCTTTTTAGTCACGTTTATCTCCGGCCTGAGTGTCATACACATAACGAATGGATGACATATGTTTATTGACAGGCAGCTAATGCCACAAATATATCAAACGCGGAAGAACCAGCAGTGGTTGATACTGAGGAAATGAACTGGTATCTCACGGTTGAATTTTATATTGACGGCGCAAACTTTCATGTAGAGGGTGGTATAACTTGAAGTTTCGGTTGGTTAAGCAGCTATCTAAGCGCTTTCGAATGTCAAGAGATGCGAATTTTATTCGGCACGCTTTTGATACAAGTTACTATCTCAATACGAATCGCGATTTGCGTAATGAAAATATTGACCCGGTACTGCACTATATAAAGCGCGGCTGGAAGGAAGGGCGGGATCCGACCCCGGATTTTAGTACCAATGGTTACCTCATGCAAAATCCTGACGTCTTACAGTCAGGCATTAACCCTTTCGTACACTATTTAAAGTATGGAAGACATGAAGGACGAGTACTTAGGGCATCGTCCGGTGTTCCTGATCTACCTTTCTCAGGAGACCCGTTCGTCGCTCGTGCTGCTCACTATGTACAGGACCAGAACTTCCCGTTAGAGGCGGAGAGGGCGGAGAATATTCTCGTTATACTCGTTCCCGAGCACAACGAGATGAGTGGAGGAATATATTCCTTCTTCTCGATCGCAAAATCTGCTTATAATCTCCGGCATAAGCATGACTATTTTATACTGGTTATGACCAGACCAAATCCTATGGATTTGACGTACAATAGGCAGCGTAATTTTCGCAATAGCGAAGATGTTTTCCGTTTTAACCAAATCGTACGCTGCAAGGCCGCTAAGACAATCTATCTGCAGATTCCTGAATATGCATCCGTTGATTTCGTCAAGAACCTCGGGCAGGAGCAGCTATCCTATTTGAAATCAAGAGAAAAGTTCTTTGTAAATATACTCAATCAAAAAACTGATATAATGCCCGAAAAAGAGGAATTCGAAGACCTTCGCGCGATATCGACGGAAATTACGCAATCTGTTGCCCATCACGCATATTTCGGCCAGCAGTTTGCCGAACGTTATAATTTGCCGACACTTCTTCTTCCGGCCTATACGGACCTCAGCAACTATGAGCCCATAGAGTATGAGGACAAAGAAAAACTAATCATATATTCCCCGGACGACGCCCCATATAAAAGCGCCGTGCTGGAGAAGCTCCAACAGGAGCTCCCTGACTACACGCTACGGGAGATTCGCGGAATCACCTTCGATCGATTTATGGACCTCGCGACACGTTGCAGGTTTTCGATAACTTTTGGAGAAGGATTTGACGGGTACCTCGCTCAACCCATCCATCAAGGCGGCGTCGGCTTCGCGGTTTATAATGATGAATTTTTCCCAACGAAGGAACTTTTACAGTTCGACAATATTTTCACTTCGTCCGATGAAATGATAAACGGGATAAGCGAGCGCATACGCGCTTTGGAAAGCGACCGTCAGTTTTATCAGAAAACGAATATGCGCATGATCGAACTTTATGACCAACTGTATTCGCGAGCGGATTACATTCGCAGAATAGAAATGCTGATTAATAGAGATTTTGAATTGCGACCGCTATCGGCCTTTACAGAAGCCGCGTCCATCAGGCTCTGAGCATCATCTCTAGGACTAACATAGGAATTTTGGGGAATAATATTGAGCGCAGGAAAACCGAACAAAATCCTCCTGTCTGGCCCTGGTTTGATCGGGAAGCGGCACGTGGAACTCTTGGAACAATCGAAAAACAGCGATCTTGTTGCGATTGTTGCGCCGAACCACGATCATAACGCTGTATTTTGCAGCGAACATGGCGTTCCAATGTTCAACAGCATTGAAGAAGCCCTCGATGCCATGGAAATCGATGGAGCCATCATTGCTTCTCCGAATGCCGTTCACACCGAACAAGCCCTTTGCTGCATCGAGCGAGGCATTCCGGTCTTCGTTGAAAAACCTCTGGCAGTAACTCTTCAGGAAGGTACGCTGATTTGCGCGGCTGCGAAACGACACAATGTCCCGGTGCTGGTGGGTCACCACAGGACCTATAGCAGCTACCTTTCTGCCGCTAAGGAGTTCATAGATTCCGACTCATTTGGTGATCTTGTTGCCGTGCGAGGTTCTGCACTTTTCAGGAAACCCGAGCACTATTTCGATGAAGGACCCTGGCGCTCCCTGCCTGGGGGAGGACCAATCCTCATTAATCTCATTCATGATATCGGTATTTTGCGATATCTTTGCGGAGAAATCGAATCGGTTTCAGCCTATGCCAGCAACCAGCGCCGAAAGTTCGCGGTTGAAGACACCGTCGCAGTTACTATTATTTTTGAGAACGGCGCTGTGGGAACGTTTATATTATCCGATATCGCCGCAAGTAACAGAAGCTGGGAGATGACGAGCGGCGAGAATAAAGCATATCCTCGCTTTGATGACGCAGACTGTTACCATTTCGCGGGAACACGCGGGTCGCTGGATTTCCCGACAATGCGGGCTCGCTATTATAACGAGGGCGATATTCCCTCATGGTGGAAGCCGTTCGACACAGAAGTGTTGGACACACCTAGTGTGGATCCCTTGGCCGAGCAGCTAGCACATTTTGAAGATGTGATCGCGGGCAAGTCCAGGCCTCTCGTATCCGCTGAAGATGGCCTGGCGAATATGCGCGTCCTGGAAGCAGTTGTACTTGCAAGCAAAACGGGCTCCGTGGTGAATGTCAAAAGCGTGCCATTGGATACCAAGAGTTGATTTAGATAAGATTCGCATGCCAAACGAGCGCGAAATTTTAATACGCAGGACTGAAGTCATGAATTCGATCTCTTCCATCGACCAAAAGAGCGTCGCGGAGCCCCTCTTCGTCAGCAAGCCGCTGCTGCCTGACCTCAATCAGGTCAATGAATATATGGCCCGAATTTGGGCCTCCGGACATGTCACAAATCATGGTCCTTTGAGCCTGCAACTTGAAGACCGGCTGGCACAGTTCCTCGAAGCACCAACCGCGATGCTCTTCAATAATGGGACGTCCGGTATATTGGTTGCCCTCAAACACTTTAATTTACCGGCGGGCAGTGAAGTTATCACGACCCCCATGACTTTTGCTGCTACGGCTCATTCAATCGTATGGAATAACTTGCGACCTGTATTTGCAGATATCAGGGAGTCCGACCTCACGATTGACCCCGCGGCTGTGGAAGCGGCAGTCACGCCGAACACATCCGCGATTCTCGCCGTGCATTCCTATGGCTGCATCTGCGATCATGATGCTTTGCAGACTATCGCGAAAAAGCACAATCTTAAATTGATCTATGATGCTGCGCATGCATTCGGATCACGCCTTGACGGACGTTCGGTCGCGACCTTGGGCGACGCCTCGATTTTCTCGTTCCATGCCACGAAGCTCTATAACACGATTGAAGGCGGCCTCGTAACTACCCCGGACCCGTCGGATCGGGAAAGCATCTATTTGCTGCGGAACTTCGGCATAAAAAATGAAGAAGAGGTCGTCTCCATAGGCCTCAACGGAAAAATAAATGAAATGCAGGCTGCAATCGGCCTGCTCAATCTCGAAATCTTTGAGCGCGAAAGAACAGCGCGATCCACTCTTAGAAGGAAGTATAAAGAGATTTTGTCCGGTTTGGATGGCGTCCTGGTTCAGGACGTTGGCCAAAATGCAACCCAGTCGGAACAATATTTCCTGGTCAGGATAGCCGCTGAAAAGTTCGGTCGTCATAGGGATGATATTAAGAAAGAGTTGGACTCTTATAAGATACATTGCCGCAAATACTTCTATCCCCTTTGCACTGATTACGTGCCCTATCGCGATAGCTCAATCGTTACGACAAGGCATGTACCTTACGCAGAGACCGCCAAGCAGCAAGTGCTTTGCTTGCCTTTCCACTCTTCAGTAAGCGATAGTCATCTCCGAATAATGGAAGACGTTTTCCGCCGGTGATTTTGGCTTCAAGGAATGGATTTGGGCAATCACGCATTGATAAGGCTGGGGTCGAGTAAGGTGTTGCCGTAACTCAAGGCATTTGGATGATCCGGCATCTATCGAGATGTTTTCACCCATGGACTGCCAAGATTAGGAAGGGCGAACGATCTATTTGCGCAACTGCTCTGATCCCCAAACAATTCGACTACTGGGGATCAGAATACAAATAGTAACTTGAACGCTGTAACAGTTTAAACTGCGAATATCACCGACTCATCACCATGGGTCGTGCTATGTCCAAAAAATATGCGGTAATCGTCTCGGATACCTTTTAGCAGTCTCGGAACCTCATAAAAATCAGACAGCCCGTGATAAACACAAATTGCCATTTTGGGCTTGAATTTCTCGATCGTGGCAGTTGCCCCCTTTAGGGCCTCCATCTCGGCACCTTCAATGTCCATTTTTATGAGATTTACCCGAGGCAAACCACTATTGGCGACGAAGTCATCCAATTTTATAGATTGCACTTTTTCAGCGCCCTCAATTTCTCCAAGATGTACCTGAGTGGCGGGACCTCTTCCCGTAATCGACATAGTTAAATCCGATTGCGAGTAGACAGGACGCTCAATCAGGCAACCCGATTAACGAGATTAACATTCTCGTGCACATTTGAGCGATATACGGCCGTATTCTCCGGCATGAATTCAAAGCTGTAGACGCGCCCCTCCGGCCCAACATCATGAGCAAAATTTAATGTTGTTCCGCCATAGCAAGCGCCACAATCCAGAACGTAGTCTCCTCGTTCCGCCGTAAAAACCCTGTGAGATCCCCGATAGGAATACTGCGGGTAAACAAATTCATTAAAAATACCGAACGCCTCACTGAAAACGTTCAGATCCTTTCCGATCGTGCGAAGATGGAAACGTCTCATCCCCTTCTGCCTGACATGATCAGGGACGTCGAGGTCAGAGGCAAGATTTTCGAGCTCCTCCACTGCTTTAGCAAATTCCGGATTATCCAGCGGGAGCTTCACGTAGTTCCAGCCAATAGCCCTATATGCGACGACAGATATAAGCAGGTCCCGGGAATCTCTGTCATCTAGCGTTTCATAGAGCCATTCCCACTTATCGATCTCTGGCTCAATCATGCCAAGTGGATATTTTTTTAAAGCCTGAGTGTTGGCTGTAACGTCGCTATTGTGCCTGTAAGGTTCCGGGGCCATGCCAGCAGCTTTTCGAGGGTCCTGATCCCCCCTTGGATTCGCCAATGCATCCTCGACAAATTTCGTGAAGTCATGAATGAACGTGCTACGTCCAGCATTCCTAGCGAAATTATGAAAAATTCGTTTCGTACACCCGATGAGGATTGCGCATTCCATTTAGTCCCCCAAAAAATATGCCTTATTGGTACATTAGGAAAACCCTTCCCGACAACCGCATATTGCTTTGAAGCAAAAAACAATTTGCGGCCGCAGATTTTTCCATCGCCATAAGGCGCACGTCTCCGGCCAACTTCCCGAAGGTTTTCCAACACCTCCAAGCAAAATATTGACAGCCTGTCCCCAGCACACTATTTGCTAGCCGCAACGAGACAGAACGCTATGCGAATGAGCTCAAGATCAAAGCCTGTGTGGTTACGCAATAAGAGGTATGTATATTAACTAGCGAGCGAGGGTAGCGAAAATCGCACCTCTTGATGGCTGTATATGCATTGTCGGGCTATCGCAGCGTCGACCCTAAATAAGGATTTTTCCGTGATCGGATCGTTTTTGTCGCCGAACGACAAGAAGTTGTTGACGCGACTATTTAGAGAGAATTTTAAGAAACATGTTGGCTGGTATTCTGTCGCTATCGCCGCAATGCTCGTGGTCGCGCTAACGACATCGCTCAGCGCCTGGATCATGCGCGACATCGTCAACAGCGTCTATCTGAAACGCGGATTCGACGTTGTGCTGGAGATCGCGTTTGCCGTAGCGATGATTTTCATCGTCAAAGGCTTCGCCACTTTTTTTCAGAGCTTCTATTTGAGTAAAGCAGGCAACAGCATTGTTGCCGAGCAGCAACGCAAAATATACGATCGTCTATTGCAGCAAGGCGTGTCTTTTTTTCAGAACATGCCTTCTTCTGAGTTGCTCGTGCGCGTAACCTATAATGCGCAAGCAGCCCGCAGCGTTATAGACACGATCGTCACTTCGTTTGTACGCGATCTGTTTTCTCTTTTAGGGCTGATCATTGTCATGTTCGCCCAGAATTTCCTTTTGAGTGCGATCTCCATGATTATAGGTCCGATCGCCATTTTCAGTGTCCGTTTGGTGTTGCGGCGGGTACGAAAGATCATGGAAGCCGAGCTGGCTTCTATCGGCGAAATCGTCAATGTCGTGCAGGAAACGAGCATCGGCGTTCGAGTCATAAAGGCGTTTTCACTCGAAAAACTGATGCGCCAACGTATGAACAAGGCCGTTTCGGATGTGGAACACCGATCGAACGGGATTGCCAAGCTCGAAGCCGCGACAAGCCCGATCATGGAAACCCTGTCCGGCCTCGCAATTGCAGTGGTGATTGCTGTTTCTGGTTACACTGTCCTGGAAAAGGGTGGCTCTCCTGGCGACCTGATGGCTTTTATCACAGCGCTGCTTCTGGCCTATGAGCCCGCAAAACGTTTGGCGCGCATGCGTGTACAAATCGAGAGCGGCATGATTGGCGTGCGCATGATGTTCGAGGTTCTGGACGCTCCGCTGACGCTCGCGGAGAAAAAGGACGCCGTTGTCCTCCAGAAGGCAAGTGGCGATGTTGAACTCAAGAATGTCAGCTTCGAATATCTTTCCGGCCAGCCGGTTTTAAAGGACGTCAGCGTTCTCTTCGAAGGTGGCCAAATGACCGCGTTGGTGGGACCTTCCGGCAGCGGCAAATCCACCATCATCAACCTCATGATGCGCCTTTACGATCCGCAGAACGGATCCGTGGAAATCAACGGAATGGACTTGCGCGACGTTTCCTTCGCCAGCCTGCGCGAACATGTCTCCTACGTCGGTCAGGAAACCTTTCTGTTTTCCGGTACAATCAAACACAACATCGCGGTAGGGCGAGACAATGCCACCGAGGAGGAGATCACCGCCGCTGCGAAAGCCGCAAATGCGCATGATTTCATTATGAAGATGCCTGAGGGTTACGACACAAGGCTGGGCGAGAACGGATCTGGCCTGTCTGGAGGACAGCGACAGCGTGTGGCCATCGCCCGTGCAATGCTTCGGGACGCGGATATTCTGATTCTCGATGAGGCAACGAGTGCTCTTGATTCAGAATCTGAGGCACTGGTGCGTGATGCGCTGGAACGTTTGACGCTCAACAAAACCTCGATCGTCATTGCCCACCGCCTTTCTACGATCAACCGGGCTGACAAAATCGTCGTCATGGACAATGGCGAAGTTGTCGAACAGGGCAGTCGCCGCGAATTGCTCGCGAATGATGGCCTCTACAAGCGCCTTCACAGCATTCAGTTCGACGCGGACGTCGCCTGATCGCCGAGCGATATTGGCAGGCCCATGCCGTTTTTCGGATGGCCTTGGCAGACAGCGCCAAATCATGACAGCATCTGCCGTTTGAAACATCCGGGACCCTAGACGCAATGACGGCAATCGAAAAACTGGCCGAAAGTTTCACCACAGCGAGCCGCGAAGGTACAAAAATCACTCTGGCGGCGTTGCAGGCGGAGGGCCTCATTCCCGGTGGCCTTGAAGAGGCTATGGCGGTCCAGCGGGCTTTTGCTGAAAAATGGGCGGAACCGGTCGCCGGCTGGAAACTGGCGATCCGCCCGGATGGCGAGGCCATCGGGGCGCCCATGTTCGATTGCGTTCGGGTCGATGAAACCAATCTCGCTTCTTTTCCTGAAGATGGCACCGAAGGCGTCGAGGTCGAAATCTGCTTTACGCTTTCCGCCGATATCCCCGCTGCGGCGGCGGGGCCGCTGACCAGAGACGACCTGATAGGATATATCGACAAGGTCCACCTTGGTGCTGAACTTCTCCGCTACAGGCTGGTGGAGAAAAATCAGGTGCCGTTTCCGCTTTTTCTCGCGGATCGCCTCGCCAACCACGGCTTCGTCATCGGCCCGGAAGTGGATAAAGACATCGTGGATGTCTTTGCCGGAAATGGTGAGAACCTGCCGCAGCTTACCGTTACCGAGGGGTCGGCGCAGCTTTTCGACGCCACGGTAAAACATCCGAATGCTGATCCGCTCGCCCCGCTTGTCGCCTTTGCCAATGCGGCATTCAACAAGGGCGACATGCTCAAGGCCGGCAATGTCGTGACGACGGGCAGTCTCTGCGGTGCGATACCAAGCACACTTGCCGGCGAGACGCAGATCACGCTGAAATCGGTTGGTGCTTTCACGCTATCCGGTCCGAAACCATAGGCCCCGCTCATTCGGGACGCCCTTTTTTTGGCCCCCCGCCGTCTTCATCCGGGTCGCGCTTTCCAATGCCTCCGGAAGGTCACTTCACCCGCCCGTATTCGCCCAGGAAATCGAGCAGCGCCCGGATGCGTGAGGGAAGCGGCCCGCGCTGGCCGACATAGACGGCATGAAACATCTCCGTCTCACCCGTATCGAGATGATCGAGCACGGGGATCAGTCGGCCGGCGGCGATATCCTCCCTCACGGTGAAAGCGGCAAGACGCACCAGCCCGACGCCGGCAAGCGCCAGACGGCGAAGGCCTTCACCATCGCTCACCTGCACACGTCCCGTCGCCGGGATGAGGACGGTCTTTCCGTCGTCCCGCAATGGCCACCCGTCGACTGACCGGGCATATCCAAACCCAAGGCGATTGTGATCTTCCAGATCGGCGATTGTTTGCGGCACACCGCAGCGCTCCAGATAGTCAGGGGCGGCGGTGATGATCATCCTTGTCTCGCCGAGTTTGCGGGCAACGAGGCTTGAGCTTTTGAGCGGCCCGGCACGCACCGCGACATCCATGCGCTCTGCAAGGAGGTCGACCACCTGATCGGTCTGGACGATATCGAGCGTGATGCCCGGATGCAGCGACAGAAAGCGTGGCAGGATGGGCGCAAGAATATGCGTTGCATAAGAAGCGCTGGTGTTGATCCGCACGCGGCCGACAGGCTGTTCACCCAAGCCGGCGGCGCGTTCGGCCTCTTCGAGATCGGCGAGGATGCGGGTGGCCCTCTCGTAAAAAGCGCAGCCCTCCGGCGTGATCTGAAGCTGCCGGGTGGAGCGGATGAGCAGGCGCGCGCCCAGGCGGCCTTCCAGCCGTGCGATCAGCTTGCTCACCGCTGAAGGCGTCATGTTCGCCGCCGCGGCCGCACGGGAAAAACCTCCGAGTTCAACGACCCGCACGAAGATTTCCATCTCCCCTGCCCGGTTAATCTCAAGTCGCGCCATGATGACTTCATCTCACAAGTGATAATATTTTCGGCATTCTATTTCATGCAAGAACCATCGTCTATCTTCAGACAGCGATTGAAACACATCACAATCTTCGTCTGCCAGATCACGACGGGATGGACAGGCATGGCGCCATCAGGCCCCCGGCCCAGAACCATGCCGAAGCAACAAAGGAACGCCCCATGGAATATCGCTATCTCGGCAAATCCGGCCTGAAAGTGCCGGTTTTGAGTTTCGGCACCGGAACCTTCGGCGGCTCCGGCCCGCTCTTCAGCAACTGGGGCAATTCCGATGCTGCGGAAGCCCGGCGTCTGATCGACATCTGTCTCGAAGCTGGCGTCAACCTGTTTGATACGGCCGATGTCTATTCCAATGGGGCATCGGAGGAGGTGCTCGGCCAGGCAATCAAAGGCAGGCGCGACAGCGTTCTGATTTCAACCAAGACCAGCCTGCCGATGGGCGACGGGCCGAACGAGGCCGGATCGTCGCGCTTCCGGCTGCTGCGCGCGGTGGATGATGCCCTGCGCCGTCTCCAGACAGACTATATCGACATCCTTCAGCTCCACGCCTTCGATGCCTTCACACCGGTTGAGGAAGTATTGTCGACGCTCGATACGCTCGTCCGGTCCGGCAAGGTGCGATATACCGGCGTCTCGAATTTTTCAGGCTGGCAGATCATGAAATCGCTCGCCGTCGCGGACCGATATGGCTGGCCGCGTTATGTGGTCAACCAGGTCTATTATTCCCTTGTTGGCCGCGATTACGAATGGGATCTGATGCCGCTCGGCGCGGATCAGGGCCTTGGCGCGATGGTCTGGAGCCCGCTAGGCTGGGGGCGGTTGACCGGAAAAATCCGCCGCGGCACGCCGCTGCCCGAAGGTAGCCGCCTGCACGAGACCGCCAGCTTCGGCCCGCCGGTGGATGATGACCACCTCTACCGCGTGATCGATGCGCTCGATGCTATCGCGGAAGAAACCGGCAGGACCGTACCGCAGATCGCGCTCAACTGGCTGCTCAGGCGTCCCACCGTTTCCACGGTCATTATCGGCGCGCGCAATGAGGAACAGCTTCGCCAGAACCTCGATGCCGTGGGATGGGAACTGACGCCCGCGCAGGTGGCGCAGCTGGACGCGGCCAGTGAGACAACGGCGCCCTACCCGCATTTCCCGTATCAGCGGCAGGCGGGTTTTGCGCAGCTCAATCCGCCGATCGCATAACGCCAAGCCCTCACATTGTGGGGTGGCGACGGACCCACCGTTGAGGTGGTGAATTCCCGTATTTCCGAAGCGCACCGAGACAGAACCAAAAAAGGGCCGCCAGCAGGATAACGTTCATCGCACAATCTCTTGCAAGACTTGCGATGTGGATGCCGCTGGCGGCTTTATCGGTGAAGCGCCGAGCTTCACGAGAGGTCGCCACATGGCCAAACCCGAGCGGCCCTACAGAACTTGTTTCCCCCATTTGATGTTTCGCATCAAACAGACACCCAGGGTACGGCTATGAAAAGCGGTAATGCAATCGAACGCAGCCTTTCTCGATCGCCGTGGCGCTGATCAGATCCGGGCTTGCACGATACCCGGTGAGCGGAAAAAGAGGCTGACCCGAGCCGAGTATCTCCGGGATAACGTAAATCTCGATCTCATCCAGCGCACCGCGCTCCATGAAGGCCATCTGCAACCGGCCGCCGCCCAGCATCCAGACATCGCCGTCATCGAGAGCGCGCAATTCCTCGATCAGCGAATCCACATCGGCGCGGATCTCCAGCGGTCCTTTCGGCCTTTCGATCGGCCGCGACGTGACGACGATGACACGTTGCCCTTCATAGGCCCAGGGTGACGGCTCGCTGGCGATGAAATCATACGTCGCCCGCCCCATGACCACCGTTCTTATCCCCTTCAGGAACAGCCGATAATCATGCTCGCCAAGGTCCATATCGTCATATTTGTAGAGCCAGTCGAGCGAACCGTCTCCCGAAACGATCAACCCATCCAGACTGGCAGCGATATATCCACGAATGATCGCCATCTCATTCTCCTTGATTTATAAATGAATATACGTTTATATATGCAGCATGCCAAGACACAAGCTGATTTCCGACGATCAGGCGCTGGACGCCCTGCTGCCGCTGATGTTGCAAACCGGGCCAGACGGCTTGACCTTCGCCGCAGCCGCAAAGGCTTGCGGTCTCTCCGCCGCAACTCTGGTGCAGCGGTATGGCAAGCGTGAAGACCTTGTCGAAGTAGTGCTTCTGCGGGCTTGGGACGGGCTTCAGGCCTTAACGGAAGCGGCCGACGCAAAGGAACCCGTGACACCGCAAGGCGCCATATCCCTGCTCATGGGGCTGACATCCACCGAATCCGCTGAACAGAATGCGAGTGACGGATTGCTGCTGTTGCGGGAAGATACTCGCAATCCAGTCCTGCGAGAAAGAGGTGCGCTTTGGGGTCAAACGCTTGCCCATGCACTCGGCCGCCGTGTTACGGAGAATGGGAAAAACGCCGAACGGCTTGGCTGGCAGATGGCCTCCATCTGGCAAGGGGCTCACACATGGTGGGCATTCACCCGTGCCGAAGACGCTGGTCTGGCGATCCGCAAAGCACTGGAGGAATGGGTTGCGATGGTGGAACGAGCCGAGCGTTTATCAAAATAACGACGTGCCGGTTTTGCGCAGTGCAGACCGGCGAAACATAGCGCCCCCTGCTCTTCCGGAACCGCTGTACCGAACCCGAAACGCGCCTTCTTCTGGCTTACCGTCGGCGTCGCATGGCGTGTAAAAAACCCCTTGACCTCAACCATGGTTGAAGTTCTAGAAGTGGTGTCACCTTGTTTTCGCAAGGCTCTTTTCATGCTTTTGAGCGAACAGTTGACAAAGGACACCCCATGGCTTTCCAGCTTCCCGACCTCCCTTACGCCCATGATGCGCTCGCCCCCTCGGGCATGTCCGAGGAGACGCTGAAGTTCCATCATGATCTTCATCACAAGGCCTATGTCGATAATCTCAACAAGGCGATATCAGGCACCGAATGGGAGAAGAGGAGCCTCGAAGAGATCGTCCGGGGCGCCTATGAGAAGGGCGCGGTGGCGCAATCCGGCATCTTCAACAATGCTTCCCAGCACTGGAACCACAATCTCTTCTGGGAAATCATGGGGCCGGAAAACCACGCGATCCCGAATGTGCTGGAAGAGGCCTTGACGCAGTCCTTCGGCTCGGTGGCGCTGTTCAAACAGAATTTCGCGCTCGCCGGCGCTTCCCAGTTCGGCTCAGGCTGGGCGTGGCTGGTGGTGGACACCGATGGTTCGCTGAAGATCACCCGCACCGAAAACGGGGTCAATCCGCTGTGCTTCGGGCAGAAGGCGCTTCTCGGCTGCGATGTCTGGGAACACAGCTATTATATCGATTTCCGCAACAAGCGCCCCGCTTACCTCGAAAACTTCCTCGACAAGCTGGTGAACTGGCAGGCGGTTGCCGCCCGCCTTTGATTTGAGCCCCACCGATCCGGCCAGTCCCGCTGCCCTGTGCGGCTGGCCGGATCAGGCGC
Organism: Agrobacterium sp.; assembly: GCF_059499945.1. Taxonomy (NCBI): domain Bacteria; kingdom Pseudomonadati; phylum Pseudomonadota; class Alphaproteobacteria; order Hyphomicrobiales; family Rhizobiaceae; genus Agrobacterium; species Agrobacterium sp. The sequence goes on along the minus strand of NZ_JCABZP010000019.1, from coordinate 134,772 downwards.
AGCCGGACAGCCGCCGTCCGGCTGCAACTCCCTTCGAGCGTCTCAATGCCCTATGTCGTCACCGAAAACTGCATCGCCTGCAAATACATGGACTGCGTGGAAGTCTGTCCGGTCGAGTGTTTCTACGAAGGCGAGAACATGCTCGTCATTCATCCCGATCAGTGCATCGACTGCGGTATCTGCGAGGGGGAGTGTCCCGCCGCCGCGATCCGGCCGGATACCGAAGCGGGACTGCATGCCTGGCTCGACCTCAATCGCCACTATTCCGGCATGTGGCCGCGCGTGCATGAGAAAAGGTCACCGCCTGACAATGCCGACATCATGAATGGCGCTGCGGCAAAACTATCCATTTTTTCGAAAAATCCGGGAGCGGGCGGTTAGCCCGGCACACCATGTCTCATAATTTCAGGCTGATCGCCGGCGGCGTCGTCAATCACGCCCATATTCCGCTGAAAGCCTGCGCGTCTTCGATGATCTCCCCGCGTGAATTCAAGGATTCGATGGCCGGCCTTGCCTTCACCGTGGCCGTAGCCACGGCCGCCCATGCCGGCGAGCGGATCGGGCGAACAATCACCTCCTTCATGCCGCTCTGCGCGGAACCGCCGCTACTGATGATCTCCATCGACGCCAGCAGCCGCATGGTCGATCTCATCGCCGCGAGCAGGCGATTTTCCGTTGCGGCACTGGCCAGAGGACAGGAGGAGATTGCCGATGCCTTTGCGGGAAAGGCAAATCACCCGGACCGGTTCAGCATCGGAGACTGGGATACATGGCCATCAGGAAGCCCGAGGCTTGCCGATGCGCTGTTATCCATGGATTGCGAACTTGTCGGTTCCATCGACGCCGCAGACCACATCCTGTTTGTGGGCGGTATCATCGAGGCCGTCAAAAATCCGCTGAGCAAAGCCCTGCTGTGGAGCGAACGCGCCTATACCGGCACGGATCAAGGCTCCCCCACCATTCCGTCTCGATAATCGGAAAAGGCTCTCACCGCCATGACCGGCAACCGCTAGAGGAAATCCGCCTGCTTTCGGCGCCCGTCGCCGTTGGCGCGGGCAAAGCCGCCCGGCGCGACACCCGTTCTCCTGCGGAAAGCGGTGCTGAATGCGCTGACGGATTCATAACCGATCTCCTCCGCGATATGATCGAGGGACTTTATCCCGCGCATCAACGCGTCTCTGGCAAGCGCCATTCGCCAGCGGGCCAGATATTCGATCGGCGCGCAGCCGAGCATTTCATTAAAACGCGCTGCGAAGGCCGAGCGCGACATGCCGGCGATCCCGGCCAGTTCGGCCACGGTCCAGTTCGCGCGGATATTGGCGTGCATGGCGGACAATACGCGGGCAAGCCCGGGTAAACGCATCCCCTTCACCAGTCCCGCCGGAATTGCCTCGCTGCCCGCGTTCGGCCGACGCAGCACTTCAACCAGCAGAACCTCCAGCATGCGCCGGATGATCAGCTCCTTGCCCGCATCCTCGCGCGCGCATTCTTCCGACAGCAATTCGATCAGGCGCGCCAGCCGGGATGCTCCGCCCGCGCCCGCCGGTACATGGATCAGGTCGGGCATCAGCGACAGCAGAAGCGCGGCATTGACCCGCTCGAACATGAAGCTTCCGCCTAGCGCGACAAAATCAGGCTCCCCTTCCTGTTCACCATGCCGCACCGCCCGGCCCTGCGGCTCGACCGGAATAGAGTCGACGTCGGGATCGCTGCAAAGCGAGAAGGCGGGCGTGGAGGGTAAAAGCAGGAAATCACCCTTCGTCAACCGCAGGGGCTCCCGGCCATCGATCATGACCCATGCCGCACCGGCAAGAACGACGGCAAAACCCGGCGCGCCATAGGCGCGATAACGCACACCCCAACGGCCCCGGCCGGAGATTGGCTTTGAAACGGCGGCGCTCGGCCGCAAGAGATCGATGATATCGCTAAGAGGATCCACTGTCTGGACGATCAATAATGAATTACGGCGTCGAGAGCATACATCATCCAGAACACATCGTCTATGTCAGGTCATATAGAATAATGGAGACTTATGATGACCAAGACGATCCTCATCACCGGCACCTCATCCGGCTATGGCAAGGCGACCGCCGAATTTTTCCTCTCGCGTGGCTGGAATGTCGTTGCGACCATGCGGCGTCCGGATCCCGATCGCTTCGGCGGCAATAATGACCGGTTGCGCGTCCTGCCGCTGGATGTGACGGACGGGCAAAGCATCGCGGCCCTGAACGATGCGGCAGGTCCGGTCGATGTGCTGGTGAACAATGCCGGCATCGGCATGGTCGGCGCTTTCGAAGCAACGCCAATGTCGGCAATCCGCACGATCTTCGACACCAACAGCTTTGGTGTGATGGCAATGACGCAGGCGATCATTCCCCAGATGCGAAAGCGCCGGTCCGGCGCGATCATCAACGTCACATCCAGCGCCACGCTCGCGTCCTTTCCGCTCGCCGCCGCCTACACCGCCAGCAAGCAGGCAATCGAAGGTTTCTCCGGTTCGCTTGCCCATGAGCTCGGTCATTTCAACATCCGGGTGAAGCTGGTGGAACCGGGCTATGCACCCACCACCCGTTTCACGACAAATGCCATCCTTCCACTGGAAGAACTGCTGCCGGACGATTACATGGACTTCGCAGGCCCAATTCTCGAAGGCTTCGCCAAACCGGCCATGACGACCAGCGAACAGGACGTCGCCGAAGCGATCTGGAGCGCCGTTCATGATGTGTCCGGCCAGCTCCGTTTTCCCGCTGGCCCTGACGCAATTGCGCTGGCTCAGGCGGGGTGACGTCCGATAGCGACTTCACCGTGTGGCTATAGCGTCGAACAAGCGAAGGACGTGCTTCGTCGCTTGTTCGACGGTAGCGACGGCGCCTTCAAGGCGCTCGTTCATCGTGCCCATGCTTGCCGGCATCCATCTTCAGCCAGCTGGCGAAAGCTTCGACCTCATCCGTCTGGATCGCACCGACGCCGGCCTCGGCGAGTGCGCCCCACACCGCCTCCGGTTCTTTGAGCGCCCGCGTATCGTTGAAATCGAGGCAATGGGCGACATCCAGCGTGTTGATCCACAACCGGATATTCTGACGCTCCATCTCGGCACGGCCTTCGGCCAGATCGGCAATATCGGTGAATTTCACCTCGATCATCGGCGCCTTCAATGCCTCGATGCGGCGCAGATCCTCGGCAAACCTGCCCTTTCTCACCGGAAACATCGGCATATGCGGGATCTTGCCGAACCAGTCCGTATCGAGCACCTCGAAACGGCTGGCCTCAGGATCGATATCGGTCTTCACCAGCACCTGGTCTTCAACACCGAGCCGCAGCACGGTTTCCATGACTTGCGGCAGATCGCGGGTGAATTTGATGTCGATATTGACGGTGATCTTGCCCCGTGCCTCTTCCAGCAGTTCTTCCAGTGTCGGCACACATTCATGGGTCACGTCAGCCGCATCGCCACCCGCGCCGGCCTTCAGCCTTGCTGCGCGAACCACCTCGAAAGGCAGCGCGCTCACGGTCCCCTTGCCCGTCGTGGTGCGGTCGAGCGTTTCATCATGAATGACGACCAGCCTGCCATCGGCCGTCACCTGCGTGTCGATCTCGATCATCTCGACACTCGCCGCAACCGCGGCCCGGACGGAGGCAAGTGAGTTTTCTGCCGTAGCAGTCCAGAAACCACGGTGGGCGATGGTCAGGATGGCCGGATTGTCGCGCGAGCAGAGTGCAAGCACATTGCAGGGATTGGAGGTATTTCGGGAGGTAGCGAGAGTTCGGTGCATGGGTCGACTTTCAGGTCTCATGGTCGGCTGATTTTGTCGCCTTCAATTAATACACATAAAGCGTAATATTTATGACAAGGGCTGGGAATAATGTCCCTGTGTACCAAAGCCCCGTGTTGCCGCCGCCCCGCACAGCCGTTATCCAAGGCCATGACAACAGATCAGACGCCGCGCCAGAGTTTCGACCGCCAGCCGCTTGCCAGCGAGAATGAGCGTCTTATTCTCGATATCGTCCGTCGCCACGGCCCCATTGCCCGTGCATCGATCACCGGCCACACCAACCTCACGCAGCAATCCGTGCACCGGTTGATCGAAGGCCTGCTGGAGCGCGAACTTCTGCAAACCGGCGCGCCGCTCAAGGGCACGCGCGGCCAGCCGAGCCCCACCATCGAGCTGATGCCGGAGGCGGCCTATTCGCTCGGCATTTCCATCAACACCGACTCCGTGGTCATCTGCATCGCCGATTTTCGCTGCGACGTGATTGTCGAGGAAAAACTTGACATGCTTCCGGAGGACCGGGAGGAGACGCTCGCCGCCTTGTCGCTGGCCCTGGAGCGGTTGCTGGCGGAACGCGGCATCCCGCGCGAGCGTCTGCTTGGCCTCGGTTTTTCTATGTCCGGCTTCTTCGTGTCGGAAGACCGCGCCTTTAATGCGCCGGAACCTCTGCGCGACTGGTCGCTGATGGACCTGAAGCCGATCCTTGAGAAACGGTTCCGCCTGCCGGTCTGGCTGGAAAACAACGCCACCACTGGCGCGATCGGCGAAAGCCTGCGCGGCGTCGGCTCCTGGTGCCAGACCTTCGCCTATCTGTCCTTCAATTACGGTTTCGGCGGCGGACTGATCCTTCGCGGCCAGCCTTTTCACGGCTTTCACGGCAATGCCGGCGAATTCAGCGGCATATACAGCCCGGACGAAGCGCCCAAACGTCCCGCCCTGCAATATCTGATCACCACCCTGCAGAAAAACGGCGTCGACATCCATTCGATCGAGGCGCTTTACCAGCAGTTCGACCCCGCATGGCCGGGCGTCGAGGAATGGCTGACCGAAACCATGCCGCAGGTGGACCGTCTGGTGGCGAGCCTGATCTCGGTTCTTGATCCGCAGGCCATCGTCTTCGGCGGGCAATTGCCGCACGTGCTGGGCCAGATGATGATCGAACGCACGCACATGCCCTCGGAGCGCGAACATCGTTACGGCGTCGGCCCGAAGGAGGCCAAACTGGTTCTTAGCGAAACGGTCGGCGATCCCTCTGCAATCGGCGCCGCGCTGCTGCCGCTCAGGGTCCGCTATTTCCTGTAGGCTGGCCCAAGCGGCCTGATGTAATCCCGCAACAATCATCACGGAAACGTGAGGCCAATTTGGCCCCCGGGTTTTTACGGGCTGGCAGCAAACGCCCGATGGCAGTAAACATGATCATAATAATCATGTTTCTTGCGATATGAGGCGGCGCGTATATTCGCAGCCGCATCATGCGACAAGCCAATACGTCACCGGGTCGATTGATGAGTAAAGCCCTGTTACAGGTTCTCGATGCCGAGGAGGAAAGCCGCCTGATGCGGTTCTTCCGCCGGCGATTGCAGAACCGGGAAGATGCCGCCGATGCCATGCAGGAAACCCTGCTGCGGGCGCTGGAAGTCTCGCATGCCACGCTGATCGACAATCCGCAGGCCTATCTCTTCCAGATCGCCCGGTCCGTCGCCCGCCTGACGGCCATTCGCCAGTCGCGCGAGCGGCCGTTATTCGCCCCTTACGAAGCGGGTTTTGCCGTTGCCTGCGAAGAGCCGGGGCAGGAACGGATCGTCGCCGGACGGCAGCACCTGATTTTGATGGCACGGGCCATCGAGGCCCTGCCGAGACGCTGCCAGCAGGTCTTCGTGCTCAGCCGCCTGCATGGCCATTCCAATGGCGAGATCGCCACCCGGCTCGGCATTTCCCGCAACATGGTGGAAAAACACATTATCAAGGCGCTGCTGCACTGCCGTCAGGTCCGCGTGCAAATAAAAATGTAAACCTGCATCAGGTGTTCGCATCCTTTTTCACTCTATAAGGGAAAAGGAATACACATCAGCACGCAACAAACGGCAGATCAGGACATGAATGAGCGCCCGGACGGTCTGAAGGATGACGGCTTGACCGATGACGGTCGGGTCGAGGAGGCCGCGCTGTGGGTGGCGCGCATGCAATCAAAAGATGCGACGGAAGCGGAGCGCGAGGCGTTTCATGTCTGGCTGCGGGCCGATGCCGCCCATGCTGCCGCCTATGAGGAAATGCAAAGCCTCTGGGGAGAACTCGGCGAGATCGATCTTGCGCCGGCCGAGCGGCAAAAACGCCGAGGGCCCCGCCGGGCGATGCTGGCGGGCCTGGCCGGTCTCTGCCTCATCGGGCTTGCGGCGCTGTTTGCGGAAAAAAGCGGATTAAAGGACCGCTGGCAGGCGGATTATTACACCGGCATCGGCGAAACGCGCGTGCTGGCGCTGGAAGACGGCAGCCGTATCAGCCTGAATACCGACACGGCAATTGCCGTCCATTATTCGCAAAAGGAACGGCGCATTACCCTTCTTCGCGGCGAGGCCTATTTTGATGTCGCGAAAAATCCGGAGCGCCCCTTCATCGTGGAGGATGGAGCGCTGACGGCAAAAGCGCTCGGCACGCATTATTCGGTCCGTACCGGCAATGGCGCACTGCCGCAGGAGGTGCAGGTGGAGGAAGGCCGGGTGGAGGTGACGACAGGGGCCGAGGTCGCCGTGCTCACGCCCGGAGAGGCCGTGACCCTTGGTGGCGACGGCAGGCTGGTGCGCGCCCGCAAGGATGTTGCCAACAGCATGGCATGGCGAGAGGGCAAGCTCGTCTTTTCCGGCCAGCCATTGCGTGAGGTTCTCGATATTCTCTCGCAATATCGCCGGGGTCGTATCGTCATTCTCGATGAGGCGGCGGCGAAACAGCGCGTTTCCGGCATTTTCGACCTGAAGGATACGGATCAGGCGCTCACCATTCTCGAAGAAAGCCTTCCCGTTTCGGTATCGCGGCTTTCCGGAATGCTGGTTTTCGTCCGCTCCAGATAAAAATAACTTTTTTGCGGCGCCGACGTCAGGAGGCGGCCCGCCTTTTCACTCTAGGCAATCAGGACCCGTTTCAGCGGGCGGCATGATCACGAGTGAGAGGGAATGACATGAATTTGGGCAAGCAGGCACGTGGCTGGTTCTGGCTGACGACGACGGCGATCATAGGCGGTATCGTCGCGGCAGGTCCGGGCGCCACGACCGCCAGCGCGCAGACACCGCCGGCCGCAAGCGGCGCATCCGCGACCGTCACCGTCTCCATTCCCGCGGGGCCGCTGGAAAACGCCATCCTCAGCTTTGGCCGCCAGGCCAATCTGCGCATGGTCTACCCCTCCGCGATCACCAGAGGCCGCAGCACGGCGGGCGTCAAGGGCACGCTCAGCGTATCGGCGGCCGTCAGCGGGCTTCTCTCCGGATCGGGGCTGAACTATGCGCTGGCCGGCGGCAATACGGTTCGCATTTTCGATCCCGCCGGCCAGACCGGTGAAGGCGGCGGTTCTGCCGCCGCCGGCAGCACCCTGCTTGCGCCAATCACCGTGCAGGGCACCGGCCTTGAAGGCGCCAGGGGCATCATCGAGAGCAATGGCTATGTCGGCAAATCCGGCCGCACCGCCACCAAGACCGATACGCCTGTTGCCGAAACCGCGCAGTCGATCACCACCGTCAGCCGCAAGCAGCTCGATGATCTGAAGCCGCAGAACCTCTCCGAAGCGCTGAACTACACGCCCGGCGCGCGCATCGGCCAATATGGCGCGGAACCGCGCTTCGACGCCTTCAAGGTGCGCGGCACCGATCTCAGCACCACAGGCATTTTCCGCGACGGCCTGCGGCAGGTCAGCAGTCAGAACGGCAGCGCCCGGCTTGAGCCCTATGGCGTGGAAGCGGTCTCCATCCTGCGCGGCCCAGCCGCCTCGATCTATGGCGCAAGCAGCTCCGGCGGCATTGTCGATATCATCTCGAAGCGCCCGACGGAGGAGACATTGCGCGAGGTGGAGCTGCAATATGGCTCCTACGGCCGCGTGCAGGGCGCTTTCGACCTTTCCGGCGCCGTCGATGACGAGAAGACCATGCTTTACCGCCTGACCGGCGTGGCCCGCGACGGACGCAACGAAATCAGCGCCATCAAGGACGACCGGCTGTTCATCGCGCCGGCCTTCACCTTCCAGCCGGATGCCGGCACCAAGCTGACACTGCTCGGCGAATATATGGACAGCACCACCGGCGGCACCTGGGGTTACATCAACAACTACGGCAGCGACGGCAAATCAATCGGCGCGACGCCGGTTTATGGCGGCGATTCCCGTTTTAATGACTTCGAGCAGAAACAATGGCGTGTTGGCTATGAGTTCGAGCACGAAATCAACGACAATGTCACCTTCTACAGCAAGGCGCGTTACTCCGCCCTTTCGGCCGACCAGCAATGGGTCTTCGCCAATTATCCCGGCATCACCATCGAGGATAATGAAGGCGTTTCCGCCGATAATTACCTGAAGACCGAATTCGACACCGGCCCGGCGAAACATACGCTGCTGACGGGTATCGACTTCAGCCACATGTCCTACACATCGAAACAGGGCAACGGCGCCAGCCCCTTCACCGACACCTTCACCTATGTGCCTGATGTGTCGCTGATACTGAAGCAGAGGATGAACACCCTCGGCATCTATGCGCAGGATCAGGTTGAAATCGATCGCTGGCGCCTGACGGCCGGCATCCGCCACGACTGGCTGGATACAGAATATCAGTCCCAGACCGTGGGTGCGGCAGCGGCTCCCACCTATGATGGCGATGAAACGAAAACGACGGGCCGAGCCAGCCTCGGTTATGTCTTCGACAGCGGCGTGATGCCCTACGTCAGCTACGGCACCTCCTTCGTCGCCAATCCGGGCGTCATCATCACCACGGGAACGGTCACCGGCCAGGCGCAGCCGACGGTCGGCAAGCAATATGAACTCGGCGTCAAATATGCCCTGCCGCAATATAACGCTTTGCTGAGCGCCGCCTTCTTCAATCTCGATCAGGACAATGCCACGGTCTACGAAACCTCGTCCGGCATCAACCTGCTACGGCAGCTCGACCTGCGCTCGCGCGGGGTGGAACTGGAAGCGACCGCCTCGCTCGACAATGGCTGGAGCCTCATCGGCTCCTACTCCTATAACGACGTCGAAATCACCAAGCTGACGTCGGAAACAGTTGGCAGGCAGCTCAATTCCTCGCCCTACCACACCTTCTCGCTCTGGGCCGATTATGAATTCCAGGGCGGCGCGCTGGAAGGCCTCGGCATCGGCGCGGGCCTGCGTTACGTGGGATCGAGCTTCGGCGACAACCAGCACACGCCCATTCTCGACAATGAATCCCGCACCTTCGTCGATGCCTCGCTGCGATACGATCTCGGCAAGGCCTTGCCCTCGCTGGAAGGTGTGAAGCTGCAGGTCAACGCCACCAACCTCCTCGATGAAGTCAAGCAGGTCTGCACCACGGGCTTCTGCTATTACGACGAGGGTCGCAAGATCGTCGGCAGCATCCGGTATCGTTTCTGATGCTGCAGCAGAACCCCCTCGCAGCAAAACCGTCACCCGCCGCCGTCTTCGTGGCGGTCGGCGGGCTTTATGTCGGCCAGAGCGTCATTGGCGGGCTGACCTTTCTCGGTCTGCCCGCAGTGCTCAGAACCGCTGGCCTGCCGCTGGACCAGATCGGCCTGCTTTATCTCGTCGTTCTGCCCTGGGCGCTGAAATTCCTCTGGTCGCCGCGTGTAGAGCGTTACCGCCTGCCGCCGGTCGGCAGGAACCGCTCGCGGATAATCGTCGGCGCGGGCATCGCCGCCTGCGCCTGCGGCCTCGCCATCCTCGCCTTCACCGGCCCTTCGCCAGTTTCCGTCGCAATCGTCATCCTGTCGGTGATCGCGCTGGTGACCGCGACGGTCGATATAGCCTGCGATGGTTATGCGGTCGAAACACTGGCGGCCGAACATCACGGCTGGGGCAATGCGGCGCAGGTGGGCGGCTCCTATCTCGGTTCGGCCATCGGCGCGGGCCTTTTTCTGGTGCTGGTGGAGCGGTCCGGCTGGACGAGCGCCACGCTTGTGATGGCCGGACTGGTCATCCTGCTTGCCCTGCCCTTCCTGTTCGGCCCGGCGGCAAAAACGGTGGTGCAGACGCGGGATCACCTGCCCTCCATCAGAAACGCGCTGAAGCGGCGCGAGGTGCGCACCGGCCTTCTGGTCGCGGCCGTTTATGTCGCCGCACAGAAATGGGGGCTCGCTATGCTCGGCCCGTTTCTGGTCGATTATGGCTTTGATCTAGCCACCATCGGCGCATTGAATGGTGTCGGCAGCATGATTATCGGTTTCGCCGGTGCGCTGCTCGGCGGCACGCTGGTCAGGCTTTACGGCGCATCGCGGGTGCTGCTCGTCGCCATCTTCGTACAGACGGCGCTGCTCTGCGTCTTCGCCTATTTCAGCGTCCATCGCGACGTTTCGCAATGGGTGGTCATGGCGGTTGCGGTAGCAAGCTCCTCGGGCATCATGTCCATCGGCTTTGTAGCGCTCTACGCCTGTTTCATGGGCTGGTCAGACCCACGGCAGGCCGGGGTCGACTTCACCCTCTTCCAGTGCATGGACGGCATCGTCAGCATGGCGGGCGGCCTGGGTGCCGGCGCGATTGCCGAAAAATTCGGCTATCAGGCCTCCTTCGCGCTTGCCGCCATCGTTTCCGTGCTCGCCGCACCCGTCATATTCCTGCTGATGCGGCGGCAGAATTCCTGAAACGAGACCCTTTCGGGCGCGGCGGGCATGACCGCGCCCGCACTGCCGCGCCCTATTCAACCACCACCGATAATGCCGAACCGGTATAGACCGGCCGCACTTTCACAGTGCCCGCATCTATCGACGTAAAGGTTCCGGTCAGATCGTTGGCGGAGATCACGTCGAGCCGCGTTCCCGCGGCCGGTGCAGCGCCATCGAAAACGAGCTTCAGCGTTGCGCCCTCAAGCACCGCATTGCCCCTGATCCGCAACGGAGCCTTTTCCGCATCAAGCATCAGCGTGCCGCCCGTCTGCATATAGTCACCGCCGATGACAACGTCTTTGCCTGCCCTGAGCGAAAGCGCGCCGCCGGTGACCAGCACATCGCCGGTTCCAAGCGCATCGGCAGACGACGCCACCAGCGTTCCCTCCCTCAAAATGGTACCGCCGCCATAGCTGTTATGGCCGCTGAGCGTCAGCGCCCCGCTGCCGGATTTGACGAGACGCCCTGCCCCGGCAATATCGTTCGTCCAGCGGTCTGCCGCATTGAACCCGCCGGCGGCGGCGTCCATGATCACTTCGACATCGCCGTCAAACGCGCCGTAGCCACCGGCAGCGGCCACCAGGTTGATGCGGCCCCAGCCATTGCTGTCATCAAGCAGCGGATAACCGGCCTCGATGCCGGTGGAAAATAACACCGCGCGCCGTTCTGTGGCATCGAGATAAGGCAGGCGCGTCTCCAGCAGGACTTCCGCGCCCTTCGGCACCACCATCGGCGCACCGCCCACGGCCTTGTCGCGGCTGAAGGAGAAAGTCATGCGCCGGCGATAATCCGCCCCGTTCTTGGCAGCATTATAAAAGCGGTCGGCATCCGGCCCTGCGCCATGGGCGAAATCGACGAGCGACTGTCCCTGCGGCAGGCGCTTAGTGAAATAGGCCTGCAAGGCTTCGTGCGCCGCCTTCTTCACCTCGGCATTTTTCGGATCCTGCAGCATGGCCGCAGCCATAGCGGTTGCCGTGATGCGCCCGCCGATCACGTCGAGCGGCGAATGCATGCCGGCGACGATACGGCTCTCGCCAAGTTCGGAGGCCGCCGTCAGCAATTCGGAAAAGCGCTCCGGCGCAGCATAGGCATAAGCGATGGCGGCGAGATAGGCGGCATTGGTGTGCCCGCTCGGGAAACCGCCATCCTTGCCGCGACCGCGGGTTTCACGCACATATTTCAGTGCCGGCACGATGACACCGGGATCGCTGTCATAGTTTTCGAATGAGCGGTCGCCGATCGTTTCCTTACCCGTCTCGATCACCTCGCCCTTGGCGTTCATGCGCCAGGGACGCGGTGAGGAATAGAAATATTTGGCCGGCGATGTCGTGCCTTCCGGACCGCGGATCACCTTCATGAAAGTGACGAAATCCTTCAGCTCGCTATCCGCCGCACCCGCCTCGGTGCCCTTGTCGTCCTCCTTGCGGGTGATGACCTCGTTCGGATCGAAATCCGCAGGCGTGTGATTGATCGTCGTCGTCGCACCCGCCCCTTCGCGATACCAGGCGGCAAGCGGGCCCAAGCCCTCGATGACGCTGTAGCCCTGCGAGCGTCGGTCGTTCATATAGGCTTCGAAAGCGGCGGCGCGCGTGCGGTTCTCGCCGGTCACGGACAGGACATAACGCATGTTTTCCTGCCAGACAGCGGGATCAACGATCTTCACATGGCTGAAATCCGCCGGGCCATCGCCATTGGCGCCGCCATCGGCCCATTTTTCATCGCCAAGCGTCCAGATGCGATTAAAACCGGAGAGGATTTCGATGATGGGATTGTCCCGGTCGTCATAGGCGCGGACGTCCTCGCCCTTCTCATTCTTGCCGGTCTGGTTGCGATAATTGTCGGCAAGCGGCAACGGATATGTCGCGGCCGGTTCCGGCACCGTGATGGCAAAACCCCGCCCCACCGGTTCGGCGGCATCGAAAGCCTGCGCGCCGGGAACAAAAACCAGCAAGGCGACCGAGGCGAGCAGGGTCGAGCGTGCGGAAAAGAAAGACGACTTCTTCAGTCTGGCCATGACGAATCCTATGATTTTCAGCGAGTGAAGCGTGACGAAAACAGGCGGCGCGACGTTCCGCGCGCCTCATCGTCAGGTTTAAACAAAGCATATTTCAGTTTTTCGATGGACCGACGGGAACGGCTCCTTGCGGCGGTTCCCTGGCGACGATGCGCCGCCTCCGCAAGGAAACGGCGGAATATGCCCGGAGTATCACTCCGGGCATATCGTTCGACAGCTTCTCCATTCCGCCAGAAGCGGATGGCCGTGCCGTTATTTCTTGACCGCGACAGCCTCGTTGATCTTGGCGACGTCATCCTCCAGAACCTTGTAGGTCTGGTCGAGCGTCAATTCACCGACGATGAGCTGGCTCATACGCTGCACGATCTGCTGATACATGGCGCTGCCGCCCTTGGCGCGTTCGAATTCACGCGCGGCCTGCGGCACGTTCTTCTTGTTGTCGAGGAAGACCTTCATCGCCGCCTTGGCGTTTTCGCTCTTCAGCTTGTATTGCGGATCGACGATCTCGGCACCCGTCAGGATGACATAGTTCTCGGCAATTTCCCGCTGCACCTTTTCGGAGCCGAGGAATTCGATGAAATGGGCGACATCCTCGGGATATTTGGTGCGCTTGAAGCCGACGATTGCGGTGCCGCCGGGCATGGCGTAGCAGCCGGCATCGCCGCAGGGCGCATTGATCGCGGTCCATTCGAAACCGTCGCCGATCTTGTTCTGGAACGGATTGACCATCCAGTTGCCGGCGAGATAGGTCACGACATTGCCGTTGACGAACTCGTCACCCATGTTCTTGTATTGGGAACCGCCGGCCGCACCCCACATCTCCTTCGGGAAACTGCCGTTCTGCGTCCATGAAAAGAGATCGGCGATGTATTTTTTCGCCGCATCATCAGGGAAGCTGAACTTGCCGTCCTTCACATAGGTCGAGCCGTAAGAGAAGGCGCCGCCGGAAAAGCGGTGGCCGGAACGGTCCATGGTGAAGGGGATCTGCACGCCGGTCGCCTTGGCGACGCGGGCGGACGCTTCCACGATCTCGCTGAACTTGGCGGTCGGGCCGGGCAAGGGTTCGCCGGCCTGCTCGAACAGCGTCTTGTTGACGAAAGGCAGGTTCAGCGTCTGCGACGCCATATAGCCGTTGATCGACTTCGGATCGTTGACATTGGGCAGGCGAAGCTGGTCGAGGCTGGAACCGTGTAGTTTCGCGAAGGCTTCCGCATCCTTCATGTAAGGCCGCATGTCGAGATAATAGGGCGCGAGCTGCCAGTCGGTGATCTTGGCGATATCGGGCCCCTCGCCCACCGCCAGCTGCACCGGCAGCTGCTTGGAAACCGCGTCGTAACCCGACGATACGAAATTGATCTTCACGCCGGGATTGGCCGTCTCGAACTCCTTGCTGAGTTCCGACATGCGCTGCACGTAACCCTGGTCGTCATCCGTAAAAAGGAACGTAATCGTGCGGGTCTCGGCCTGGGCCGTCGCAAGACCGGCGACGGAGGCCATTACGAGGGCGCTGACGCCCGAAAACAATTTCATCATGCTCATCCTCCCAATGAAAACATTTTCATAAATCGAATGGAAGCTCCTCTGCTTAATTCGATTTATGATGTTTTGCGACTTGACAGAATAAACGTCAAGCTGTTTGTTTTGGCGAAATCGCACAAATCGGCGCAGAAAAGCGAAAGCAGGTTTGTGAAAATAATTTCATTATAGATCGACGGGAGGCGATCCATTATGACGGATGGACCATTTGCGGCGAATGCGTCGCAGCCGACATATACCGTCACGGATGGCGAGACGGTGACCGCCTGGATCGTCTCCGATCTCGTGGAGACGTCGTTTCCCGGCATCGCAGCCCCCGCCGAAGACCGCGTGAACTATCGCTTCATCAATGGTTTCGTGGATGTGGGCGACCTGCCCTGCCGCAAGGCTTTCCAGGAAACCATGATCGGCCGCGATATTGCGCCCGACACCAGGTGGCCGGTGTCGCACCTCAACCTGCCAGGCTCCAACCGCCGCGTCGAATTCACCGGCTTCTGGCATGTTCCGACCCACGTACAGCGCTGGCTGAAGGGCACCTTCCGCAGCGAGACCGCAAGGAAGGCGCATTTCCGGCTGCGCACCTGCGGCGGCGTGCGCATCTGGGTGGGCGGCGTCGAACAGGTTCGTTTCGAACCCTTTATCCGCAATGTCGAAAGCAGCCGTGACATCACGCTCGATCTTGCGGTGGGCGATAACGAGGTGCTGCTGCTCTGCGAAGATCTGGCGGAGCGCGACATCATCTGGTTTTTCGAACTTGAGGTCATCGATTCGGTGCCGCTCACCGTCGTGCTGCCGGTGCCGCTCGACCGGGAGGAGACGAAGCGTCTGGCCGCACTGGTGCGCGACGTTCACCCGGCGCGGGATGTATTTTCCGGCACGCCTCTCGAACTGGTCTTCGGCGCGGCCCCGGCAAACGACCTGCCGGTGCATATTGCCGTCAAAAGCCATGGCCACGAGCGCGCCGCGCTTGCGGAAGTGGACACCGTGCTGAAGGCCGGGCAATCCGCGCTGACGATCCCCGGAACGTCGGGCATTCCGGACGGGTATCACGGCGTCAGGATCACGATGGGTTCGGGAGCGGGAACGGTCACCCGCGTCATCGACGCAGCTTTCATGCACGACATTGCGCCGGAAGCATCCAATGCCGATATCAACGAGCGCAAAAAGGCGGCCCTCTCCTTCAGCGCCCGCTTCGGCGCCTGGCGCATCGGCCGCGCGCTGGCGATGGTCGCCACCGGCAGCGATGACATCGAGACGATTGGCGGCATCGTTGATGCGACGCTGCATTCCATCGACAGGCGCGAAGACTGCTCCGATTTCGTGATGATCCCGCTGCTCTGGCTGGTGCGCGCCTATGGCGACCGGCTGCCGGCCGACATGCGGGCGCGGATCGATGCAACGATCCTCGGCTACCGTTACTGGGTGGACGAACCGGGCAATGACGTCATGTGGTTCTGGAGTGAGAACCATGTTCTCTGCTTCCATACCAGCCAGTTGCTGGCCGGCGACTATCTGCCGGATGCCCTTTTCACCGCGTCGGGCCGCTCCGGCCGGCAGCAGGCGGCGCTGGCCGCCGACCGTCTGGAGCGCTGGTTCGACAGCGTCGAGGCGCATGGCCTCGCCGAATGGAACTCCGCCGCCTACTACCCGGTGGATTTCATCGGCCTTCTTGCCATCGAACATTGGGCGGGGCCGGAACTTGCCGCCCGTGCCCGCCATCAGCTCGATCTCATTTTCGAGATGATCGCGTTGCACACACTCGGCGGCGTCCCTTCCGGTTCGCAAGGCAGAGCCTATGACAAGGAACTGCGCGCCGGGCCGCTGACGGAACTGGCGCCCTTTGCTGAGGTCGCCTTTGGCAAAGGCTGGCTCAATAATGGCGTCGCCTCGCTACCGATGTTCTGCTGCGGTGACTACCTGCCGCCGGCGCATCTTGCCACCCTCTCCCAGCTGGAAACCGGCCGTATGGTCGAGGCGCGTTATGCACAGGGGCTGGAGCCCGGCAAGCTTGTGCTGTTCAAGAACGAGGCCGCGCAGCTTTCCACCGTTGTCGACCACAAGACCGGCCGCAAGGGCCACCAGCAGCATGTCATGGACATCAAGCTTGCCGGCCATCCGATGGCGCGGCTCTGGGTCAATCATCCCGGTGAAGACGATCCGTGGGGCACGCAGCGCCCTTCCTATTGGGCGGGAAGCGGCATCCTGCCGCGTGTGGCGCAGCATCGCGATCTGGCCATGCTGATCTTCGACACGGACGATCACCGCAACGACTGGACCCATGCCTATCTCGGCCGCGACGGGCTGGACGAGGTGCTGATGGAGGGCAACTGGCTCATCACCCGTTCGGGCCGCGGTTTTGCCGCCCTTTACGCGACCAACGGACTTCAGCCCATCACCTCTGGCGCCACCGCAAACCGCGAGATCAGATCACCCGGCCGCCGCGCTGGCTGGGTGGGCGTCATCGGCTGCGGCGACAAGCAAGCCTTCGCCAGTTTCCGCGAGAAAATTCTCGCCACACAGGTCACCTTCAATGCCGAAAGCCGGCTGCTCTTGGTCACGCCGCCGGGCGGACCTGAGCTTACCCTGACCTGGGACGGCGCCTTCACCATCGGCGGTCAGGCCATGGCCTTCGACCATGACCAGCCGCAACCGCAAATCACCTTCGAAAGTGCCGATCCCGCCTCGGACGGCGCGGCGCGACCCTTCTACTCCTAAGCGGAATTGACAGATGAACCAGCCAAGCATGGAAAAAGACACTCTCAGGACGACGATCGACAATGTCGCCGCCGCCTTCAGCCGCCTCAAGGGCATTCAGGAAGGTCTGGTCAGCGGCAGTTCCGATGGCAAGATCCAGTTCGATGAATGGGACTGGGAAGTGGGTGTGGGCCTTTACGGTTTCCTGCGCCGGGCGCTGGCCGCCAACGACCAGAAGGCATTGGACGACCTCGTCACATGGTATGGCTGGCAGATCGAGCGTGGCCTGCCGCCGCGCCAGATCAACAGTTCCGCGCCGATGCTGCCGCTTGTCATCCTGACCGAACATGTCGACCGGCCGGATTTCCGTGCGCTGGTGGAAGACTGGGCCGACTGGCTGGTGCATGAATTGCCGAAAACCGAAGATGGCGGCTTCCAGCACGTCGTCAAGGAACGGCTGAATGAAGGCGAATTATGGGACGACACGCTGTTCATGGCCTGTCTGTTCCTCGCCCGCGCCGGCGTCGTCTGCAAACGCCAGGACTGGATCGACGAAGCGGTCTATCAGTTCATGATCCATACGCGTTATCTGTCGGACCCCGTCACCGGCCTCTGGTATCACGGCTGGACCTTCAACGGCCGCCATAATTTCGCTGACGCCTTCTGGGCGCGCGGCAATTCCTGGATCACCGTCGCCATTCCCGAACTCTTCGAACTGGTGCCGACGCTTGCCGGAAAGGACAAACGTTTCCTCGCCAATGTACTGGCGAGCCAGGTGCGGTCGCTCAGGCAATACCAGCGTGAGGACGGCATGTTCCACACGCTGCTCGACGATCCCACATCGCCGGTCGAGACATCGGCGACGGCAGGCATCGCCTACGGCATTCTGCGCGGCATCGAGGCCGGCATCCTCGGCGAAGAGAACCGGCCGCATGCGGAACGCGCGCTGAAGGCGGTGCTTGGCAATATCGACGATGAGGGCGTCGTCCACGGCGTTTCCGACGGTACGCCGATGGGTCATGATCTCGACTTCTACCGCCGCATTCCCAATCTGCCCACACCCTATGGGCAGGCGCTGACGATGCTGCTTTTGATCGACGTTTTTCTGAAAAGGCCGCAGGCATCATGAGCATGAACCAAGAAATCACAGCCGCAGCCGATGGCCGCGACGCCACTGCCGCCGTCCAGCAGGCAATAGACACCGTCTCGGCCGCAGGCGGCGGGCGTGTATCGCTCGCAGCCGGGCGCCATGTCAGCGGCGGCCTTGTTCTTAAAAGCGGCGTGGAACTGCACCTTGCCGAAGACGCGGTACTTGCACCCGTTTCCGATTACGAGGCCTATGCGGATACGACGGTTTCGGTCATCGCCGAGGATTCCAACCGCGGCATGCTCATCGCGAGCGGCGCGCACGACATCGCCGTCACCGGTCCCGGCCGCATCGAGGCTGGCGGTGAGAACTTCATCATCGGCGACGACAAGGCCATGGGCACCTATGTTCCAGCCAAAAAACGCCCGCGCGTGATGGTGCTGGAAGCCTGCCACAACGTGCGCCTTGAAAACCTCCACGTCAGCGCTTCACCCATGTGGACGCTGCATATGGTCGATTGCGAAGACCTCCATTTCCGCAATCTCCGCATCGAAAACGACCGCCGCCTGCCGAATACCGATGGCATCGTGCTGGATGCCTGCCGCCGCGCATTGATTGAGGACTGCTTTATCTCGACTGCCGATGACGGCATCTGCCTGAAGACCAGCGCCGGACCGGATGGCAAGGCGGTGGGGGTCTGCGCCGATATCACCGTTCGCCGTTGCACCGTTTCCAGCATGAGCTGCGCGCTGAAACTCGGCACGGAATCCTTCGGTGACTTCACCAATGTCGTGTTCGAGGATTGCAGCATCGTCCAGTCCAATCGCGGCGTCGGCCTTTTCTCCCGCGATGGCGGCGCGATGCGCAACATCCGCTTTTCACGGATTAAAGCCGAGTGCCACGAAACGCCGGGCGGCTTCTGGGGTTCGGGTGAAGCGGTCACCGTCACCGTTGTCGACCGTCGCCCCGAACGGCAGGCCGGCAGCGTGGACAATCTGGTCGTGGAAGACCTGAGCGGCTCGATGGAAGGCGCGATCAACCTCGTCGCCACCTCGAAGGCCGGCATTCACAATGTCCGGCTGGAGCGCATCACGCTTGCGCAGCAACCCGGCAAGCTCGGCACCGGCCTGCAATATGATCTGCGCCCCACCAATGCCGATATTGCGCCAAGCGCCGATGCGGCTGGCCGCGCCAATGCCTGGACGCAGGATGCGCAGGGCCGGATCGTCGGCATGGAGGATTATCCGGGCGGCATGCCCGCGATCTACCTTTCGGGCGTTCACGGGTTTTCGGCGCATGATGTCGCCATCAAAAGAGCGATGCCCTTGCCCGAGGGCTGGAACAGCCAAGAGATCGTCGCGACGACGGGCTCGAATGAAGGGAGCAGGTGATGGGAAGTCTGAAACTCGAAAACCTCAACAAGGCGTTCGGCGCCGTTCATGTGCTGCATGACGTCGATCTTCAGATCGAAAACGGCGAATTCGTCGTTTTCGTCGGCCCCTCGGGCTGCGGAAAATCGACGCTGCTACGCATCATCGCCGGTCTCGAGGATGTGACCTCTGGCACCATCGCCATCGGCAATCGCGATGTCAGCGCGCTTTCTCCCGCCGAGCGCAAGATCGCCATGGTGTTCCAGTCCTATGCGCTTTATCCGCATATGAGCGTGCGCAAGAACCTCGCCTTCGGTCTGGAAAACCTGCGCTTCAAGCGGGCGGAAATCGAAAATCGCATCAACGAGGCGGCGCGCATGCTCGCCATCGAGCCCTATCTCGACCGCAAGCCGAAACAGCTTTCCGGCGGCCAGCGCCAGCGCGTCGCCATCGGCCGCGCCATCGTGCGCGAGCCTGATATCTTCCTGTTCGACGAGCCGCTATCGAACCTCGATGCGGCGCTGCGCGTGCAGACCCGCGCCGAAATCACCCGCCTGCATCGCGATATCAAGACGACGATGATCTATGTCACCCATGATCAGGTGGAAGCCATGACCATGGCTGACAAGATCGTCGTGCTGCGCGCCGGGCGCATCGAGCAGGTGGGCAGCCCGCTCGAGCTTTTCGACAATCCGCGCAATCTCTTCGTCGCCGGTTTCCTTGGCTCGCCGCGCATGAACATGCTGAAGGGCGTCATCACCAAGGGCAGCGACGGCGGCATCGCCATCGACGCCGGCTACGGCGTGTCCCTGCCCTGCCTTGTCGATCCGGCAACCGTCAGTCCGGGACAGGCGGTTCTGGTGGGCATACGCCCCTCGCATTTCACCATCGGGGATGCCGGTCTGCCCTTCGAGGTGCAGTACCACGAAAGCCTCGGCACCGAGACCTATCTCTACGGCAATATCAAGGGTGAGAAGGAGCAGATCATCGTGCATCAGGCGGGCCATTTCGCGCCCGCTTCCGGCTCGGTGCTGAAGATCATGCCGGCGCGTGAGAAGGTGCATGTCTTCGATCCCGCCACCGAACTGGCGCTGCCGCGCCTCGCGAGCGAAGGAAGAGGGTAGCATGGCCAATCCGAAGCTCGCGAGACTGTCCGACCGTGCGCTCGACGCCGTGATGGCGATTGCCGAAGTGCCGCTCAACTTCATCGAGCGGCTGATCGGCAAGAGGCGCATGCCCTATATTTTCCTGATGCCGAACCTCGTTCTCTTCGGCATTTTCACCTTCCTGCCGATTGCGATTGCCGTCGGTTACGCCTTTACCGGCGGCACCGAACTTTTGATCACCGACCGCCCCTTCGTCGGTTTCGAGAATTTCGGCAAGCTGCTGGATTGCCAGAGCTATATGGACCCCGGAAGCTGCCGGGAATCCCTGTTCTGGACGGCGATCTGGAACACTTTGTGGTTCGTCGGCTTCAACGTCATCGCCACGCTGCTGGTCGCGCTCATCACCGCGCTCATCCTCAATCGGGCGATCGCCGCGCGCGGTTTCTTCCGCGCCATGTTTTTTTACCCGGTCCTGCTGTCGCCGGTCGTCATCGGCCTCATCTGGAAATGGTTCCTCGACCGCAACGGCCTGCTCAACGCCTTTTTCCAGATGCTGGGCGTGCCGCCGGAAATCTTCCTTCTCGATGTCGGCTGGTCGCGTTTCTTCGTCGTGGTGGTCTCTGTCTGGTTCCATATGGGCTTTTATACGCTCATCCTGCTGGCGGGCCTTCAGGCCATCCCGAAGGACCTCTATGAGGCCGCCGCCATCGACGCCGCTTCGCCCCGGCGCACGCTCTTCCGCATCACGCTTCCGCTGCTTGGTCCCAACCTGCTCGTCGTGCTCATCCTGTTGATGATCCGCTCGGTGCAGATCTTTGATGAAGCCTGGGTTTTGACCAATGGCGGCGGGCCGGGCACGGCAAATACATTCGTGGTGCAATATATCTACCAGATGGCCTTCGGCAGCGATCTGAGGCTGTTCGGTCTTGCATCCGCCGCATCGGTTCTCATGGGCCTTGTGCTTCTTGCGCTGACGCTCGTGCAATTGCGCCTTGGCAAAAAGATGGAGTCCTGACCATGTCCAACGCCGTCTCTTTCCTCACGCGCACCCGCCGCCCCGGCCGGATCGGCCTCACCGATATCCTCTCCTGGGTCTGGCTCATCGGCGGCACGCTTGCCGTCCTCATCCCGGTCGTCTGGGCCGCCATGTCTTCGCTGAAACCGGAAGCCGAGATCACGCGGTTTCCGCCGAGCCTTCTGCCGCGCGCCGCCGTGCAGGTGGAGGTGCAGGGTTACGACAAGCCGCTCAGCCTGTGGAAAGCCAGCATCGATGGCGTGGAACGGGAAATGGCCATGATCCGCCGCGTCGGCCTCAAAGCCCAGATGGTCGACCCGGCCAATCCCGGCCCGCCCGTCAGCGTCGACACGCGCGGAATAACGCCGGTTCAGAAACTGACCATTGCGACGGAGAACTTCACCGATCCGCTGACACAGTTCAGCTTCCTGACCTTCCTCAAGAACTCGGTCTTCGTTACCTTTGTCGCGACGGTTCTGACCTTGATCGTCAACGCCATGGCGGCCTTCGCGCTCTCGAAATACCGTTTCCGTGGCGAGAAGGCGATTTTCGTGCTGATCATCTCGACGCTGATGATCCCGCTCACCGTCGTCATGGTGCCGGCCTATCTTGTCATCGTCGGTGTCGGCCTCGTTGACAATCTCTGGGGCGTCATCATCCCCACCGTCGCAACGCCGACGGGCGTGTTCCTGCTCCGGCAATATATGCTGACCATCCCCGACGAGCTGATCGAGGCGGCGCGCGTCGATGCCGCCAGTGAATTCCGCATCTTCTGGCGCATCATCCTGCCGCTGACGGCCCCGGCGCTTGCGGTTCTCGCCATCTTTTCGGTGCTCTGGCGCTGGAATGACTTCCTCTGGCCGCTGATCGTTCTCAGCAGCCGCGAAAACTTCACGCTGCAGGTGGGCCTCAATGCCTTCCAGGGCGAGTTCTCGGTGCAATGGCACTATATTCTCGCCATGACCTTCCTCAGCCTGGCGCCGGTTACCGTCGTGTTCCTGTTCCTGCAGCGCTACATTACGACGGGCATTGCCGGCACGGGAATGAAATAAACCCTGACATCACTTGGGGGGCGGTGCGATGCTGCCCCTCAACACCAGCCGACAACCGAGCTCGAGCCGGTGCGCCGGACGTGTCGGATCGGCCGCCATAAGCCGCTGCTCCAGCAGCGCAAGCGCCGCACCGCCCAGCCTGTCAGCGGGCAACTGGATGGTGCTGAGCGGTGGCGCACTGAAGGCTGCCGGCATGATATCGTCAAACCCCAGCACCGAGATATCGTCCGGCACCCGAATTCCTGCCTCCGTCAGTGCCTTCAGACAGCCGAGCGCCAGATTGTCGGCGGCGCAGAAAATGGCGGTGGCGTTTCTGAGCGGCTTGTCTTCGGCCAGCAGACGGCGGATGGCGGCTTCCCCCCATTCGGGCTCGTAACTTTCCACCTCGATGACCATATCGGCGGGAACTGTCAGGCCCGCCGCAAGAAAGGCGTCGCTATAACCGTCATAACGGCGGCGGATCGTCGTGCGGCCCTTCCAGGTAATGTGCAGAATATTGCGATGCCCGAGCGACAGCAGATGCTCGATACCAAGCCGCGCGCCAAAACGGTTCTCGGCCGTCACCGTATCGACGATCATGGCCGGATCCTCGCCATTGATGAGAACCACCGGCCGCGAAAGCGCCGACAGCGCCTCGACCAGCTGCGGCCTGTCATCGTTCAGGATCACGATGCCATCGACATTGTCTGCGTCCGCCGCCGCTGCCACCAAGGCGGGATCGAGCCGGCTCGTCGCGCTCACATAGGGAACGATACGAATGCCGCGCCGCTCGCATTCGCGCCGGAAGCCGTTCAGCATCGTCCAGCTGACCATGTTAAGATCGCTCTGCGGTGCCGCATCATTGGTCATGGCGAGCAACACGACGCGCAGGGTGGCGATCGTCGCCTTCTGCCTGCGGTTTTCGAGATAACCGAGCGCTCGGGCCGCCTCCAGCACCCGCTCGCGGACCTGCGTGGTCAAGGGTGCGGTGCCGTTGATGGCGTGCGACGCCGTGCTCAGCGAAACATTCGCTTCCCGCGCCACGTCCTTAAGCGTCGTTTTCCTATCCGCTTTCATATAGGGAAAATTCAACCACTCTTCTTCAGACGGTGCGGGCAGAAAGCCTGCCTCGCGCAGTCGATCTGAAGAATACCCGTGCCTGTTTACTACTCTCTCGTCAGCGGAAGACTACAGCATCATCCGTAAATGCGGAATTGATTTCTCTGGGTTTTTACCGATCGTTTAGCCCCGGAAACGCCGCCCGCAGCAAACCGCGGGCGGCAAGGCGGTCAAAGCGCCCGGGAGATATGGTCGATGCTATCCTTCAAGGCAGCGACCGGGTTCTTTAGCTCGTGCACTTCCGCCGCAAAGGGCTCGAAACTGTAAGGCCCCCTGTAACCGGCCGCCTCAAGCGTTCTGATCTGGGCAATATTTTCCAGCCGGTCGCCGCCATCCACCAGTACACGGTGGGCGTCCAGCATACCGGCGACGGAGACGGCGGGGTCGGTAACGCCGGAAATATGCACGAGGCCGGTACGTTCGGGGAAGAACTCTGTCTCGCCCGCAAGATGATGGTGGAAGGTGTCGTGCACCAGCCTGTAGACATCACCGCCGCCTGCCGCGTCGATGGCCTTGATGGCCTCGGCCTTGGTGCGCAACGACGAGACAGGAAAACCGAGCGGCTCGACAAGGCCGGTCAGTCCACGTTCCTCAAGGATCGGCTTCATGGCCTTCAGCGCCGTGACGAGATCGTCAAAAGACACCGCCGTGCCGTCGTTGAGCGGGCACATGACCAGCGCCTTCGCACCGCTTGCCGCTGCATAGTCCGCCATGGCAACAGCCCGTGCAGGTAGGTCGCCCGACCAGACGTTGAAGGGATAAAGCGCGTTGATCGAGATGATCGTCACGCCGGCCTTTTCGGCCGCCGCCTTCACGGCAGCCGGCTCCACCGTGCCGACGATGTCGGGCAGGTCGTTGCGGATTTCAACTTCGGTGAGGCCGAGTTCGCGGGCTGTCGCGAAGAATTCCTCAAGGGAGAGCTTCGGCGCGGTGATGTGATTGATGGCAAAACGCATGAAAGACCTCACTGATAAAGGGCGGGGCGCGTGGGAAGCTTAATTGCGACGGCTGCTCCGTCGGTCTCCTGCGCAGCGACGCAGGCGTCGGCGGTGATGGCGGCCACATAGCCATCCCAGGAGCTGGGCCCCGATGCCGTGCCCTTTACCGCCGCATGGATGAAGTCCTGCAATTCGACATCGTAACTGGCGATGAAGCGATCCTTCCAGTCGGTCAGGATGTCGTTCTGCAGTTTGGCGCCAAGCCGTGTCTGCACCGACATCGGCTCCGGCAGGCTGGCAATACCGTCCTCACCCACCACCTGGCACTGGATATCGTAGCCGTAATGGCAATTGACGAAGATTTCGACGTCGATGATCGTGCCCTTCGCCGTCTCCAGAATGACGATCTGCGGGTCTTTCAGCCGCGCATGGCTTCTGGCCGCCGAGCGGGGAAAGAGAACTCGCGCCGAAACATAGTCATCATCAAGCAGCCAGCGCAGCACGTCGATCTCATGGATCATCGTGTCGTGGATCGCCATCGGGGTCACATATTGCTCCGGAACCGCCGGGTTGCGGTGGGCGGCATGCACCATGATCGGCGCGCCGATCCTGCTGTCGACGGCCTGTTTCAGCGCGACATAACCGGCGTCATAACGGCGCATGAAGCCCACCTGAACCAGCCGTCTGCCATGGGCCACCTCGGCATCGACGATGCGTCTTGCACCTTCCGCCGTTGTCGCCAGCGGCTTTTCGCAAAAGCAGGGCTTGCCGGCGGCGATTGCCGCCAGCACATATTGCTCATGCGTCGCGCCCCAGGAGGTGACGAGCACGGCATCCACATCGGGTGAGGCGATCAGCTCCTCGCCGGTGGCGAAGATTTCCGCATCCGGGGCGATGTCATTGCGCACCGCTTCTGCCGATCCATGATTGACATCGCTCAGCGCGACGACCTTTGCGCCGCCGAGGACCTTGTTGATGCGGCGGGCATGGTCGCGGCCGATGGCGCCGGTGCCGATGACACCAATTCTCACAGTCATTTTCAAAACCTCACTTCCGGTATTTTTCGATGTAATTGTTGATCTCAGCACACATGAACCGGCCCGACTCATCCGCCCTGTCCTCCCAGGCGAAGACGCAGGAGGTCATGATGCCGTCGAAACCGATTTCGGAGAGCGTGCCGAAGAAGTCGTCCCACGGCACTTCGCCCTGGCCGATATTCAGATGCTGATGCACTCGCGCCTGCGTGCCGGGCGGGTTGAGAATGTAGCGAAGCCCGGAACTGGCCTTGTGGTTGAAGGTATCGCCAACATGCACATGCGCCAGCACATCCTTGGCTTCCCGCAGCATCGCCTTGGTGTCGTCACCGAAATAGAAGGTATGCGGCGCGCAATAGAGGAATTTGACGTTTTTCGAATTGACGGTGCGGATGATGTCGAGCGCCGGCTGCAGCGTCTCGCACCAGTCTTCCGGATGCGGTTCGACATGCAGGCTGATGCCTTCGCGTTCGAAGATCGGCACCAGCTCTTCCATCGAGCGCCACCAGGCGTCCTCGCAGGCCTCGATCATCGAGCCGGTATGGCAGCAATAACAGGAGCCCTTGTCGGGATGCGGTCCACGGCCGAATTCGGAGTTCATCGTGTCGACCTCCAGTTCGATGGCGATCTCGATGGCGCGTTTCCAGTGTTTGACCGCCGCCTGCCGTTCGGTCTCGTCATTGGAGGCCCAGCGATACATTGGCAGCAGCGAGGCGATGCCGACATCGGCCTCCTTCAAAGCCTTCTTGAAGGACCGGATGCGCTCGGGAAACACACGCGGCGTCTTGAACCATTCGAGGAAATCGGCGCGCGGGCTGAGCTCGATCCAGTCGAAGCCGAGTTCCTTTACTTTGGCCGGGAGGGCTTCGAGGCTGCTAAAACGGTGCATGTGGGGGTCGATGGCGATGCGCATATACGCTTCCTTCTCTTATTGTCTGTCGAAAGGCCCTTGCGGGCCGGTTATGCGAGGCCGCGGTCCGGGAGAGGAGACCGCGGCCTTTGGCCAGCTTTTTCGTGGGCGGCCATGTTTGTGCTCTGCTGACGGCATTCGGTCAGCATTCCGGCCAAAACTCCGGTTCAGTTCCGGGCCTGATAGTCCCCGAGGTTTTCGGGCATCACCAGTTCGAAGGGCACCCAGAGGGTCTTTTCGACTTTTTCACCGGCAGCGGCTTTCACCGCCGTCTGAACGGATACTTCGCCCTGCTTCGTCGCGTTCTGGTAGACGGTGATATCGAGATCGCCCGCCTGCATGGCGGCGAGGCCGTCAGGCGTGGCGTCGATGCCGGCGATGACGACATCCTTCATGGAAACGCCCGCCGCCTTCAGCGCCTGCACGGCGCCGATCGCCATTTCATCATTGTTGGCGATGACGGCATCAAACTGCACACCCGCCGTCAGCCAGGAAGAGACGAGATCCTGCGCCTGCGTGCGGCTCCAGTTCGCCGTCTGCTTTTCGAGGATGTCGATCTTGCAGTCCGGCCGGGAAAACACCGTTTCCACATCCATGGTGCGCACCAGCGCCGCATGGTTTTCCAATGGTCCCATCAGGATGACGGCCTTGCCCTTGCCGCCCATCAGCTTGCAGGCCGCTTCCGCCTCCATGGTGCCGGAATCGAGTTCGTTGGAGCCGACAAAGGCAGCACCATCAGGCAGGCCGGTCTCCAGTTCGGCTGGCGGATGATTGACATAAACGAGAGGGATTTTTGCGGCGGACGCGGCTTTGGTGATCGCGGCCGTGGCGTCACCGTCAACGGCATTGACGATGATCGCGTCGACGCCATTGGCGATAAAATTCTGCACCTGATTGAGCTGCTTCGAGGGATCAAGCTGGGCGTCTTCCACCAGAAGCTCGATATTTTTATCGCGCCCGGCCTCGGCCCTGATGCCGTTAAGCAGGATCGTCAGAAACGGGTTGTCGAAAGACGTCATGGAGACCGCGACGCGAGTCTCGGCAAGGGCCGGCGTCGCGAAGATGCAGAGCGCCGTCGCCATCAGTAATTTTTTCAAGGTTTCCTCCCGCGGAAATCGCCGCTGGTTGCATCATTCTGTGTCGCCGGAGCCGACCATTCCGCCGGCTCCGGCGCGTTCGACCCGCCCGGCGGCGCTCCCCGGGAGCGGAGAAGCCGCCTGGGCGAGGCCATGGCTCAGTTCTTGGCCTGATAGTTCTTGAGGTTCGCCGGCGTCACCAGTTCGAAGGGAACGAAGACCTTCTTGTCCACCGCATCGCCCTTGGCGAGTTTCAGCGCCGCATCCAGGGCACCCTTGCCCTGCCCGGCGGCATTCTGGAAAACACTCACATCCAGATCACCCGTCGCCATGGCGGCAAGCGCGTCCTGCGTGGCGTCGATGCCGGCGATGATGACACTGTCCATCGACCGGCCGGCCGCCTTCAGAGATTGAATAGCGCCGATGGCCATTTCGTCATTGTTGGAAATGACAGCATCGAACTGCACCCCGGCAGAGAGCCAGTTGGTCATCAGATCCGACCCTTGAGTGCGCGACCAGTTGGCGGATTGTTCCTCGACAAGCTTGATGAAGCTGCAATCGGGGGTGGCCACCACATCCTTGATATCCTGCGTGCGCATGCGGGCCGCCTGGTTGGAAAGCTCGCCCATCATCACCACCGCCTTCGCTTCCGTCTTGCCGGCCGCCTTCAGCAAACGGCAGACTTCCTGCGTCTGCAGGGTGCCCGACTGTTTTTCATCGGAGGCAACGAAGGCCTGTTTTTCCGGCAGGCTGTCGAGATTGACCGGCTGGCGGTTGACATAGACGAGCGGAATGCCGGCGGCAGCGGCGGCCTGCGAAAGGGCCACGGTCGCATCCGTATCCACCGGGTTGACGATGATGGCGTCGACGCCGGCGGCGACGAAGTTCTGCACCTGGCTCAGCTGTTTGCCGACATCGTTCTGCGCATCCTCGATCTGCAGCGAAACGCCGTTCATGCCCTTGGAATAATCGACCATGCCATTGCGCAGCACGGTCAGGAAATTGTCATCGAACAGGGCCATCGAAACGCCGATGGTCTCAGCCGACGCGGTGGTCGCCAGCATGGTGGCAAGCGTTGCAATCGCTAAATGTCTTTTCATGTCGTTCTCCTCCAAAACCCTTGAAAAGAAGCCGGCCACGCAACCTTCGTCACATCGTGCTGCAACCGCGCACCGGCAAAGGAATACCGGTCACCGGAGACGGTCATCTGCGGCGTGCGGCAATCCTGAAACATCGTTGGTGTCGTGGACCAGCCTCCTGCCCGTTCCACATGCGGGCAAGATTTCCCAGTACGCGCTCGGCGTCAACGGGTCAGCGGCAGCCGAAACCATCAAGGCTGATAGAAAGAGACACGGAATTTATGATAGAATCTATCAAACCATCAAAGGCTTTCAGGAACCCATAGATGGGCGGGCACAAACCGCTGCCCCGGCGTTTCCGCCATGCCATGTTCTATGGTGTGCACCATGGTCGCGACAAGGTCAGTGCATAATTCGCGAAGCGGCGTCTGGAATATGCCGCTGATACGCTTTTCCAGCAGCGCCTGACGTGACTCGGGCGTCAGTTCGTTGACGAGACAGACAATGCTCTCCTGCCGGTTTTCCTGCTGCAGCGCCTCGATCACGCCTTCCATGCCGCCGCCAACGCAATAGATGCCGACCAGGTCCTTGTGTTTGGCGATGGTGTCCATGACAAGCTCATAGGTCAGCCGCCGGGTTTCCAGCGTGATCAGCGCGTCCATCACCTCGAATTCCGGCGCATATTCGCGCATATAGCTGCGAAAGCCGGTTTCGCGCAGCGAATGGCCGTGAAAACGGTGACCGCCAAGTAGCAAAAGCACCTTGCCCCTGCTGCGCGCCAGCCGCGAGATCATCCAGGCCGCCGTGCGCCCCACTTTCATGTTGTTGGCGCCGAGATAGGCTTCCCGCACCCCCTGGGCGAAATCCGAAAGCAGCGAAAATGTAGGAATGCCCTTCGCCTTCAGGGCCTCGACGGCGGCAGTGACATCGTGATGGTCCGGCCCGGTGGCGGCGACGGCCTGCACGCGGCCCTTCATCCCCGTCAAAAGGGCTGCAAGCTCGCTCGGCTCGCCCGACTGGGCAAATTCGATGCGCAGATTGAGATGGCGATCCCGGACGTTGCGCGCCGCAAGCTCCAGCTCGTCGGCAAAGGTCTGGTAGAAGGCGTGCCGTTCCTTGCGCAGGATGATGCCGAGACTATAGGAAGGCAGATCGGCCAGCATCCGCTGGCGAATGATGTTGGTTGCGTGAAAACCGATCTTCTCCGCCGCGTCGAACACCCGCCGGGAGGTTTCCTCACGCACTGGCAGCCGACCGTTCAGCACCCGGTCGACGGTGGCGACGCTGACGCCTGCGGCCTTCGCCACATCTGTGATGGTCGGACGTTTCATGCGGGCACCCCATAGACGGAAAGATTCCTGTCATGTCTTGCAAAACATGTCACGGATGGTGATGGAATCCAACATGTGCGAAGGGATAAGGGCGTGGAGTACTTTATCAGGGAATAATCGACCGGGGCCTGCATCGCAGGGCCGGCTTGCTTGGCCCAGAACGCCTCCTCCCCTCATCTCTGTGCTTGTCACAGAGATCCAGCCAGCCCAAGTCCTTGGGCTGAAAGGAGTCCTTCCGCCGCGCAGACGCGCGTCGGCTGGATTCCTGTGACAAGCACAGGAATGAGGGGGCTGGGATGTGTCAGAGCGAAAAAATCACCTGCCGAGTAACCTGAATGGCCACTGTCACACGTAAGGAAGCTGCGGCAGCGGGCATTCGTACCGTTTTACGGCGACATTCGCACCGTTATCACGACGCCGAATGCCGCTATCCCGTCAGACCCGCTCCAGCGCCACGGCAATACCCTGCCCGACGCCGATGCACATGGTGGCGAGCGCAAGGTGCTTGCCGGTCAGCGAAAGTTCAAGCGCCGCGGTGCCGGCAATGCGCGCACCGGACATGCCGAGCGGATGGCCAAGCGCGATGGCGCCGCCATTCGCATTCACCCGTGCATCGTCATCCGCAATGCCGAGTTGCCTCAGCGTCGCAAGGCCCTGGCTGGCGAAAGCCTCGTTCAGCTCGATCACGTCGAGCTGTTCCTGCTTCAGCCCGAGCCGCGCCAAAAGCTTGGCCGAGGCCGGGGCCGGGCCGATGCCCATCACGCGCGGCGGCACGCCTGCGGCGGCACCGCCGAGAATGCGGGCAATCGGCGTCAGCCCGTATTTCTTCGCGGCTTCCGCCGATGCGACGATGAGTGCGGCCGCACCGTCATTGACGCCTGATGCATTGCCCGCCGTCACCGTCGCGCCTTCGCGCCTGTTGACCGGCTTCAGCTTCGCCAGCGATTCGAGGCTTGTGGCGCGCGGATGCTCATCCTTCGATACCACCAGCTGGTCGCCCTTGCGCTGCGGGATCGTCACGGGCACGATTTCCCTGTCAAGGCGGCCATTGGCCTGTGCGTCGGCCGCCTTCTGCTGGCTGCGAACGGCGAAGGCGTCCTGATCCTCGCGGGAGACCTGATAATCAATGGCGACGTTATCCCCGGTTTCCGGCATGGAATCGACGCCATATTGCGCCTTCATCAGCGGATTGACGAAGCGCCAGCCGATGGTGGTGTCATAGATTTCGGCATTGCGGGAAAAGGCGCTGTCCGCCTTGGGCAGAACGAAGGGCGCGCGGCTCATGCTTTCGACGCCGCCGGCGATCATCAGTTCCGCCTCGCCGGATTTCACGGCGCGCGCGGCCGCGATGAGGGCGTCCATGCCCGAACCGCAAAGGCGATTGATGGTGGTTCCGGTCACCGAAACCGGCAGGCCAGCCAAGAGCAACGACATGCGTGCAACGTTGCGGTTATCCTCACCCGCCTGGTTGGCGCAGCCGAAGATCACGTCTTCGACGGCTTCCCAGTCAACGGACTGGTTGCGCTCGACAAGAGCCTTCAGGGGAATTGCACCGAGATCGTCGGCCCGCACCGGGGAAAGCGCGCCGCCGAAGCGGCCGATCGGCGTGCGGATATAGTCGCAGATGAATGCATCGGTCATCGGTTTTTCCTCACAGTTCCGGGGCGACGAGATCAACGACCTCGCCATCGACCGCCAAAGGCGCGCCGGTCATGGCCTGCAATTCCTCAAACGTCATAGACGGCAGTTTTTCACGCAGCACGAAACGGCCATCCACCACGTCGATGACGGCATGGCTGGTATAAATGCGGGTGATGCAGCCGACGCCGGTCAGCGGGAAGGCGCATTTTTCAACGAGCTTCGGTTCGCCGTTCTTGGTCACATGTTCGGTGATGACGAAGACCTGCTTGGCGCCGTGCACCAGATCCATCGCCCCGCCGACGGCCGGCACGCCCTTGGAGCCGACACGCCAATTGGCGAGATCGCCATTCTGCGCCACCTGGTAGGCGCCGAGGATCGCCACATCCAGATGCCCGCCGCGCACCATGGCGAAGCTGTCGGCATGATGAAAGAAGGCTGCACCCGGCTTCAATGTGACGGCCTTTTTGCCGGCATTGATGAGGTTCCAGTCCTCCTCGCCCTCCGGCGGCGCTTCGCCGAAATTCAGGATGCCGTTTTCAGTGTGGAAAATCGCCTGACGGCCGGGCGGCTGGTAACGCGCCACCATTTCCGGAAAGCCTATGCCGAGATTGACGTAAGCACCGTCCTCGATGTCCTGCGCCGCACGCCAGGCGATCTGGGCGTTGGAAAGCTTGATGTCTTCGCGGGTGTCGATGGTCGTGGTCATGCGTAGGCTACTCCCGCGCGAATGAGGACTTCTTCCTGTTGCGGATCGGGGATTTCCACGACGCCGTTCACGAAAATACCGGGCGTGACGACCTGCTCCGGATCGATCTCGCCGGCGGCGACGATCTTCGAGACCTGGGCGATGGTGGTCTTCGCGGCCATGCACATCAGCGGGTTAAAATTGCGGCCAGCCTTGTTGTAGGTGAGGTTGCCATAGGTATCGCCAAGCTCGGCCTTCACAATCGCAAAATCCGCCTTCAGCCAGCGCTCCTGCACGTAGGATCGCCCGTCGAACTCCGCGATGACCTTGCCTTCAGCCAGTTCCGTGCCGAAGCCGGTGGGGGTGTAGAAGGCCGGAATGCCGGCACCGCCGGCGCGGATGCGCTCGGCAAGCGTGCCCTGTGGCACCAGTTCCAGCTCGATTTCGCCTGCCAGATAGCGGTCGGTGAAGGCGCGCGGATCGGACGAGCGCGGGAAGGAGCAGATCATCTTCCTGACCATGCCCGCGTCGATCATCGCGGCGATGCCGATGCGGCCGTTGCCGGCATTGTTGTTGATGACCGTCAGATTCTTCGGCCCCTTGTCGATCAGCGCATGGATCAGCTCGATGGGCGCGCCGGAGCCGCCGAAACCGCCGATCATGATCGTCGCACCATCACCGATGCCGGAAAGCGCCTCTTCAGCGCTCTTGATTGTCTTGTCCATTAAAACCTCCATCCAGCCGGACGGATGGAACCCGCAAGGCTGCCTGACCGTGAGGTAAATCCGAAATTGCCTCGACGGCAAGGATTTTGTGCGTTATATGATTTTTGTTCGTATATCGCACAAATGGAGCCGTGACATGGCCGTCAACGAAAGAGACATGATGGGCGGTCTCGCCAAGGGATTGCGGGTGATCGAGGCCTTCAGCGCCGAACGGCCGCGCCTGTCGATTTCCGATGCCGCCGAGATTGCCGGACTGGACCGCGCCACGACACGGCGTTGCCTGCTCACGCTTTCGGAACTCGGCTATGCGGCTTATGACGGCAAGTTCTTTACCGTGACCCCGAAGGTGCTGCGGCTCGGCACCGGCTGTCTTGCCACCATGCCGCTGCCGCGCATCGTGCAGCCGCTGCTCGACCGGCTGTCGGAGGAAATCGGCCAGAGCACCTCCGTCTCCATTCTGGATGAGACCGAGATCGTTTATGTTGCCCGCGCCGCGCAGCAGCGGGTGATGTCGATTGCGCTGATGCCGGGTTCGCGCCTGCCCGCCTATTGCACCTCCATGGGCCGCGTTCTGCTTTCGGCGCAGACAGCCGAGCGGCAGCGCGACATTCTCGAAGCCTCCCGGCTGGTGGCGCGCACGGAAAAGACCATTACTGGCATGGACGCCCTGCTCGCCGAAATCGAGGCCACCGGCCATCGCGGTTATGCGCTGATCGATCAGGAGGTCGAGATCGGCCTTCGCTCCATCGCCGTGCCGCTGAAAAGCGTGCGTGGCCAGACGGTTGCCGCGCTCAATGTCGGGCTTGCCGCCTCGGTCGCCTCGATGGAGGATCTGGTGGAGCGATACCTGCCCGCCCTTCTTGCCGTTCAGCGCGAGCTGGCAAGAATGCTGGTCTGAGACGGCACCTGCCGAACGCCGGAATCCCCCATTTTCCGCTGCTCCGCCAGCCGCCAGGCACGCGGCGTCATGCCGGTCTCGCGCTTGAAGAACCGGTTGAAATACGCCGGATCGGCAAAGCCCAGTCCCTCCGCAATCATCTGCACGCTCGAGACCGTGAAGATCAGTTCCTGCTGGGCAATCTCGATCTGGCGTCTGGCGATCAGCCGCTGCAGGCTGAGGCCGGAAACGGAACGGACGAGGCGATTGAGATGTGTCTCGGAAAGACCGAGCTTTTTCGCGTAAAATTCCGCTTTTTGCGGCTCGCGAATATGGCGCGCAATCAGTGACAGCAGCAATTCGAAACGCTGTTCCGCAAGGCCCTCGCCGGTTCCCTCAAGCAGAGGCCGCGCCGCCCGCGCCAGAAGCGCCGTCACGATGGCGAACTGACCTTCGATGATGGCATCCCGGCCTGTTTCGCGGGTTTCATATTCGGCGGAAATCTGTTCGAACCCGCTGCGCAGGCGTTCACCATCGGTAAAATCCCGCAGGGGCAACAGGACCGGCCGCTGAAAATTCCGCAGCAACAGCGCCTGCACCGATGCCGGCAACGCGCCCGGCAGCACGGTGACGATCACCCCGCCAATATCACGAGAAAACCGGAAGCCGTGTTCGAAACCCGGCGGGACGACAATGGCGACCGGCGGGCGGATCGCCTCGATCCGGCCATCCAGCAGGGCATCGCCCTCACCGCCCCAAATGTACAAGATTTGTTGAAAGGCAGCGTGACGGTGCAGGCCGATTTCAAAGCGGTACAGGCTGCTTCTGGAAAAAAGCGTCTCGCAATGAAAGCGGAAATCAGTGCCTTGCACCGCTTCTTCGCCATACAAACCTTCACTCGCAGCAAGCCGCATGTTCCTTCGCTCCTCCTCACAATGGTCGGATTGTGCAATTTGCCGATCAGAAAGTCCATTGAGCTTTCCGCATCCCCTCGGCAATTTCTTGATAGGAGACAAGTTCGGGAGGAAACAATGCGCACCCAGGTCGTCATCATCGGCTCCGGCCCGTCAGGGCTTCTGCTTGGCCAGCTTCTGGCCAGAGAAGGCGTCGAGACCGTCATTCTCGACCGGGTCAGCAAGGAGTACATCCTCGGCCGTGTCCGCGCCGGCGTGCTGGAAGAAGGCACGGTGCAGCTCATGGAAAAGGTCGGCGCGGATAAGCGCCTGCGCCGCGAAGGCCTGCCGCATGACGGTTTTTCTCTCACCTTCGACGGCCGCGACCACCGTATCGATCTCTTCGACCTGACCGGCGGCAGCCATGTGATGGTCTATGGCCAGACCGAGGTGACCCATGACCTGATGGATGTGCGCGAAGCGTCCGCCCTAGTCACGATTTACGATGCATCTGATGTCGAGCCGCATGATTTTAATGGCGCCAGCCCCTATGTCACCTATCAGAAAGATGGCGTAACCCACCGTATCGATTGCGATTTCATCGCCGGCTGCGACGGTTTTCACGGGGTCAGCCGCAAATCGGTGCCTCAGGGCGCGATCAAGGAATTCGAGAAGGTCTATCCTTTCGGCTGGCTCGGCATTCTCGCTGACGTGCCCCCCGTCAACCACGAACTCATCTACGCCAACCATCCGCGTGGTTTTGCGCTCTGTTCCATGCGGTCGCACACGCGCAGCCGTTATTACATCCAATGCTCGCTGGACGACCGGCCGGAGGACTGGAGCGACGAGCGCTTCTGGGACGAAATCCGTCGTCGTCTTCCGGAAAACCATGCGGACGCCATGGTGACGGGCCCATCCTTTGAAAAATCCATCGCGCCGCTCCGCTCCTTCGTCTGTGAACCGATGCGGTTCGGCCGACTGTTCCTTGCCGGAGACGCCGCCCACATCGTGCCGCCGACCGGCGCAAAGGGCCTCAACCTCGCCGCCAGCGACGTGCATTATCTGAGCGAGGCCTTGATCGAATTTTACCGCGACCGGTCAGAGGCCGGCATCGATTCCTATTCGCAGAAGGCGCTGTCCCGCGTCTGGAAGGCCGTGCGTTTCTCGTGGTGGATGACGACGATGATGCATCGTTTCCCCGATACGGGAGATTTCGGCCAGCGCATCCAGGAAGCGGAGCTGGATTACCTCGTGCAATCGCGCGCGGCATCTACCGCACTTGCGGAGAATTATGTCGGGCTTCCCTATTAGGAGGTCCACCAGACACGCGGCTTTTTATCTGCACCGTTTCCACACCCGTCACCCCGGACCTGATCCGGGGTCCAGCGCGATCAAGTCCTTGATCGCAAAAGACTCTATTTACGGTGCGGACACGCCGGGGCTGGATGCCGGATCAAGTCCGGCATGACGGAGGAAAGCTTCTCAGACTTTTCCACCCCCGCCC
Organism: Agrobacterium sp.; assembly: GCF_059499945.1. NCBI lineage: Bacteria > Pseudomonadati > Pseudomonadota > Alphaproteobacteria > Hyphomicrobiales > Rhizobiaceae > Agrobacterium > Agrobacterium sp. Next base: position 98,491 of record NZ_JCABZP010000019.1, on the reverse strand, counting down.
CTCGTATCAGGAACCAGCCTCCGGCCTCCCATCCAGCAAGTCGCCCGCCGCCTCGCGGATGGCCTGCATCAGCAGCGAGAGCGGTAGCGTGGGCTGCGTGTCGGCCCTCACCGTCAGCCCCACCGGGCCGCTGGTATCGCCGGTCTCAACAGGCAGGATTGCGAGAATACCATCCGCCACATCCGCCGCCACCACACCCTCCGAGATGATCCAGATCGCATCGCTGGTGCGCAGGAAGGCGCGACCGAAGGCATCCGACACGGTTTCGATGCGGATGGGCAGGGCCGGAACGCCGTTGGCGATGAGGAACTGCTCGACGACGGGACCGATGACGGATTGCCGTGTCGGCATCAGCACCGGATATTCATGCAGGTGATCGAACACCGAAAGACCGCGTGACAACAGCGGGTGGCCGGCGCGCACCACGAAGCGCACCTTTTCCGAATAGAGATGCTCGAAGGAAAAGCCGGCCATTTTCTGCGGCGCGGCCAGACGGCCGACAACAAGATCGAGATCGCCGACCCGCAACTGTTCCAGCAGCACGGCGTTTTCACCCGTGACGATCTTCACCGGGCTGCCGGTTTTCTCGGCCAGAAACCCGGCCATCGCCTTCGGCATGATTCTCACCGAAACCGTAGGCAGAGCGCCGACCCGCACCGGCGGACCGGCGCGCGCCGCCTCCTGCGATACGGAATCAACCGCCTGCCGCAGCGCCGTCATTGTCGCACCGGCATGGCGCAGGAAGACCTCGCCATAACGGCTGATGCGGATGCCGCGCCCCTCACGGTCGAACAGCGAGACACCGAGAATGTCTTCCAGCTCACGGATCGTCTTCGTCACCGCCGGCTGGCTGACATGCAGGATTTCCGCAGCGCGGATGACGCTTTTCTGCCGCGCCACCTCCACGAAAGTCTGCAGGTGGCGGAACTTGATACGCTGATCGACCATCGCTCATATAATCCACAGGTTATGATTTTCATCGATAATGTCATTTTACTTAACCGGAACCCGCTTGCAATATCCTTGGCAGGAGGAGCACATCATGCATTTTCTGCGCTGCGGCGAGACCGTGATCCATTATCGCGTCAAGGGATTGGACACAGGCAAGCCGGTCATCGCCTTCATCAATTCGCTCGGCACCGATTTCCGCATCTGGGATGCGGTGATCGAAGCGCTCGGTGATGATTATGCCTATGTGCTGCATGACAAGCGCGGCCACGGGCTTTCCGATGTCGGGCACGCTCCCTATTCAATCGACGATCATGCCGGTGACCTGATTGCGCTGCTCGATCATCTCGGTGTGAAAAACACCGTCATCTGGGGCCTGTCCGTCGGCGGCCTGATTGCGCAGGGGCTTTATGCCCGCCGTCCCGATCTCGTCCGCGCGCTTGTACTCAGCAACACCGCTCACAAGATCGGCACGGCCGAGATGTGGAATGCCCGCATTGAGAAGATCGCCGCAGACGGCCTTGCTTCGCTTATCGATCCTGTCATGGAACGCTGGTTCACACCCGCCTTCCGCCAGCCTGAGAATGCCGCCTATGCCGGCGCGCGCAACATGCTCTCGCAACAGCCCGAGGCCGGTTACAGCGGCACCTGCGCCGCCATCCGCGATGCGGATTTTACCGAAGAGGCCGGGCGCATCGCCGTGCCGACGCTCTGTGTGGCGGGCGATCAGGATGGCTCGACACCGCCGGAACTGGTGCAATCGCTGGCGGGCCTCATTCCCGCAAGCCGCTTCGTCACCATCGCCGGCTGCGGCCACATTCCCTGCCTTGAACAGCCGCTGGCCTACGCGCAGGCGGCCTGCATTTTTCTCAAGACCTTGCCGGAGCACTGACCGATGGCGGACCATATCGACAAGAACGAACGTTTCGAACAGGGCATGAAAACCCGCCGCTCCGTGCTCGGCGACGCCCATGTCGACCGGGCGCAGACCATGACGTCCGGCTTCGATCAGCCTTTCCAGCAGCTCATCACCGAAGCCGCCTGGGGAACGGTGTGGTCCGGCAACCACTGGACGAAGCGCGAGCGCTCGATGGTCACCATCGCCCTGCTCGCTGCGCTCGGTCAGGATGAGGAGCTGGCCATGCATGTGCGCGCCACCGCCAATACCGGCGCCACCGAGGCGGATATTCGCGAGGCGCTGCTGCATGTGGCGATCTATGCCGGCGTGCCCGCCGCCAACCACGCTTTCAAGATCGCCAAGCTTGCCCTGGCCGGTATGAAAGCCGATAGTTCCAGCGAGGAGGAGACGAAATGAGCAACCAGCCGCCCGAAACCGGGCCGTTCTTCGCACGCAACCGCGATATTCACCCGCTGGCCTATGCGCCCGGATACAAGACCTCCATCCTGCGTTCGCCGCAACGCGCGCTGATTTCGCTCGAGGGCACCAAGAGCGAAATCACCGGACCGGTCTTCGGCCATGGCATGCTGAACCCGCTGGATAACGATCTCATCCTCAATTATGCCCGCCCCGGCGAGATGCCCGTTGGCCCGCGCATTCTGGTGCACGGCCGGGTGCTGGACGAGCGCGGCCGCGGCGTGGATGGCGCACTGGTGGAATTCTGGCAGGCCAATGCCGGCGGTCGCTACCGCCACAAGAAGGAAAGCTATCTCGCCGCCATCGATCCGAATTTCGGCGGCGTCGGCCGCACGATCACCGACGAGAACGGTTATTATTGGTTCAAGACCATCCAGCCGGGTGCTTACCCCTGGCCGAACGGCGTCAATGACTGGCGGCCGGCTCATATTCACTTCTCGGTCTTCGGCCACGGTTTCGCCCAGCGCCTCATCACCCAGATGTATTTCGAAGGCGATCCGCTGATCTGGAAATGTCCGATCGTCAAGACCATTCCGGATGAGGATGCGATCAAAAGACTGATCGCGCCGCTGGACATGAATGCGACGCTGCCGATGGATATGCTAGCCTACAAGTTCGATATCGTCCTGCGCGGCCGCCGCTCGACCCTTTTCGAAAACCGCATGGAGGGCAACTGACCATGGTTCAGCCGCTCAACTATTTCAAGGAAACCGCGTCGCAGACGGCGGGCCCCTATGTGCATATCGGCTGCACGCCCAATTTCGTCGGCATCGAAGGCGTGTTCGAAAAAGATCTCGGTTCCGGCCCGCTTTATAACGACAAGGCACGCGGCGAACGCATCAGCGTGCGCGGCACGGTCTATGATGGCGCGGGAATGCCGCTGAAGGACGCGCTGATCGAAATCTGGCAGGCCGATACCGACGGTTATTATAACAGCCCCAGTGAAACGCGCGGCAAGGCCGACCCGAATTTCATCGGCTGGGGCCGCTCGCCCGGCGACATGGATACCGGCGAATTCGTTTTCGAGACGATCAAGCCGGGCACGGTGCCGTTCCGCGATGGCCGGCCGATGGCGCCGCACATCACCTTCTGGATCGTCGCACGCGGCATCAATATCGGCCTGCAGACCCGCATGTATTTCCCGGAAGAACAGGAGGCCAACGCCGCCGATCCGGTTCTTGCCCGTGTCGAGCAGAAGAGCCGGATCGCCACGCTTGTCGCCCAAAAGGAGGAAGGTAACGTCTATCGTTTCGATATCCGCCTTCAGGGCGAAGGCGAAACCGTGTTTTTCGATATTTGAGCGAGACGGAAGATGAGCCTTTCCCCCTTCGAGCATCCGTTCCTGTCAGGCCTTTTCGGCGATAGCGAAATCGTCGAGCTGTTTTCGGCAAGAGCGGATATCGACGCCATGGTCCGTTTCGAGACGGGGCTGGCGCAGGCGGAAGCGGAGGCCGGCATCATCTCCGAGGATGTGGCGGAAGCGATCGTCTCGGGGCTTTCCGACTTTGCCGCCGATATGACTGGGCTTCGCAACGGCGTCGCAAAGGACGGCGTTGTGGTTCCCGAACTCATCCGGCAGATGCGGGCCGCGGTCGCCGGTCAGGCGGCGGACAAGGTGCATTTCGGCGCGACCAGCCAGGATGTCATCGATACCAGCCTGATGCTGCGGCTGAAAATGGCGGCGGAAGTCATTACTGCCCGGCTCGGTCACCTCATCGATACGCTGGGAGATCTCGCCTCCCGCGACGGCCATAACCCGTTGACGGGCTATACCCGCATGCAGGCCGCCATCGGCATCACCGTGGCCGACCGGGCGGCAAGCTGGATCGCGCCGCTGGAACGTCACCTGCTGCGTCTGGAAACCTTCACGCAGAGCGGTTTTTCCCTGCAGTTCGGCGGGGCTGCCGGCACGCTGGAAAAGCTCGGCGACAGTGCCGCAGCCGTGCGCGCCGGTCTTGCAAAACGGCTCGGCCTTGCCGACAGACAGCAATGGCAAAGCCAGCGCGACGGCATCGCCGAATTCGGCAATCTGCTTTCGCTCATGACAGGCACACTCGGCAAGTTCGGGCAGGATATCGCGCTGATGGCCGAACTCGGTGGGGAAATCCTTCTCTCCGGCGGCGGCGGCTCCTCGGCCATGCCGCACAAACAAAACCCGGTCAATGCCGAAACGCTGGTGACGCTCGCACGCTTTAATGCCGTGCAGATATCGGCGTTACACCAGTCGCTGGTGCACGAACAGGAAAGGTCGGGCGCAGGCTGGATGCTGGAATGGCTGTCGCTTCCGCAAATGGTGACGGCAACGGGCGCCTCGCTGCTGATCGCCGAGCGATTGGCGGGGCAGATAGACAGGCTGGGCGCAGGCGAAAACTAGCCGCAAGGCGGTCGATTTGGTTTGCAGACAGGGCTTTCGGGCGCTGCCGAACGGCAGGCCGGAGGCGGCTCGACGACGTGTGGAAAGCGCTTGCGCTTCTTCGCATTAGTCATTGATAAAAAAGACTTTATTCAAAAATACAGAGAATGAAAAAACAGCGCGGAAGCTGCTTTTTAACCGGACATATCGCTTGACACAAAAATGAACTAACTGGTACAAACATTAAGATTAACAGGACGCCGCCGACAAGGGTTTGAAGCCTGCAGCGGCACCGACAAATGGAGGGCTTTGGCGCCGCAAGGTTTCCAAAGCGATGCGGGCAAGGCGAAACGCCTGTCCGGACCCGAACGGGTTGGGAGGAAGAATGTCTTACAGTCTCGATTTTTCGGCGGTCATTGACCGCCTGCCCGAGCTGCTTTTGGCGTGTCTGGCGACGATCGGCCTTGCGATTGCGGGCATGTCACTCGCCACCGTCATCGGCGTTCTGGGCGTCGTTGCCCGCCGTTCGCGGTTCAAGCTGCTGCGCGGGCTCGTCATCGGCTTTGTGGAAGCCATCCGCAACACGCCGTTTCTGGTGCAGATATTCTTCATCTTCTTCGCCCTGCCGCAGATCGGCATCAAGCTCAACCCGACGGTGACGGCCATCATCGCGCTGGCTCTGAACGGCGGCGCCTATGCGATTGAAATCATTCGCGGCGGTGTCGATTCCATTCCCAAGGGCCAGGTTGAAGCGGGACTGGCGCTCGGTCTTCACCGCACGCAGATATTCCGCCATATCATCCTGAAGCCGGCGCTGCGGGCAGTCTACCCGTCGCTCACCAGCCAGTTCATCATGCTGACGCTGACCACCTCGGTCTGCACCTCGATCGCGGCTTACGAACTGACCTCGGTGGCGCAGAAGATCGAGGCGGATACGTTCCGGTCCTTCGAGGTCTATTTCTCGATCACGCTGCTTTATCTGGTCATTTCCTCGCTGATGATGGGCATTTTCTCGCTCATCTCCCGTGCATCCTTCAGCTATCCGGTCAAGTGAGGAAAAGACAATGGCATCCATCGGTCCCAACGAACTCTTCTTCCTGCTGCAAGGTCTGAAATGGACGCTTGCGCTGACCATCATCGGCTTTATCGGCGGCGGCGTTTTTGGCCTTTGCGTGGCGCTTGCCCGCGTCGCAGACAGCCCGGCAATCCAGCGCGCCAGCACCGGTTACATCGCCGTTTTCCAGGGCACGCCACTCCTGATGCAGCTTTTCGTGGTGTATTACGGCGTGGCGCTTGCGGGCTTTAATGTCGATGCGTGGATCGCTGTCGCCATCGCTTTTACGCTGCATGCCAGCGCCTTTCTCGGCGAAATCTGGCGCGGCGGCATCCAGGCGGTGCCGAAGGGCCAGACGGAAGCCGCCAATGCGCTCGGCCTGCATTACATCTCGCGCATGAAGGACGTGGTCCTGCCGCAGGCATTCAAGATTTCGCTGCCGGCCACCATCGGTTTCCTAGTGCAGCTCATCAAGGGCACCTCGCTTGCGGCCATTGTCGGCTTCGTCGAGCTGTCGCGCGCCGGCCAGATCGTCTCCAACCAGACGTTCCGCCCGCTCACCGTCTTCGCCCTCGTCGGCATCATCTATTTCCTGATCTGCTGGCCGCTTTCCCTGTGGGGCGCCAGCGTTGAAAAGCGGCTGCAGACCGCAACCCGCTAAGTCGTGAAGAACTCATCAGCTTTGTAAGGAGGAGCCAAAGATGAAAACCACCAGCATGAAACTCTCTCGTCGCGCCCTGCTCGCGCTCGCCGCGGCAACGGTTGCCCTGCCCTTCGTCGTACCGGTCGATGCTTTCGCCGGCACGGTGGAAGAGGCCAAGGCCAAGGGCAAGGTCGTCATCGGCATTCAGGGCGATAATTCGCCGTGGGGCTTCGTCAATTCCAGCGGCGTGCAGGACGGTCTTGATGCCGATATCGGCAAGGCCTTTGCCGACTATCTCGGCGTCAAGGTGGAATTCGTGCCGCTCGCCGTGGCCAACCGCATTCCCGCACTTCTGACCGGCAAGGTCGACCTCTTGTTCGCAACCATGGGCATGACGGCCGAACGCGCCAAGACCATTCAATATTCCAAGCCCTATGCCGGCAACGTGCTCTCCGTCTACGGCCCCAAGGACAAGAAAATCGGCGGCTATGACGATCTGACCGGTATCGACGTCGGCGTGCCGAAGTCCAGCGCCATGGATACGGCCATCACCGCCGGCGCCGGCTCCAAGGCCAATATCCTGCGCTTCGATGATGACGCCGCCAATATTCAGGCGCTGATCTCAGGCCAGGTCGAGGTCGTCGGCGGCAACCAGTTCTACGGCGACCGCCTGAACAAGGCTGCCGAAGGCAAATACGAACCGAAGTTCGACCTGACGACGCTTTACAACGGCGCGGGCACCCGCCCGGGTGAAAAGGACTGGAACGAAACCGTCAACACCTTCCTCGACAAGATCAAGTCGGATGGCCAGCTCGCCAAGATCTACGACAAGTGGATGAAACGCGAAGTTCCGGCCTTCCCCGACAGCCTGCCCGACATCCCTTTCACCGTGAAGTAACGGCTGTCTGGATTTGGGAGGAGAAAAGCAATGAGGATCTTGAAAACCCTCACGGGTTGGCGAGCAACCGTTGCGGCGGGACTGGCGGCAGCTTTGCTGCCGGTTCTGACGCCCGCAGCGGCGGATGCCAGAACCCTTGACGAGGCAAAAGCCAGCGGCAAGGTCGTAATCGGTATCCAGGGCGATAATGCGCCCTGGGGTTTCATCAATTCCACCGGCGTTCAGGAAGGCTATGATGCCGATCTGGCGAGGGGGTTTGCGGATTATCTGGGGCTGAAGGTGGAGTTCGTGCCGCTCGCAGTCGCCAACCGCATTCCTTCGCTGCGCACCGGCAAGGTCGACGCCCTGTTCGCATCGATGGGGATGACGCCGGAGCGCGCGAAGAACGTGCAATATGCGCAGCCTTACGCGCATAATGTCATGTCGGTCTATGCCACCAAGGACAAGAAGATCGCCAGTTTCGACGATCTGACGGGCATGACCGTCGGTGCGCCGAAATCCAGCCCGATGGACACGGCCTTGACCGCCGGCGCGGGTTCAAAAGCGAATATCCTTCGTTTCGATGACGACGCCGCCACCATTCAGGCGATCCTGTCGGGCCAGATCGAGGCGATCGGCGGCAACCAGTTCTATGGCGACCGGCTTTCGGCCGCCGGCGGGAAGGATTACGAGGTGAAGTTCGACCTCGTGACCCTCTATAACAGCGCCGCCACGCGCCCCGGCGAAAAGGACTGGAACGAAGCGCTGAACGCCTATCTGGACAAGATCAAGGCCAATGGCGACCTCGCGAAAGTCTACGCCAAATGGATGAAGCGCCCGGTGCCGCAGTTTCCGGCCTCGCTTCCCGACATTCCCTACACCGTCAACTAAAACTGATGCCAAGCATGAAGGAAAGTTCCATGCCGCAATCCGCCGCTCAGGCTCCGCTGATCGCCCTTGAAGGGGTAGGAAAGTGGTATGGAGCCTTCCACGCGCTTAAAAGCGTCAACATGACGGTTCGCAAGGGCGAAAAAATCGTTCTTTGCGGCCCGTCCGGTTCGGGCAAATCCACGCTCATCCGCTGTATCAACCATCTGGAGGAGATCCAGGAGGGCAAGATCACGGTCGAGGGAACGACGCTGTCGGATTCCAGCCGCGCCATCGATGCGGTTCGCCGCGAAGTGGGCATGGTGTTCCAGAGCTTCAATCTCTTCCCGCACAAGACCATCATGGAAAACTGCACGCTCGCCCCCATGCGGGTGAAGGGCCTGTCGAAAGCCGATGCGGAGGCGACCGCGCGCAAATATCTGGAGCGCGTGCGCATTCTCAACCAGGCCGACAAGTACCCGGCCCAGCTTTCCGGCGGCCAGCAGCAGCGTGCGGCAATCGCCCGGGCGCTGTGCATGGAACCGAAGGCGATGCTGTTCGATGAACCGACCTCGGCGCTCGACCCGGAAATGGTGAAAGAAGTGCTCGACACCATGATCGGCCTTGCCCGCGACGGCATGACGATGATCTGCGTGACCCATGAAATGGGCTTCGCACGGCAGGTGGCCGACCGCGTGATCTTCATGTCGGAAGGCGAGATCATCGAGGAAGGCCCGCCGGAGGAATTCTTCCGCGATCCCAAGCACCAGCGCACGCGCACGTTCCTCGGCGAAATTCTCGCCCACCACTGAGGTTCGCGCGCTCTCAGACAGGCGGGAATAATCCCGCCTCTCCCACACCGTCCGATGAGCGACACGTGATCATGACAGAGAAAAAATCCTTCAAGGTCGGCCTGATAGGCGCCGATATACAGCTTTCCAAATCGCCCGCGCTGCACATGCGCGAAGGGGCGGCCCATGGTCTCGACTATTCCTACGAGCTTGTCGATGTCACCGCCCGCAAGCTGCCGACCAGCGCGCTTCCCGACCTGCTGGACGAGCTGGAGGCGCGCGGTTTTGCCGGCACCAACATTACCCATCCCTTCAAGCAGGCCGTCATTCCGCATCTGCACGAACTGTCGGACGATGCCCGTATGCTGGGCGCGGTCAACACCGTCGTCTTTAAGGACGGACGCCGCATCGGCCACAATACCGACTGGTACGGCTTTTATGAAAGCTTCGTTCGCGGACTGCCGGATGCGAAGCGTGACCGGGCGCTTCTGGTCGGCGCCGGTGGCGCGGGTGTCGCGGTCGCCCATGCCGCATTGAAGCTCGATATTATCAGTCTCGACATTTTCGACCGGGATTTCCCGCGAGCGGAACAACTGGCCCGGGAACTCAATGCCCGCTTCGGCGAGGGCCGCGCGCATGCCGTGAACGACCCCGCCGCCTCGCTGCCCTTTGCCGATGGCCTGATCCATGCCACGCCGATGGGCATGCCCGCCCATCCCGGCATGCCGGTTGCGGCCGATCTTATCGAACAGCGGCACTGGGTGGCCGATATCGTCTATATGCCGCTCGTCACCGAACTGCTGGCGGCGGCGGCGAAAAAGGGCTGTCGCACCCTGCCCGGCGGCGGCATGACGGTGTTTCAGGCCGTCGGTGCGTTCCGTCTCTTCTGCGGCCGCGAACCGGATGCCGGGCGCATGACCGCGCATTTCACCGAGCTTTGCATGGCGGAGGGGGTTGCGTGAGCCTTTTCACCATCCTCAATGGCCCAAACCTCAATCTGCTCGGCCAGCGCCAGCCGGAAATCTACGGCTACGAGACGCTCGCGGATATCGAGGCCAACTGCCGCAGTATCGCCGAAGCCGCCGGTCACACGCTGTTTTTTGCCCAGAGCAATCGGGAATATGAGCTGATCGACTGGATTCATGAAGCCCGCGGCAAGTCCGCGGGCATTGTCATCAATCCCGGGGCCTTCACCCACACTTCGGTGGCCATCCTCGATGCGCTCAATGCCTTTGAGGGGCCGGTGATCGAGGTTCACATTTCCAACATCCACAAACGCGAGGTCTTCCGGCACCATTCCTATATCTCGACCCGCGCCGAAGGCGTGATCGCCGGTCTCGGCATCGAAGGTTATGACGTGGCGCTGCGCCACCTCATCGGCCGTCTTTTGCATCCGTCGTGATATGGCCGGGCGTCAGCACATAACGCAACACCATGTCGCTGACATGCCGCGACAATGTCTCCTGACCCTTGTCCGTATAAAGGCTGTCGCCGAAGATGAACGAGAAGGTCGCGACGTTCGACACGTTGAAAAAGGACAGCGCGCTGATCTGCCAGTGCAGTTCCAGCGCATCGATTCCCTCACGAAAGATGCCGCGCTTCTGGCCGCGCAGCAGCACGCCTTCCAGCGCAACGATGGCCGGGCGGTTCAACTGGCGGATCGTTTCAGAAGACTGCATATGCCGGCCGTGATGGATGTTCTCGATCATCACCATGCGGATGAAGGCCGGATTACGCCTGTGGTGATCGAAGGTGAACCGACAGAGCTTGTCGAGCGCCGCCGCCGGTTCCAGATCGTCCAGCTCCAGATCGCTTTCGCCGCCGCGCACCTTGGCATAAGCCTCCTCCAGCACGCGCTGGTAAAGGCTCTCCTTGTCGCTGAAATAATAATAGATCATGCGCTTGGAGGTTCGCGTGCGGGCCGCGATCTCGTCAATGCGCGCGCCCGACAGGCCGTTTTGCGAAAACTCTTCCATCGCGACCGAAAGAATGTCCCGGCGCACCCCTTCCGGGTCACGCTTCGCCTGCCGCGTATCGCGGGCGCCGCTCAAGGTCGTGCTTTTGCTCATGCTTCATTCCCTGGACGGGGCTGCCATCCGGCGGCGTCCCCTTTATTAACCAATTAGTACATAAGGCTGAAAAGGAAGGCAATATGGCGAGCTATGACACAACAGGACACGGCATGCCAATGCGCACATCCATCGCGACCGTGTCGATCAGCGGAGAGTTCCCGGAAAAACTGGCGGCCATCGCCAAGGCCGGCTTTTCCGGCGTGGAGATTTTCGAGAATGATTTCCTGACCTATGACGCCTCGCCGCGCGAGGTGAAGGCGCTGGCCGCCGATCACGGGCTGGATATCACCCTTTTCCAGCCATTCCGCGATTTCGAGGGCATGCCGGAACCACACCGCGCCCGCGCCTTCGAACGCGCCCAGCGCAAGTTCGATATCATGGGCGAACTCGGCACCGATCTGATGCTGATCTGCTCGAATGTCTCGCCGGTCTCGCTCGGCGGCATCGACCGCGCCGCCGCCGATTTCCATCAACTGGGGGAGCTTGCGGCAAAACATGGCGTGCGCGTCGGTTACGAGGCGCTGGCCTGGGGCCGCCATATCAGCGATCATCGCGATGCCTGGGAAGTGGTGCGCCGCGCAGACCACGCCAATGTCGGCATCATTCTCGACAGTTTCCACACGCTGTCGCGCAAGATCGACCCGAATTCGATCCGCTCCATTCCCGGCGACAAGATATTCATCGTGCAGCTGGCCGATGCGCCGCTGATCGACATGGACCTGCTCTATTGGAGCCGCCATTTCCGCAACATGCCGGGCGAAGGCGATCTGCCGGTCGTGGATTTCATGCGCGCCGTGGCCGCAACCGGCTATAGCGGCCCGATATCGCTCGAAATCTTCAACGACCAGTTCCGCGGCGGCTCCGCGCGCCTGCTCGCCGAAGACGGTCACCGCTCGCTTATCAACCTCATGGATCAGGTGCGGCGTCTCGAACCGGATATCCGCATCGATGTGCCCGCCATGCCGGAACGGGTTGAGACGCAGGGCGTGGAGTTCGTGGAATTCACCACCGCGCCGGAGGAAAAGGCCAATCTGGAGGCCCTGCTTGCCACGCTTGGTTTTGAGAAAACCGCAAGGCACCGCAATCGCAATGTCGATCTTTATACGCAGGGTGACATCCGCATCGTCATCAATACCAGCGATGACGGCGACAGTTTCGCCGGTGCGTCCTATTCTATCCACGGCACCAATGCCTATGCCTTCGGACTGAAGGTGGATGATGCCGGGGCAGCGCTTGCCCGGGCCGAAGCGCTCGGAGCGCCCACCTTCGCCGAGCCGCGCAAATCAGGCGAAGTCGCCGTTCCCGCCATTCAGGGTGTGGGCAACGGCGTCATCTATTTCCTTGATGCTTCGCCGGCGCTCGCCTCCATCTGGGACAAGGAATTCGTCTCCACGGGCGCCCCGGAAACCGAGGGCGATGCCGGGTTAAAGCGCATCGATCATCTCGCGCAAACAACGCATTATGATGAAATGCTGACCTGGCTTCTGTTTTACACCTCGCTGTTTTCCACCCGCCGCACGCCGATGGTCGATGTGGTCGATCCGGGCGGGCTGGTACGCAGCCAGGCCATCGAAAGCGTTCCCTCGCCGCATTTCCGCCTGACCATGAACGGTGCGGACAATCGCAAGACCTTCGCCGGCAAATTTCTGGCCGAAGGTTTCGGCACCAGCATCCAGCACATCGCCTTCGCCACCGACGATATTTTCGCGACGGCCAAAGCGATGCAGGCGCGCGGTTTCCACGCCCTGCCGATCTCACGCAATTATTACGACGATCTGGAAGCCCGTTTCGGGCTGGAGCCGGAATTTTCCGACGCGCTGCGTGCCGCGAGCATTCTTTATGACCGCGACGACAATGGCGAATATTTCCAGATCTACAGCCGCACCTTCGGCGAGGGTTTCTTCTTCGAAATCATCGAAAGGCGCGGGGCCTATGGCGGTTATGGCGCAATGAACGCGCCCTTCCGTATTGCCGCGCAACGGCGGCTTGCGCCTCCGGTCGGCATGCCGAAGGAATAAGTCTCGGCACCGAAATCCGAACAGGCCGCAGCCGGCAGGAACGCCGCTGCGGCCTGATCTCATTCACGCCACTGTCGTTATCTCGTAGTCGCGTGGAATGGCGGAAGTCACTGTGAACCACTCCGACGCCCGCGTCCGCTGCTGATGAAAATCGAAGGCGGCACGATCGGCAAAAAGCTCCTCCACCTGCCAGATCAGGGGATCGTCTGTCTCGGACACCTCGAAGGAAATACAGCCGGGTTCGGCTCTGGTGAGGCGAAGATGTTCGGGAAGATGACGCCGGACGAGTTCAACATCATCCGTGGACAAGCACCGTAGAAAACCCCTCAGCCTGACCGCGCCTGCCTTATTGTTCATGCCCGGCATTCCATTCTCCGTTGCTCTTCATCCATTTTATCAGCAGCGCCCGGCTCGTCACGACCGATTGGGACAGCGCGCGAATACCGCCACGCGTCCCCAGCTTTGCAAGCTCACTATAAATTTATCCGCCTGACTGCGCCTGGCCAGACGGTTTTTAGCGACAATAATCGTGGAATACACGCACCATTGCGAAGCATTCTTCAGGAACCCGCGCTCAAAATCGATGCAGCTGCGCATTTGTAGAGCAGTACACAAAAATTGTTCAACACTCTGGACATGATTGTTCGGTTTTGTTAGCTTTTTCGGCAAAACAAGGGTGGGGAATTAGAGTTACATGCGCATCGTCGAATCTGCGGCCGACGCAAATCATCCGGCCGGCACCGATGAGGTTGCCTGCGGCGCTTCGGTGACATCGAATCTGCCGTGTCGGCGGACGACGGCCAATGCGAATTCCGCCGACGAAACGGCCTGAAGACATGCAGTTCTTCACGACATCCCCGTCCTTGCCCATGGCGTCGCCCAGCACGCGCCTGCCCGAGACATTTTCCCCTTCCCCATTTTCAGATGGCCGCGCCCGCTTTGCCGCGTCGTGCGCCACACCGGAGACGCTGACATGACTGCCGCACACGCAAACGCCCTCCTCTCGGTCGAAGGCCTGAGCGTCGAGTTCGGCAATAGCCGCGTCGTGGACGATATCTCCTTCAGCGTCGAGGCCGGCCGGACGGTCGCGGTCGTCGGCGAGTCCGGATCGGGAAAATCGGTCACTTCGCTTTCCACCATGCGCCTTGCGGACATGATGGGCGCGACCTACCCCACCGGCAAAATCCTGTTTGAAGGCAGGGACTTGCTGAAGGCTTCGCAGAAAGAGATGCGCTCGATCCGCGGCAAGGAGATCGCCATGATCTTCCAGGAGCCGATGACCTCGCTCAACCCCGTCTTCACGATCGGCGACCAGATCTGCGAAGTGCTTGTCCTGCACGAAAAGATGGGTAAACAGGCGGCGCTGGCGGAAGCACAGAAGCTGCTCGAAATGGTGCGCCTGCCCGATGCGGCCGAGCTTCTGAAACGTTATCCGCACCAGCTTTCCGGCGGCATGCGCCAGCGCGTGATGATCGCCATGGCGCTCGCCTGCCGGCCGAAGCTTCTGATAGCCGACGAGCCGACCACGGCGCTTGACGTCACCATTCAGGCGCAGATCCTCAACATCATGCGCGACCTGCAGAAGAAGCTCGGCATGGGCATGGTCTTCATCACCCATGATATGGGCGTGGTGGCGGAAATGGCCGATGACGTCGTCGTCATGTGGAAGGGCAAGAAGGTCGAGGAAGGCCCGGTCAAGGATATCTTCGCCAATCCGCAGCACCCTTACACGCGCGCCCTCCTTTCCGCCGTTCCGCGCCTCGGCAGCATGGAAGGCGAAGAGTTTCCGAAGCGCCTGCCGCTTACCGTGCTGCAGGATGGCCAGCCGGTCGTGATCGGCGAGGAGCGCGTGCAAAACACCGCGAAATATGACGCCAAGCCGCTGCTGTCGGTGAAGGACCTGTTCGTGCGTTTCGATATCCGCAAGAACCTGTTCGGCAAGGCGACCCACCGTTGCAGCGCCGTGCAGAAGGTGAGCTTTGATATTCATGCCGGCGAAACACTGGCGCTGGTGGGCGAATCCGGTTCCGGCAAATCCACCATCGGCCGCACCATCCAGCAGCTGCAGACGGCCATATCAGGCGAAATTGCCTTCAATGGCCGCAGCTATTCGCAGATGTCAGCGGCAGAGCGCTTCCGCATGCGCCAGGAAGTGCAATATATCTTCCAGGATCCCTTCGCCTCGCTCGATCCGCGCAAGACGGTCGGTTTTTCGATTGCCGAGCCGATCAACACCCACGGTTTGATCAACGATCAGAAGGCTGTACGGCGGCGGGTGGATGAGTTGCTGGAACGCGTGGGGCTCAGCTCCGAACATGCCGCGCGGTATCCGCACGAGTTTTCCGGCGGTCAGCGCCAGCGCGTCTGCATTGCCCGTGCGCTGGCTTCCGATCCGAAGCTCATCATCGCCGACGAGGCGCTGTCGGCGCTCGACGTCTCCATCCAGGCGCAGATCATCAATCTGTTCATGGACCTGCAGGCCGAACGGGGCCTCGCCTATCTCTTCATCAGCCATGACATGGCTGTCGTGGAAAAGATGAGTCACCGCGTCGCCGTGCTCTATCTCGGCCAGATCATGGAAATGGGCAGCCGCCGGCAGGTGTTCGAAACGCCGACGCATGATTATACCCGCCGCCTGCTTTCGGCCGTGCCGGTCGCCGATCCGACCATCGAGCGCCGCATCGCCATGATCGAGGGCGAAATACCCAATCCCGTGCGCCGTGTCGGCGACGAGCCGGCCATTCTCGCCCATGAGGAAATCAATCCGGGCCACTTCATCGCGAAGAGCGCCTGAATAACAACCAGAACCGCAACCATCTGAAGAGGAACAGGTAGATGACAATAATCAAGAAGGGGATGACGACAACGTTCGTCGCACTTGCCATGGCCGCCACGGCCTTCACCGCCGCACCGGCTCTTGCCGCCGGCAAGATGACCATATCCAGCCCGCAGGACCCCGGCAGCTGGGATCCGATCGATACCTTCCTTGTGCAATGGGCGGCTGTCGCCACCAACATTTTCGACGGCCTGACCTATCGCGGCCCGGACCTGAAGGTCGTGCCCGGCCTTGCCGAATCCTGGGAAGAGCTGGATGAGGGCAAGCGCATCCGCTTCAAGCTGCGCCAGAACGTCAAGTTCCACAATGGCGAGCCCTTCAACGCCGCCGCCGTCAAGTTCACCTTCGAGCGCCTTCTCGGCGAACAGGGTGCCAAGGGCCCGCAGCGCTCCAACTATGTCGCTATCGAAAGCGTCGATGTCATCGACGACTACACCGTCGACATGAAGCTGAAGGCGCCCGATCCGGTGCTGCTGACCAAGCTTGCCGGTTATGGCGGCATGATCGTTCCGCCTGCCTATATCAAGGAAAAGGGTGAGGACAATTTCAACCTCAACCCAGTCGGCACCGGCGCATTCAAATTCGTTTCCTACGCACCGAAGACCAATATCAAGCTGGAAGCCAACCCGGATTACTGGGGCGGTGCGCCAAAGCTTTCCGAACTGGAGTACCGCTTCATCGCCGAGCCGGCGACCGCCGTTGCCGAATTGCAGGCCGGCCGCGTCGATCTCGTCATTCCGCCCACCATCCCGATCGGCATGATCCCGGTTATCGAGGGCGATTCCAAGCTTGAAATCGTCAGCGTGCCCGGCCCGACGGTCGATGCGCTGCGTTTCAACACCCGTGACGGCATCACCGCCGATCCTAAGGTGCGCAAGGCCATCATCATGGCCGTCGACCGCGGCACCATCGTCAAGTCGATCCTTGCCGGCCAGGCATCGGAGATCGCGAGCTTCCAGAGCGCGCTGTCCTTCGGTTACGATCCGGAACTGAAGCCGCTGACTTACGATCCCGAAGGTGCGAAAAAGCTGCTCGCGGAAGCCGGCGTCAAGCCGGGTGCGGCGCTGCAGATCGACATCCGCGGCAATGACGCGACGATGAACGAGGTGGCGCAGGTCATTTCCAGCTATCTCTCCATGGTCGGCATCACCGCCACCATCAAGCCCTATGAAACCAACGTGCTGCTGAACGACATCATCCCGCAGGGCAAGACCGGCGCGATGTTCCAGCAGAAATGGGGCGGCTGGACCTTCGATTACGATAACACGGCCTATTCCATGTACCACTCGGGTGAAAAGTGGAACCCCTATGACAAGGACGAGAAGCTGGACAAGCTGCTGGAATCCCAGCGTCCGCTGACCGACCGTGCCGAGCGCGAAAAAATCCTCAAGGAAATCGGCAGCTATACCGCCGAACGCGCGCTGGAAATCCCGCTTTACAACACCAATGCCATTTACGGCATCAACAAGCGGGTCAAGGGTTTTGTCGCACCGCCGGATAACCGCCTGAAGCTTACCGACGTGACCGTCGAATAAGCGGGTTGATCCTCTGACACGCCGCCTTGTCCGCCTCTCGCGGGCAAGGCGGGATTTCTCTTCCCCCGTTTCCTCGCAAGGTAAAAAACGTGGCCGGTTTCCTCATCAAGCGATTGCTGCAGGCGATTTTTGTCGTCATCGCCATCACCCTTCTCGTTTCCTTCGCCATCCGCCTGACGGGCGACCCGGCTGTCACCATGTTCCAGGGCGGCGGCAGCATGACGGAAGACGATCTGGCGCGCATCCGCGCGGCGCTGGGCACCGACCGGCCGTTCTTCGTGCAATATTTCAGCTTCCTGAAGGGTCTCGTGACGCTCGATTTCGGCCGCAGCTTCACCGGCAGCACACCGGTCTCGCGCCTGATTGCCGATGCCCTGCCCGCGACGCTGCTGCTCGCCTTCATCTCCATGGCGGTGTCGATTGCGCTTTCCATCCCGCTCGGCATCAAGGCCGCGACCTCGCGCGGCAAGACGGCCGATCAGGTGATCCGTATCTTCTCGCTCGTCGGCCTGTCATTCCCCAATTTCTGGCTGGCCACCATGCTGGTGCTGCTTTTCTCCATCACGCTCGGCTGGCTGCCGCCAAGCGGCATGGGCGGCTTTGCAAGCTACATCATGCCATCGGTCACCATGGGCGTTATCCTGACGGCGACCAATGTGCGCCTGGTGCGCACGGCCATGCTCGATACGCTGCGCTCGCAATATGTCATGGTGGCGCGCGCCAAGGGCCTCAGCGAAAACAAGGTGCTTTACAAGCATGCGCTGCGTAACTGCGCCATTCCGCTGATTACCTATTTCGGCCTGCAATTCGGCGGACTGCTCGGCGGCATCGTCGTCATCGAGCGCGTCTTCAACTGGCCGGGTCTCGGCACGCTGGCTTTCGATGCGGTCGGCGCGCGTGACTATCCCGTGCTTCAGGCCGTCATCACCGTACTGTCGCTGATGATCGTCGGCATCAACCTTCTGGTCGATATCGCCTATGGGCTTGTCGATCCGCGCATCCGCACGGAGTAAGTGACGATGGCTGCCAAAACCTCGCGTCTCGCGCGCTTCACCAATCTCGAATTCATCCTCGGCGCGTCGCTCACGACAGTCATCTGCCTTGCGGTGGTGTTTTCCGACGTGCTGTTTCCCGGCGGCGCGGACAAGATCGACCTGATGGCGCGCCTTGCGAAACCCTTTGCCAACGCCGCCCATCCGCTCGGCACCGATCCGCTCGGCCGTGATGTGCTTGCCCGTGTCGTCGCCGGCGGCAAGATCTCGCTGCTGGTCGGCTTCACCTCGGTCATCGGCGCGGTCATCTTCGGCGTCGCGGTCGGCTTGGTCGCCGGATATTACCGCGGCTTCTGGGACATGCTGGTCATGCGCTTTGCCGATATCCAGCTTGCCATGCCCTTCATCCTTCTTGCCATCACCTTCATCGCCATTGTCGGCGGCAGCCTCACCAACACCATCATCCTGCTGATCGTCTCGCAATGGGTGCAATATGCCCGTCTCGTACGCGGCTCGGTGCTGACGCTGCGGGAACGGGAATTCATCCTTTCCGCCCGCGCCATCGGCGTGAAGGACTGGCGCATCATTCTCCAGCACCTGCTGCCGAACCTTATCGGCCCTGTCATCGTGCTGATGACGCTCAATGTCGCCAACAATATCCTGCTTGAAAGCAGCCTCACCTTCCTCGGCCTCGGCGTCGATCCGACCATTCCGAGCTGGGGCGGCATGCTGGCGGATGGCCGCACCTATCTGCAGACGGCATGGTGGGTCAGCGTTTTCCCCGGCCTCGCCATTCTGCTCACCGTGCTTGGCCTCAACCTTCTCGGCGACTGGCTGCGCGACAGCCTCGATCCCACCGGCAGAACCTCGAGGTAACAACGATGAGCCAGATTTTCGACCAGACCTTCGAGCGCACTCTGGATGCTCTCGTCGCCAATGCCGAGCCCGGCCAGTCCTTCGAAGCATGGACCTTCGATGACGCCAAAAGCCGTCGCGATGCCGAAAACAGGCTGAAGAAAAAAGGCGTCAGCGCCCGCATCCGAAGCGCCTACAAGCCGCTCCTCTTCACCTTTCTGGAAGAGATCAATCTGGATGGCGTCGACACCATCGAGGTGCGTTACCCGGTGCATGCCAATGCACCGGCCAACCGCTTCCGGCTGGAAGCCTATCCGCTGGCGGCTCTGGTGGGCGATACGAAGATCGACTTCATCGCCCGCGAGGACGACGGGTTCCATTATGATGTTACGCTGAGCCGCAACGGCAAGAAGGAAACCCTGAAGGTTCTGGCCCCAAACCGGGTTCACACCGATACCGTCGGCGAAACCAATGTCTCGCCAACCGGCTGGTTCCGGCTTGCGGGCGACACGGCCGGCAAGCGGCTGGAAACGGATTACGAGCGGCTTTTCGAAGCGGCGATCAATGCCGTCGCCAACCACGGCTGGGGCGATGAAGAACCCTATTTCGAAGAGCTGAACATCCGTGTCGCGCATCCGGCCGAAGATCTGGCGCTTTCCGTCGGCGATGAGGTCATCAGCCTGCGTGAAGCGCTGCATGAGGATTTCTATTTCTCGCTGCTGGAATTCTTCCAGAAAAAGTCCGGCCGGCCGCTGGGTGACCGGGGCCTGAAGCCCGGCCAGATCGTACCGGAAATCGTCAAAAGCGAAGGCGAAGTCTCCGTGCGCATCGAGACCCGCGCGCTGACCACCGCCTTCCTCGATGGTCGCGAGCAGCGGATCGATGAGGCCCGCGAACCGGTCGCCGCAGGCCAGCTCGCGACGCTACTGACAGAGATCGGCGGCGAGGCCTTCGAGGCCCGCTCCCGCTCCGGTCGCATTCTTGCCGCCCGTTACGTGGCAGGCAGCGATGCCGCCGTCATGATCAGCGGCGGTCAACACCCCAACGAGACGACAGGCATCGTTGGCACCATCCGCGCGGCCCGCAGGCTTGCAGAGCGCAAGGGCGCGCATTTCACCATTTCGCCGCTGGAAAACCCCGACGGTTACGCCCTGCACCAGCGCCTGCGCGTCGATAATCCCCGCCACATGCACCATGCGGCGCGTTACACGGCGCTTGGCGATGATCTCGAATATCGCACGCCCGAAAATTCCGGCAGGCATATCAACGAGAAGGAAATCCGCTTCAAGGCGCAGGAGATGAGCGGCGCCAGCCTGCATGTGAACCTGCACGGTTATCCCTCGCATGAATGGACCCGGCCACTATCAGGTTATGTGCCGCGCAATTTCGCCATGTGGACGCTGCCGAAAGGCTTCTTCCTCATCATCCGCCACCATGCGGACTGGGAAAGCCAGGCCGAAGCCCTGCTCGACCGGGTGACCCGCCATCTTGGCGCCATTCCCGGCCTGCTCGATTACAACAACCGCCAGATCGCACTTTACGAGACCCATGCCGGCGAAACCGGTTTCCGCATCATCAACGGCTTTCCGTGCCTGCCCTCCATCGACGACCGCCACACCGTGCCGATGACGCTGATCACCGAATATCCCGATGAAACGATCTATGGCGACGATTTCATCACCGGCCACACGGCACAGATGGAAACGGTTCTCTCCGCCTATGAGGCGTGGCAGGAGATTCTCGTCGGGGAAGTGGCCTGATATTGCAGGCCGCCCTCGATGGGCGGCCTATTTTCCCGCCGTGCCGGCGAGTTTTTGGTCCCGCTGCTTCTGCAAAAGCCTCTTGCCCTTGCTCAGAATATGCAAATTAGCGGCGTCAAGCTTGTTGTACCCGGCCTGAATAATATCAAGATCGGCAACGTGACCGATTGCTGCCAGTTCATGCATCACGTCGCCAATAGCGACATCGACACTCGGCTTTTGCAGGTTGACGACATCCTCCACCGCAGCGTGCATGCCTTGCGCGTCTCCGCCCATGACGTGATACAGCGCCAGCGCCTTGCGAAGAAATGCTTCGCGGCGCTCGATCTTATTGCTGAGTATACTTTCGCCAACGCGATCTCGCATCAACTCAACAACTCTATTTTGATATTCGCCCATCAGACACCAAATAAAGTTCACAATATGCTTCGCGAGGCTACAAACAATCCCCTTAGAACTGGTTAAGGCACGAGGCTTGCGCGGGTATGACCGTCATTTTCGAAACATGTCACAAGCGCTGGTTTTCATGACGAAGCATTTCGATACCACCTGCCGCAAAAACACCGGTCGTGATGGCTGCGGCGGCGCTATACATTGAGAATCACGGGATGATCACTATTGTGCGATCTCGCATGAGACAAACCCGGTGAGACGGGTATTGATAACCGTCAGGTTATTTATCACCCCCCTTATTTCATTTTACTTTGGCCACCGCACTCATCAATCTGGCAGTCTGGATCGGTGGATGGGAGCCACGGATCAATTGGGAGGAAGTTATGAAACTACGGATCACCGCCGCCATCGCGGCCATTTGTTTTAGTTCCGTTGCCTATGCCGATACGATCAAGGTGGGCGTGGTCGGTCCGTTCTCCGGCCCCTTCGCGCTGCAGGGCAAGAACTTCAAGGCCGGCATAGACGCCTGGTTTGCGCTTCACGGCAACAAGATCGGCAACGACACGGTCGAAGTCGTTTATCGCGATGTGCCGCAGGCCGATCCGGCGCAATCCAAGGCGCTGGCGCAGGAACTGGTGGTCAAGGAAGGCGTGCAATATCTCGCCGGCTTCTATTTCACCCCCGACGCCATGGCCGTTACGCCGCTTCTGAAGCAGGGCAATGTGCCGATGGTCATCATGAATGCCGCGACATCGGCCATCGTGACCAAGAGCCCCTATGTGGTGCGCACTTCATTTACCACCTGGCAGACCTCCACACCCATCGCCAAAGTGGCGTTTGATGGCGGCGTGAAGAAGGTCATTTCGCTGGTCAGCGATTACGGCCCGGGCGTCGATGCCGAAAATGCCTTCAAGGCCGCCTTTACGGCCGCTGGCGGCGAGGTGGTGGAAACCATCCGCATGCCGCTTTCCACCAATGATTTCAGCCCGATCATGCAGCGCGTGAAGGATTCCGGCGCTCAAGGCGTCTTCGCCTTCCTGCCGTCGGGCCCGACGACACTCGGTTTCGTCAAGGCCTTCAACGATAACGGCCTGAAATCTTCAGGCGTCAAGCTCTTCGCACCGGGTGATCTGACGCAGGAATCCGACCTGCCGGCGCTTGGCGAAGCCGCACTCGGCATGCAGACGACGTTCCATTACGCCGTCTCGCATGATTCGCCTGAAAACAAGACCTTCGTGGAAGCCGCCACCAAGGCGATCGGCAATCCGAAGGAGCTGTCCTTCCCTTCCGTTGGCGCCTTTGACGGCATGTATGTCATCAGCAAGATGATCGAGGCCACCGGCGGCAAACAGGATGCGGAAAAGGCTGTCGATGCGGTGAAGGGTCTTTCCTGGACAAGCCCGCGCGGCCCTGTCAGCATCGATCCGGAAAGCCGCCACATCACGCAGAACATCTATCTGCGCGAAGTGGCCAAGGCCGATGACGGCGCCTATTACAACAAGGAAGTCCAGACCTTCGAAAAACAGGGCGATCCGGGCCTCGCCGCCGCGAAGTAAAGGACAGCTTTGACAACGTTGTCGGGCCGCCAGTAGCGGCCCGTCTCCGGCCCGGATGGGCATTGCAGCACCGGGAGGGTTTTTCAGCATGCAGACGGTCTTCAGCATCCTCATCGATGCGCTTGCCTATGGCATGGTCCTGTTCATCATCTCCATCGGCCTTTCGGTCACGATGGGCTTGATGCGGGTGGTCAATCTGGCGCATGGCGCCTTCGCCATGATCGGCGGTTATCTCGCCTCTTATGCCGCCCACGGCCTTGGTCTCGGTTATGCGGTGGCGATCCTCGTCGCCATTGTCGGCACCATCGTCATCGCCATTCCGCTCGAACGTTTCCTCTATCGCCGCATCTATGGCGCGCCGGAGCTGACACAGGTGCTGATGACCATCGGCATCACCTTCTGCATCATCGGTATCGCCAATTTCGTTTTCGGCCCGACGCTGAAGACCATCCCGCTGCCGCAGCAGCTGGCCGGCCCCACCGATCTCGGTTTCCGCACCATCGCCACGCACCGTATCTTCGCCATTGCCTGTGGGCTGGCCGTGGCGGGCGCATTGTGGTTCACCTTCGAAAAGACCGCCTTCGGCATCAAGCTGCGCGCGGCCGTCGATAATGCCGCCATGGCGGCCGCACTCGGCGTGCGCACCGAAATCATCTATGCCGTCAGCTTCGCCATCGCCGTCGGCCTTGCCGCCATGGGCGGTGTCATCGGTGCGGAACTGCTGCCGGTCGAACCCTATTATGCGCTGCGCTACATGGTCACCTTCCTGGTGGTGGTCTCGGTCGGCGGTGCGGGCTCCATTCCCGGCGCACTGATCGCCTGTCTGCTGCTCGGCGCGATCGACACGACCGGACGGTATCTTGCCCCCGAATATGGCGAATTCTTCTTTTACCTGGCGGTCATCGTGATCATCACGCTGTTCCCGCGCGGCCTTCTCGGAAGGGCGAAATGAGATGGCGGTGCTCATGAACGACGTGACTGAAACGGCAGAGATCCCGAAGACGCGTTCGCCGCTGCGCGCGCTCGCAGGGCCGCTCCTCATCATTGCCGCCGCTGTCGTCGGTTATTATCTGTTTCCGGATAATCTGGCGCTTCTGACCCGTATCATCGCCATCGCGCTTCTGGTGCTGTCGATCGATCTCGTCACCGGCTATTGCGGCGTCGCGACACTTGGCCATGCCGCGCTCTTCGGCGCGGGCGCCTATGCCGCCGGCATTGCCGCGGCCCATTTCGAGATCACCGACCCGCTTCTGATGACCGCCATCGGCGCGGCTGCGGGCGGCGTTGCCGGGCTGGTCTCCGGCACGGTTCTGCTGCGCGCCCACGGCCTGCCGCAGCTCGTTCTCTCCATCGCCGTCATTCACCTGTTCCACGAGGCCGCCAACAAGGCATCCGGCTGGACCGGCGGCAGCGACGGGCTATCGGGCGTCTCCCCCGACGCCCTGTTCGGCACTTTCGAATTCGATCTTTTCGGCCGCACCGCCTATATCTATGGCGTCTGTCTGCTGCTCCTCGTCTTCCTCGCCCTCAAGGTGGTGGTCAATTCGCCCTTCGGCATGTTGTGCCGCGGCGTCAAGCAGGACAGCATCCGCATCCAGGCCATGGGCGGTTCGGTCAACGGCACTATTTTGAAGATGTTCGTCATATCAGGCATCGTGGCCGGCATTGGCGGCGCGCTGAACGCCATCTCCACCCAGGTCGTCGGTCTCGACAGCCTCAGCTTCACACTCTCTGCCGAAGGGCTGGTCATGCTGGTGCTCGGCGGCGCGGGCTCGCTTTACGGCGCGCTGATCGGCACCGTCACCTTCATGTGGTTCGAGGATGTGGTTTCCGCCGCCAATCCGTTCCACTGGCTCACCATTGTCGGCCTGCTGCTGATCGCCGTCGTGCTTTTTGCGCCGCGCGGGCTTTATGGCGCGGGTGAACAGATCATCACACGCCTGCGGGGAGGTCGCAAATGAGCGCCATTTTCGAAGTCTCCGGCCTGCAGAAGAATTTCGGCGGCCTCGTCGTCACCAATAATGTGTCGCTGTCGCTTTCGCCGGGGGACCGCACGGTGCTGATCGGCCCCAATGGCGCCGGCAAGACCACCTTCGTCAATCTCGTCACCGGCAACCTCAAGCCCTCGGCCGGCACAGTACGCATCGCCGGTGAGGACGTGACCGGCCTCAGTTCCAGCCAGCGGGTGAAGCGCGGCCTCGTCCGTTCCTTCCAGGTCACCCGGCTGTTTCAGGACATGACGCCGGAGGAACATGTGGCCCTCGCTATTCTCCAGCGTGAAGGCAAGACGGGCCGGATCTTCGGCCGATACCGCGCCATGCCCTCGGTGATGAGCGAAGCACGTGACATTCTCGGCACGCTGGGCCTCCTTGGCCTTGCCGAAACCCGGGTTCGCGAAATCGCCTATGGTCAGCAGCGGCTGATCGAGATCGCGCTCGCCATGGCGCTCCGCCCGAAAATCCTGCTGCTGGACGAACCGGCCGCCGGCGTGCCTTCCACGGAAACGGCGCGCATCGAACAGGCGCTCGACCGGCTGCCGGCCGACCTCGCCATCCTGATGATCGAACACGACATGGATCTGGTCTTCCGTTTTGCCAAACGTGTGGTGGTGCTCGCCGCAGGCGCAGTCATCTTCGACGGTTCGCCGGATGAAGTGACCAGCAATGCCGAAGTCCGCCAAGCCTATCTGGGAAGTTACGCCGATGCCCGCAGCGCCGCTTGAAATCACCAATCTCACCGCCGGTTACGGCCCGACAAGGGTCATCGAGGGCCTGTCGCTTTCCGTGCCATCGGGCTCGCGTTTTGCCGTGCTCGGCCGCAACGGCGTCGGCAAGACCAGCCTCTTCGCCACACTGGCCGGCCAGACGAAACGCTTCGCCGGCGATATCCGCCTCGGCGGACAGGACATCGCCACCCTGCCGAGTGCTGCCCGCGCCAAAGCCGGTCTCGGTTACGTGCCGCAGACGCGGGATGTCTTCCCCACACTGACCGTTGAGGAAAACCTCTTCGTCGGCCTCAAAGGCAGGCCGAAATCGGCCATCGAGGAAGCCTACACGCTGTTTCCACGCCTGAAGGAGCGCCGCCGCAATCTCGGCTCGCAACTTTCCGGCGGCGAGCAGCAGATGCTCTCCACCGCCCGCACCATTCTCGGCCAGCCGCGCGTGCTGCTGCTTGATGAACCGCTCGAAGGCCTCGCCCCCGTCATCTGCGAAGAACTGATGGCGGCCTTCTCCAAACTGGCGCAATCCGGCGAAATGACCATTCTTCTTGTCGAACAGCGTATCCAGATGGCCATCGACTTCGCCGACCACGCCATCATCATGGAACGCGGACGCATCGTCTGGGAAGGGCCATCCAGCGAACTGGTGGAGAACCCTGGTATTATCGATACGCATCTTGGGGTTGGCGGGTTGCACTAACCCAACGCATCGCCGTTGCGCGTTCATATATACAATCTCCGTCATACCGGCCTTGAGCCGGTATCCAGCCACCCCAAGTCCTTGGGGTGAAAAGACTCTTCGCGTCGCGCAGACGCGCGCCGGCTGGATTCCGGCTCAAGGCCGGAATGACGGACGCTGACCGATCACACAAAGCGCCCACCGCCCATTTCCCCGCCCCTTAAAAAACCCAATGGAATAAAAATTCCACTGCAGTTAAAGTGCACACGATTTCAGTCTGCATGAGGGAATGACAATGACGGCAATCGAGGCGCCAGACTCCGTAAAGGCTTTTGAGGAGCGGCTGCTCCAGGTCGCGGAGGGTTTGCCGAAACGATTGCGGCAATGCGCCGATTATGTCGCTTCCAATCAGGATCGCATCGCCGTTTCCACCGTTGCCGAAATGGCCGAAGGCGCCGGCGTACAGCCTTCAGCCTTCATGCGCTTCTGCCAGATCATGGGTTTTTCCGGTTTTTCGGAAATGCAGCGCCTGTTCCGTGATTCCTATGTCGGCGGCTGGCCGGATTATGCCACGCGGCTCGACCATCTGCGTGAGAAAGGCGATGAAAGCGCCTCCGGCCTGCTTGCGGAATTCGTGGAGGCCGGCCGTTCCTCTTTGGAAATGCTGCTGAAATCGGTCGATACGCGGCAGCTTGACGAGGCGGTTGCAGCGCTGGCAAAGGCGCGCACCGTGCATATCATCGGTTTGCGGCGCTCTTTCCCCATCGCCAGCTATCTGGCCTATGCCTTCGAGAAGATGAAGGTGCCGGCGGTTCTGCACAGCGCCGTCGGCGGGCTTGGCAATATCAGCGCAATTTCCCGCGACGACGCCCTGATCGCGATCACCTTTTCCCCCTATTCCGCGGAAACGCTGGAACTGGCGGAGAACGCCCGCGCCAACGGCATTCCGGTTGTGGCGCTTTCCGATTCCGCCGTCAATCCGCTCCGGAAGTCGGGCGCAACGCTGCTGACCGTCACGGAAATCGATTTCGGCGCGTTCCGCTCGCTTTCCGCCACGCTCTGTCTCGCCATCACGCTGGCGGTTGCTGTGGGAACACGCAAGACCGCCTGAATATTTTTATTGAAAACAGGAAAAATAGAATTTATGATCCAAATCCATGAAACGGGCGTTCCATAATCGTCCGTCTCGTGACGGGATATGTGAGCGGAGGAGGCTCACCGAAACGGGATGGCGATAGGTGGCGGCATGATTGCCTGATCCGCCCGACACCATGAGGCACACCGCGCAAAAGCGCGGTGCTAAGGAGGAAGCTTTTGAAAAAACTTGATCTTATCACGATCGGGCGCTCGTCTGTCGATCTGTACGGCTCGCAGGTCGGCGGCCGTCTGGAGGACATGGCCTCCTTTGCCAAATATATCGGCGGCTCTCCCACCAATATTGCCGCCGGCGCTGCGCGCCTGGGGCTCAACAGCGCCGTCATCACCCGTGTCGGCGACGAGCATATGGGCCGCTTCATCCGCGAACAGCTGGTGCGTGAAGGCGTCGACGTGCGCGGCGTGAAGACGGACCCGGAGCGGCTAACCGCGCTGGTGCTGCTCGGCATTCGCGACCAGAACCAGTTTCCGCTGATCTTCTATCGTGAAAACTGTGCCGACATGGCGCTCAGCGAAGACGATATCGATCCCGCTTTCATCGCCGAGGCAGGCTGCATCTGCGCCACCGGCACGCATCTGTCGCATCCGAAAACGGAAGCGGCGGTGCTGAAAGCACTGAAACTTGCCCGCGAAAATGGCGCAAAGACCGCGCTCGATATCGATTACCGCCCCAATCTCTGGGGTGTGGCCGGCCATGGCGATGGCGAAAGCCGTTTTGTGGAATCGCAGAAGGTTACCGCCAAGCTGCAATCCACCCTGCATCTGTTCGACCTGATCGTCGGCACGGAAGAGGAGTTCCACATCGCGGGCGGCTCCACCGATACGCTCACCGCGCTCAACGCCGTGCGCAAGGTCTCGAATGCGACGCTGGTGTGCAAGCGCGGACCGATGGGCGCCGTCGTCTTCACCGGCGCTATTCCCGATAGCCTCGATGATGGCGAGACGGGTGAAGGTTTCCCGATCGAGGTCTTCAACGTTCTGGGTGCGGGTGACGGTTTCATGGCCGGGCTGTTCCGCGGCTGGCTGCGCGGCGAGGACTGGCCGACGACGCTGAAATACGCCAATGCCTGCGGCGCTTTCGCCGTCTCCCGTCATGGCTGCACCCCGGCCTATCCAAGCTGGGAAGAACTGCAATATTTCTTCAAGGCCGGCATCCGCAACAGGGCGCTGCGCAAGGACGAGGCGCTGGAGCAGGTGCACTGGTCCACCAACCGCAAGGGCGACTGGGAGACGATGCGCGTCTTCGCCTTCGATCACCGTATGCAGCTGGAGGCGATCGCCGACGAGCTTGGCGTCAAGCACGAGCAGATCGGCGCCTTCAAGAAACTCTGCCTTCAGTCCGCACAGCAGGTTGCCAGCGGTGAGGCGGGTTATGGTATTCTCTGCGATGGCCGTCTTGGCCGCGATGCGCTGTTTGCCGCCAGCGGCTCCGGCCTGTGGATCGGCCGTCCGGTGGAATGGCCGGGCTCGCGCCCGCTGACGCTGGAACCCGATCTCGGCAAGGATTTCGGCGGCCTTTCGGAATGGCCGCTTGAAAATGTCGTCAAGGTTCTGTGTTTCTATCACCCCGATGATACCGAGGAGATGCGCGCCGCGCAGGAAGAGACCGTGATGCGCCTGTTCGAGGCGGCACGTCGCAACCGGCTGGAAATGTTGCTCGAGGTCATTCCCTCCAAGGTCGGCCCGACCGACGATTTGACCGCCGCCCGCATCATCGAGCGCTTTTACGAGATCGGCGTTTACCCCGACTGGTGGAAGCTGGAACCGATGAAGACCCGCGCCGCGTGGAAGAACGCCTGCGACGCCGTGCATCGCAACGATCCTTATGTGCGCGGCATCGTCGTTCTCGGCCTCGACGCACCGCAAAGCGAGCTGGAAGAAAGCTTCCGTCTTGCCGCCGGTTTCGATCTGGTCAAAGGTTTCGCCGTTGGCCGCACGATATTTGCCGACGCCGCCCGCGGCTGGCTTTCCGGCAAGATGACCGACGAGGATGCGGTCAGGGATATGGCGCAGCGTTACACCAGCCTGTGCCGTATTTGGGATGAGGCGCGCGCCAAAAAGGGAGAGGCAGCGTGAAGACAATCAGATTGACGGCTGCGCAGGCCATGGTTCGTTACCTGGCGGCGCAGATGAATGAACATGGCGAAACCTATATTGCCGGCATGTGGGCCATTTTCGGCCACGGCAATGTCGCCGGCATCGGCGAAGCGCTTTATGGCATCAGGGACGAGCTGCCGACCTATCGCGGCCAGAACGAGCAATCCATGGCCCATGCGGCCATTGCCTATACCAAGCAGCTGCGCCGCCGCCGCGCCATGGCGGTCACTTCCTCCATCGGCCCCGGTGCGGCGAACATGGTGACGGCGGCAGCGCTTGCGCATGTCAACCGCCTGCCGGTACTCTTGATCCCCGGCGATGTCTTCGCCAATCGCGGCCCCGACCCCGTGCTGCAGCAGCTGGAAGATTTCGGCGACGGCACCATGACGGTGAATGACTGCTTCCGTCCGGTCAGCCGGTATTTCGACCGCATCATGCGGCCGGAACAGTTGCTGACAGCCCTGCCCCGCGCCATGCGCACCATGACGGACCCGGCCGATTGCGGCCCGGTCACGCTCGCTTTCTGCCAGGATGTGCAGGCGGAAGCCTATGATTACCCTGAAAGTTTCTTCGAAAAGCGGGTCTGGCGTCAGCGCCGCCCTGAACCGGACGTTGTGGAATTCGAAGAGGCCGTCGCTGCGCTCAAGGCGGCCAAGCACCCCATCATCGTTGCCGGCGGCGGCGTGCATTTTGCCGGCGCAACCGAGACACTGAAACGCTTTGCCGAAACCCACTCCATTCCCGTCG
The DNA here is from genome assembly GCF_059499945.1 of Agrobacterium sp. Classification (NCBI taxonomy): domain Bacteria; kingdom Pseudomonadati; phylum Pseudomonadota; class Alphaproteobacteria; order Hyphomicrobiales; family Rhizobiaceae; genus Agrobacterium; species Agrobacterium sp. The sequence continues at coordinate 68,169 of NZ_JCABZP010000019.1, read as the reverse complement.
TTGAAACGCAGGCCGGCAAATCGGCGATTGCGTGGGACCACGACCTCAATTTCGGTCCCGTCGGCGTCACCGGTGCGGAAAGCGCCAATATCATCAGCGAGAAGGCCGATCTGGTCTTCGGCGTCGGCACGCGTTTTCAGGATTTCACCACCGGTTCCTGGGCGCTGTTCAAGAACCCCAACCGCAAGATCCTGGCGCTCAACGTTCAGCCCTATGACAGCGCCAAGCACGATGCGATCAGCCTGACGGCGGATGCGAGAATCGGGCTTGAAAAGCTCTCCGCCGCCCTCGGCAACCACCGTTTTGCAGCGCCGGATGCCCGCCTCAAGGCGGCATGGTTCGAAAAGGCCGATGCCGATACGGCGGCGCCGGGCGAGGAACATGTGAACAGCCTGCCCACCGACATGCAGGTCATCGGCGCGGTGCAGCGCCAGTCGCGTGACAACACCGTTGTCATGTGCGCGGCCGGCACCATGCCGGGCGAGCTTCACCAGCTATGGAAATCCAAGCTTCCGCTCTCCTATCACATGGAATACGGCTTTTCCTGCATGGGTTATGAGGTGGCCGGCGGCCTCGGCATCAAGATGGCGGAACCGGACCGGGACGTGATCGTCATGGTCGGCGACGGCTCCTATATGATGATGAATTCCGAGCTTGCGACATCGGTTGCCATGGGCGTGAAGATCACGCTCGTCATCACCGACAACAGGGGTTACGGCTGCATCAACCGACTGCAGATGGAAACCGGCGGCGCGGAGTTCAACAACCTCTACGCCCACACCAACGTCAACCCGATCGCCATCGATTTCGTGGCCCATGCCGGCTCGATGGGGGCGGATGCTCGCAAGGTCTCCACCATTTCCGAGCTGGAAGCAGCGCTCGCCAGCGCCCGGGAATCCACCCACACGACCGTGATCGTCATCGATACCGACCCCTATCCGACGCCGCAGGCCGGCGGTCACTGGTGGGATGTCGCGGTGCCCGAAGTGTCCGACCGCGCCGAAATCGGCCCGGCACGCGCCCGTTATGAAAACCATGTCAAGGAAAGACAGTAAGATGATCCGTTACGGAACCAACCCGATTGCCTGGTCCAACGACGACGACCGCACGCTGGGTGCGCATATCAGCCTTGAACAGTGCCTTGATGAAACCGCCAAGATCGGCTTCGACGGCATCGAAAAGGGCCACAAATTTCCGACCGACCCGGAAGGCCTGAAGGGCGTGCTTTCGCCGCGTGGCCTTTCCTTCGTCTCCGGCTGGCATTCGCTGAACCTTCTGACCGACGACATCGAATCCGAAAAGAAGGCGATGCAGCCGGCGCTTGATCTCTTGAAGGCCATGGGCTCGAAGGTCATCATCGTCTGCGAAACCTCCAACGCCATCCACGGCGATGACAGCAAGGCGCTGGTCGACCGTCCGCGCCTTGCGGCCGAGGACTGGGCGTCGTTCGGTGCCGGTGTCGAAGCGCTGGCCGCCTTTGCCGCCGAACAGGGCATCACCCTCGTTTATCATCACCACATGGGAACGGTGGTGGAGAGCGAAGAGGAGATCGACCTGTTGATGAAACACACGGGGCCGAAGACTCACCTGCTGCTCGATACCGGCCATTGCCTGTTCGGCGGCGGCGATCCCGTCCGCGTCGCGCAGAAATACATGGGTCGCGTTGGCCATATCCATGCCAAGAACGTGCGCCCTGCCATTGCCGATCAGGTACGGGGCGAGCGGCTCTCCTTCCTCGAAGGCGTTCGCCGCGGCGTGTTCACCGTGCCCGGCGACAGCGAGGGCGGCGTGAATTTTCCGCCGGTGCTGAAAGTGGCGGCCGAACATAATTACAGCGGCTGGCTGGTGATCGAAGCCGAGCAGGATCCTGATGTGCGTAATCCGTTCGAGTATCAGAGCCTCGGGCTGAAATCGCTGAAGGCTTTTGCGCGTGAGGCCGGACTGGACAAAGCTCAGGCTGCCTGAACCGAACCACGGAAGGCGGGGCGGCCTACTCCACCCGTCATACCGGCCTTGAGCCGGCATCCAGCCAGCCCAAGTCTTTGGGCTGAAAAGAGTCTTCCCGCCGCGCGGACGCGCGTCGGCTGGATTCCGGCTCAAGGCCGGAATGACGGTGGTACGCGAAACTACCGAATGACATGTTTGTGCTACTCACGAAAAGGAACACCACCATGACCTCACTTCTGCGCAAGCCGGTCGCGACAAGCGGCAAGGTGCACGATATCACGCCCCAAAGCGCGGATTGGGGTTATGTCGGTTTCGGCCTCTACCGCCTGAAGCCGGGCGAGACGGCGGCGGAAAGCACCGGCGATACGGAAGTCATCCTCGTGCTGGTCGAAGGCAAGGCGACGATTTCCGCAGGCGGCAAGGAGTTCGGCGAACTTGGCGACCGCATGAACGTGTTCGAGCGCAAGCCGCCCCATTGCGTTTATGTTCCCGCCGGCTCCGAATGGTCGCTGACGGCCACGAGTGATTGCACCGTCGGCGTCTGCACCGCACCCGGCGAAAAAGGCAGCCGCGAGGCGCAGCAGATCGGCCCCGCCGGTGTGCAGCTGACCGAACGCGGCAAGGGCGCCAATACGCGTTACATCTTCCCCATCGCCATGGAAGAGCGCGACGTGGCCGACAGCCTGCTGGTAACGGAGGTCTTCACGCCGTCAGGCAACTGGTCGTCCTATCCGCCGCACCGGCATGATGAGGATAACTACCCCGACATGACCTATCTGGAAGAGACCTATTATCACCGGCTGAACCCGGCGCAGGGTTTCGGCTTCCAGCGCGTCTTTACCGAAGACGGCTCGCTGGACGAGACCATGGCGATGTCGGATGGCGATGTCGTGCTCGTCCCGAAGGGCCATCACCCCTGCGGCGCGCCCTATGGTTACGAGATGTATTATCTGAACGTGATGGCGGGGCCGATGCGTAAATGGCGCTTCAAGAACCACCCGGATCACGACTGGATTTTCAAGCGGGATAATCCGTAAGGCATTTCAGGCAAAAACCGCAACCTCCTCATCCCTGTGCCTGTCACAGGGATCCAGCCAGCCCAGGTCCTTGGGCTGAAAGGAGTCTTTCCGTCGCGCAGACGCGCGTCGGCTGGATTCCTGTGACAGGCACAGGAATGAGGGAGTGCGCGAAGATACGTCTTGAGACTGTCTCGGCACACAACAAACGCAATTAACGAATTGAATTAATTAATATAATTTCGGGAGGAGAATAGCATGGCCGCTCTTGGCGTGGGCCTTATCGGCACCGGTTACATGGGCAAATGCCACGCGCTGGCGTGGAACAATGTCACCAGCGTCTTCGGCGATGTGGAACGCCCCCGCCTCGTGACGCTCGCGGAAGTCAATCCCGAGCTTGCCGCAAAGAAAGCCGACGAGTTCGGTTTTGCCCGCTCGACAGGCAACTGGCGCGATCTGCTGTCCGATCCCGAGATCGACGTCATCTCGGTCACCACGCCGAATGCGTTCCATCCGGACATGGCCATTGCCGCCCTTGAGGCCGGCAAGCATGTCTGGTGCGAAAAGCCGATGGCGCCCGCCTTTACTGACGCGGTGAAGATGCGCGATGCGGCCCGCCGGTCGAGCAAGGCGGCGGCGATGGGCTACAACTACATCCAGAACCCAATGATCCGCCACATGCGCCGCCTGATCGACGAAGGCGCGATCGGCAGGGTCTACCATGTCCGCGCCGAGATGGATGAGGACTTCATGGCCGATGCCACCCAGCCCTTCTACTGGAAGAGCGAGGCGTCCTCCGGTTACGGCGCGCTGGATGATTTCGCCGTTCACCCGCTGTCGCTGCTCTTTGCCCTGTTCGGCCACGCACAAAGCGCCATCACCGATATGGTGAAACCCTATGAGACTCGCCCGCTTGCCGGCGGCGGCGAGCGCGCCGTCGAGACGCATGATCTTGCCAGCGTTCTCTTGAAGCTTGAGGGCGGCATTTCCGCCGTGCTCATCGCCAACCGCTCCGCCTGGGGCCGCAAGGGCCGCATCGCCATCCAGATTTATGGCTCCACCGGCTCGATTCTGTTCGACCAGGAGCGGATGAACGAATTCCAGCTCTACACCACGGATGGACGCCCCGAGGATCAGGGTTTCAGAACCATCCTCGCTGCGCCCCACCACAAGCCCTATGACCGCTTCATCCCCGCCCCCGGCCACGGCCTCGGCTTCAATGATCTGAAGGTGATCGAATGCCGCGAACTGATAGCGGCGATCGAGGGAAAGAAGGCCCATATCATCGATTTCGAGGAAGGGCTGAAGATCGAGCGCAGCATCCACGCCATGGCCCGTTCGTTTGCCGAAGGGCGCTGGGTGACGGCGGAGGAGATTGCGGAATAGGGGTTGGCGTAAAAGCGTCCTAGCTGACGCCGAGCCCTCTCTCCGTTCTCGAACATGACCATTGAACCTTTGCACTCGACGTCATCCTCGGGCTTGACCCGAGGATCCATCGACTGCAACGGCTTGTGGATCCTCGGGTCAAGCCCGAGGATGATGGATGAGAGGTTGGCGCATTCTTAGAAACCTGGATGGGCTGTCTCCCGCAGCCCATCATAGTATCGCCGGAACCTCACCCCTTCACCGGCGTTTCCGGCACCGGCGTCAGCACCTTGCCATCCCTGAACCAGCCGAGAATATTATCCGCAACCAGATCGGCCATCGCATTGCGCGTCGGAACCGAGGCGGAGGCGACGTGCGGCAGCAGGGAGACATTCGGCAGCGACAGGAAGGCTTCCGGCACCTTCGGCTCGGCATAGAACACGTCGAGACCGGCAGCCCCCAAAGCACCGCTTTTAAGCGCCTCAAGCAGCGCATCCTCATCAACGCTGGAGCCGCGCCCGACATTGATGAACACGCCCTCAGGCCCAAGCGCCGTCAGGATTTCGGCGTTGATTGCCTTATGCGTTTCCGGCGTACCGGGCACGATGCAGATCAGGATATCGACAGCTTCCGCCATCTCCTTCAGCGAACCGTAATAGGTATAGGAGAGGCCATCCCGCTTGCTGCGGGTGTGGTAGCCGATCTCCACCTTGAAGGGCTCCAGCCGCTTGGCGATTTCCTGGCCGATGCGGCCCATGCCGAACAGGCCAACCTTGCGGCCGCGAAGCGAGAAGGGAGAGAGGGCAAACGGCCCTTCGCCAACCCATTTGCCGTCACGCAGCCAGGTTTCGGCCTGATAGAGCCGGCGCACGGTGTTGATCAAAAGCGCAATCGTCGTATCGGCCACCTCGTCGTTCAGCACATCAGGCGTATTCGTCACCACGATGCCGCGCGTGGCGGCATGTTTGGCATCCACGCCATCATAACCCACACCGAAATTGGCGATGATCTCCAGCTTCGGCAACGCATCGATCCATTGGGCGTTGACGACGCCGGAAACGGCGACGGCATTGATGCGCTCCGCCGCACCCTCAGGCAGAACCGGCTCGGCGCCGGCAGGCACTGTCACGATCTCGACCTTGCCTTCGAGGCGTTCAAGAACGCGCGGGTTTATCTTGCCGGGAACGAGAACGACGGCCTTTTTGTCAGACATGAGCGGATATTCCTCCTGATAACATTCCGATAGCCGGAGTGGCTTTCAAGCGAACTGCTCGCCATACCACTCCTCTGGGCGGCGATCTTTTCAAACAACGGCGGCCGTGAAAAGGGCAATAAGGGGATGCTATGGGGGCAGACGGAAGTTTCATGCCGATTTTTTTGCGGCGTCGCTATATAGTTTCGTCATTCCGGCCTCGAGCCGGAATCCAGCCGACACGCGTCTGCGCGGCGAAAACAATCCTTTCAGCCCAAGGACTTGGGCTGGCTGGATACCGGCTCAAGGCCGGTATGACGGGGGAAGGAAACGCCGACGACGACTATGGACGCGCGGTCAGCGGGCTCAGAGTCGCAAACGAGCTCACACCCGCGGCCGCACCGGCCCGGTCGATTGGCGGATGCGCATTTCCGGCTTGATGAGGTGAATGCCGTCAGGCTCATGGCTGCCCGCCAGCCTGTCCAGCAGCGCGCGCGCCGCTAAGCGCCCGACCTCGGCCTGACCGTTGGAAACGGTGGTCAGCGCCGGCGTGGCGATGGCCGCTTCCTCCAGATCGTCGTAGCCGGTTACCGAGATATCGACACCCGGCACCAGACCGGCGCGGGAAATGCCGTTCATCAGACCGATGGCGACGAGATCGTTCCAGCAGACGGCGGCGGTCGGCTTCTGCGGCAGCGACAGGAAATGCACCGCCGCTTCAAACCCGCCCTGCTTGGAGCGGGGGCCGGGAATGCGCAGGTTCGGATCAACCTCGATGCCGGCCTTGCGCAGCGCATTGACGTAACCCTGGTAACGGTCACGGCCGGTCGAGGTCTGGTCGGTGCCGCCAACCATGGCGATGGTGCGGTGACCGAGGCTGATGAGATGGTTGGTGGCGAGCGAAATGCCGTAGCTGTCATCGCCGCGATAGGTCGGCATGTCGACGCCGTCCATCGAGCGCGCCACCAGAATGGCGGGCATGCCGTTTTCTTCGGCCAGCGTCATGTCCTCGATCGGCGTGCCGATGGCGGGCGACATGATGATGCCGTCGGAACCGAGCTGCAGCAGCGTCTCGATGAAGGTGCGCTGTTTTTCCACCGAATCATAATGGTTGGAAAGAATGAAGGTCTGGCGGCTGCGGTCCAGCTCGCTTTCGATGGCTTTGAGGATTTCCCCGTAAAACGGGTTCATCACATCATGGAATACCACGCCGACAATGCCGGAGCGCGAGGTGCGCAGGCTGGCGGCGCGGCGGTTATAGATATAACCCAGCGCCCGCGCCTGTTCCTTGATCTTGTCCCGCGTGTCGGCAGCGACCAGCGGGCTATCGCGCAATGCAAGAGAGATGGTGGCGGTCGAAAGACCGAGGCTTTCGGCAATCGTAGACAGTTTGACCTTTTGGGCCACGGCATTCCTCCCCAAACGCGTGTCACTGACGGATGTCTCCGTTTAAATTGCAATTAAACAATTTAAACAAAATCCGCAACCCGTTTAAGGAATACCCACAAAACAGATGGTTCTTTTAAAAATTTCAACAAAATTATTGAAGATTGGCGTCGATTGCCTTGAGAAGTTTAACAACGTTGCGAATATCCTTGGCCGAAAGCCCTTCAATCGCCCTCGCTCCGCAATCGGCTATCGAGGTGTTGATGTGATCGACGCTTTTCAGGCCCGTTTCCGTCAGCTTCACCAGCGTCACGCGGCCATCCTCGTCGTCGCCGCTGCGTTCCACGAAACCCTGGGCTTCCATGCGGCCGATGGTGCGCGTCATGGTGGGCGCCTTGACGCCGAGTTTCTGGGCGATCTGGCCCGGCGTCAGGCTGCCTTCCTGCGCCAGCGCCAGGATGACGCCGTCCTGCCCGGCATAAAGCCCGCTTTCGGCAAGGCTGTGGCTCAGCGCCGTGCGCATGGAGCGGGCGGCCTGGGTAATGGATTGCGCCAGCTCCTCGGGATTGAAGTTCTCATCCCTCTTTTTGGCGTCCTTTACCTTCTTGCTGCCCTTTTCCTTCTTGGCGCCTTTGTCCTTATGCCCGGATTTGTCCTTGCTCATATGCGAGTGCCTTTTACCCTGTGGCGGAACCGATATATGTTGCTGGAAATCCTTACCGAATACACGTGCGGACTGCCAGATGCCAAACTCATACACGCATTATCACGACGAAAACGTAACAGACCCTCATCTTCGCGCAACAGGTGCAATTTCCGTGCTGCCGCTCGGCGCGCATGAACAGCACGGCCCTCACCTGCCATTCGAGACCGATACGCTGATTGCCGAAGGCATTGTCGCCCGTCTCGCCGCCGCCCTGCCCGGCCATCTGCCCGTCTCCTTCCTGCCGGTGGAACCGGTCGGCTATTCCATCGAACACATGAATGTGCCGGGCACCAAGACCTTGCGTTACGATGAGGCCATCGAGCGCTGGCTCGGCATCGCAGAAGCGGAATATAAAAAGGGCGTGCGCAAATTCGTGATGCTGAACGCCCATGGCGGCAATTCACCGCTGATGACCATTGTCGCCACCGAGGCCCGCGCCCGTTTCGGCATGCTGGCGGTCGCCACAAGCTGGACCCGTTTCGGCGTGCCGGCCGATATCGTGAAGCCGGAGGACAAGGCGATCGATATTCATGGCGGCGATATCGAGACATCGGTCATGCTGGCGCTTCACCCCGAGCGGGTGGCGATGCAAAAGGCCGCCGACTTTCCCTCCCGCCAGAGCGATTTCGCCAGCCGCTTCAAACACCTGCGCGCCTATGGCCCACACGCCTTCGGCTGGCTGATGAGCGATCTCAACCCTGACGGGGCTGCCGGAAACGCCGCCGCCGCGACAGTGGAAAAGGGCGAAAGGCTGATTTCCCACGCTGTGAATGGCCTTGTCGAACTGCTTGAAGATATCCACGCTTTTGACATAACGTTATTTCATAACAAAATTTGAGTGACATGGCCGAATTCGGCCAAAATCTCTTTGAACTGCCAGGGCGTCGCGCCTATATGGACGACGACACATCTTCCTGAGGCTTGATAGCCTCTCTCCACGCGGGGTTTTCCATGACCGAAACAGCACCAGCCAAGCCCATTCCAGTCACCGTCCTGACGGGATATCTCGGCGCCGGCAAAACGACGCTTCTCAACCGCATTCTCTCCGAGAACCACGGCAAGAAATACGCTGTCATCGTCAATGAATTCGGCGAGATCGGCATCGACAACGATCTGATCGTCGAGTCTGATGAAGAAATCTACGAAATGAACAATGGCTGCGTGTGCTGCACGGTGCGCGGCGATTTGATCCGCGTCGTGGAAGGCCTGATGCGCCGGCCCGGCCGTTTCGACGGCATCATCGTCGAAACGACAGGCCTTGCCGATCCGGTGCCCGTCGCCCAGACCTTCTTCATGGATGACGACGTGCGCGCCAAGACCGAGCTTGACGCCGTTGTGGCGCTGGTCGATGCCAAGCACCTGCCGCTGCGCCTGAAGGACAGCCGCGAGGCTGAAGACCAGATCGCCTTTGCCGATGTCGTCGTCGTCAACAAGACCGACCTCGTTTCGCCTGAGGAAGTGGCCCGCATCGAGGATATCGTCCGCGCCATCAACCCGTCCGCGCGCATCTACAAGACCACCCGTTCCGGTGTTGATCTTGCCCGGGTTCTCGATCAGGGCGCCTTCAATCTGGAGCGCGCGCTGGAAAACGATCCGCATTTCCTCGAGCACGGCCATGAGGATCATGCCTGCGGCCCCGATTGCGATCATCATCACCACGACCACCATCATCATGACCATGACCACGATCACGGGCATCACGACCATGGGCACGATCACCACCACCATGGCGCGGCCTCCCCGATCCATGACGTGACGGTGCAGTCGGTCTCGCTGCGCGGCGGTGAGATGAACCCCGAGCGGTTCTTCCCGTGGATCCAGAAGGTCACCCAGACAGACGGCCCCAACATTCTGCGCCTCAAGGGCATCATCGCCTTCAAGGGTGATGCGGAGCGTTACGTGGTGCAGGGCGTGCACATGATCATCGAGGGCGACCACCAGCGCCCGTGGAAGGAAGACGAAAAGCGCGAAAGCCGCCTCGTCTTCATCGGCCGCGAACTGGACCGCGAAAAGCTGGAAAAGAGCTTCAACGCCTGCCTCGCGACGGCCTGACCCTCTCTCTTCGGTACCCCGGCGTTGCGCCGGGGTGACGCCGCTTCCGTCATTCGGATGCGCTCACCGCCCCTCATCCCTGTGCTTGTCACAGGGATTCAGCCAGCCCAAGTCCTTGGGCTGAGAGGAGTTTTTCGCCGCGCAGACGCGCGTCGGCTGGATTCCTGTAACATCCTCGGGCTTGTCCCGGGGAACAGGAATGAGGGACAGGGAGATGCACGTCCTGTAAAATCATGGTGCCGTATGCCGTGGATTCCTCCACTACAAAGCGGTCTATCTCCTTGATTTCACGAATCGTGCGAACGTAAAAGCGGTTCCGCTTTTGCCGGAAATGCTCTAGAACCATGCCTGCCGCCGGGGTCGATATCGTCGCCCCACCAGACACAGATACGAAAGACCGATGCGCCCCATGCCGACTGTTGCCCCGCTTGATATCGAAGGCCACGTGGTCTCGACCCATTTTCTCGGCGACATTCCCCTGTTTGCCACCGCCGCCGGCACCATTCACCGCCTGGATGGCGGCGAGAAGGTGACGCAGGCGCATGACGGGCTTCTGACCTGCATTCGCGATCCCTACAGCGCCACGCTGCTTTCCGGCGGCGAAGACGGCCGTGTGCTGCGCATCGGCCATGATGGCAGCATCAGTGAGCTCGCCAATGTGCCGCGCAAATGGGTCGGCGTCGTTGCCGGCGGGCCGCAGAAGGCGGTGGCTTATGGCGTCGGCAAGTCCAGCTTCGTGCGGCTATCCGACGGTACGGTCAAGGAATTCAAGGAAGAGCGCACGGTGGAGGCCATCGCGTTTGCGCCCAAGGGCCTGCGCATTGCTGTTGCCCGTTATAACGGCGTGACACTGCATTGGGTGGCAAGTGCGGGCGATCCGGTCGATCTGGAATGGAAGGGCGCGCATACCGGCGTCACCTTCTCGCCCGATGGCAAGTTCCTCGTCACCACCATGCAGGAAAATGCACTGCATGGCTGGAAGATGGAAGCAACCAAGGGCGGCATGGAAGCCCGCCACATGCGCATGACCGGTTATCCCGCCAAGGTGAAATCCATCTCCTGGTCGGCAAAGGGCAAATGGCTCGCCTCATCAGGTGCGCCAGCCGCCATTGTCTGGCCATTTGCCGGCAAGGACGGCCCGATGGGCAAGGCTCCGGAAGAACTCGGCAGCCGCGCCAACATCATGGTCACCAATGTCGCCTTCCACCCCGTGGAAGACGTGCTCGCCATCGGCTTCATCGACGGTATGATTCTTGGTGTGCGCCTGGCCGACGGCAAGGAAGCCCTGCTTCGCCGCCCCGGCAAGGGCGCCATTACAGCCATGGACTGGAGCGCCACCGGCAAGCTGCTCGCCTTCGCCTCGGAAGCGGGCGATTGCGGGATCATCGATATTTCGGCGTGAGGGCCAACACCCTGCCCCTCATTCCTGTGCTTGTCACAGGAATCCAGCCGACGCGCGTCTGCGCGGCGAGAGACCTCTTTTTTTCAGCCCAAGGACTTGGGCTGACTGGATTCCTGTGACAAGCACAGGAATGAGGGATGATCGGGCCGCAAGGCCAGATGAAATCCTCCCTACCCCCGCCCGAACACCCTAATCCGCCACCTGCCGCCGCGTCAGAAACAAGAGCAGCAGCGCAGCACCCGCACCGACCGAAGCAAGCCGGATCGAGGTGCCGAAGCTTGCATATTGCGACACGAACCCCATCAGCGGCACCGCAAAAAGTGCTGCAAGGAAGATCGAATTCATGTAGAGCGCCGTCGCCCGCGCCGTGCGCCCGCGGGCAAAGCCCTGCACGAAGGTGAGAGATGTGCCGGCGAAAAGGCCGTAATAGGAACCTTCCATGGCAGCCCCCACCAGCATGGCCGGCAGGGTCGTGACCGAAGCGATGATGTTGAAAGCAACGATCGCCGTCACCGCCGCGATGCTCAGAAGCAGCCGCGCGCTGATCCGGCGCATGATCCTCGGCGCAAGCAGGATAAGCAGGACTTCCATGGCGCATTTGACGCTGAGCGACAGGCCCGGCGCATAATCCGGCAGGCCCACCTCACGCACCAGAAATACCGGCAGGGCCGAGGCGCAGAGAGCATGGGCGAAAGACATGCAGAAACTGGCCGTCGCCGCCATCAGCAGCGGCAGGTTTCGCCCCGCATCGGCTCCGCCCTCATCCCGCCGCTCCATCGGGCAAGTCTGCCCACGCGGCACGATGGCAAGCGCAAGCGCCCCCCAGATGGCCGCCATCAGCATCGCATTCACGAAGACAGCTTTTGCGCCGGCGAAATCGACGATCAGAAAGGCTGCGGCCGGCAGCAACATCCAGGCCAGCGACACCATCATTCTGAGGAAGGCGTTATAAGCAGTGGTATCGAGCGCCTCCACCCGGCCGTGATACCGGCCATAACTGAAGACGAGGGTGGTGGCGGCGTTGGAAAGCCCCATGCCCGTCGCCGTTACCGCCACCAGCAGCGCCAGATGCCCGAAACTCGCGGCCGCCGCCGCCACGAAAGCACCTGCAATGGAGAGCATGAGCAGCGGCTTGATCCGCACGCCGGCATCCACCCGCTCGCCATAAAGACGGCTGGCGACGATCGAGGCCACCATCGCCGTCACGCTGTAGAGACCGAGTGTCGCCGGCGGATGGCCGAGCACCTGAATGATGTAAAAACCGATAAACGGTACGATGGCGGCATTGGTGCTGCCGGCGATGAAAACCAGCAACGCGATCAAATAGGCCTGACGGTCAAAAGCGCCCGGCGAAGTGCTTTTCTGTAGCATGGGAATCGACTGGAGACTGGCAAGCGGGAGTGGATTGGAACCCACCATCACATCAAAACGGCCCGCTGTTCAAGCCTGCGCGAAAGGCAATGTGCGTTTTGATTTCCTGCGGAACGTCTTCAGCGTCCGCTGGACCGATGCCAGCACCGCCGCATCAGGCGTGTGGGGCGTCGCAACGCTGCGCCGCCCCCTGTCGAAAACGGAATAACCGTCAGAACTTCACGCCAAGGCCAACCTTGACGACGTGTTCGCTGACATCGCCGGTCGAAGTGATCGGACCGGTATGGTAGGTTGCCTTGCCGAAGTCGTTGTAACGATATTCGACGCGTCCAAACAGGTTGTTGGTGAAGGCATAGTCGACGCCTGCGCCAACCGTCCAGCCGTGCAGGACCTTGCTGTCCTCACCGAACGGCGCTTTGACTTCGCTGTCCGTCGCGGTGTAGCCGGCGGCGGTATAGATCAGCGCGCGGTCGATTGCGTAACCGGCGCGCAGACGCGCAGAGCCGTTCAGGCCTGCAGAAACCTCGCTGGTGACGATGGTCTTGTCGCCCCAGGCGTAGCCGAGATCACCCTCGACGCCGAGAATGACGGAAGGGGCAACTTCGGCATTATAGCCTGCGAAGCCGGAAAAACGGCCGCCGTCAAATTCATGCTTGGTGGTGACGCCAAAAGTCGTCGACTTGACCCGGTTCCAGCCGTAACCCGCAGACGCACCGAGATAAACACCATCCCAGGAAAAGGCAGGCGCAACGTCGTTGACAACAGGTGCGGACGGAATGTCGCCGACGGCGTCGGCGGCAGCGGCCACGCCGGAGAGAACGCCGAGCAGGCCGAGCGCGAGAAGAGATTGTTTCAACATGCGATAGCTCCTTGAAAATAACATCCCGTCACCTGCGGGCTGCGAGTATTTCGCGACCAGAAGCGCAGCATCATGACGGGGTTAGCGCACCCACAGATTGAAGAACATCATGGTTAAAATCGCGTAAATAGCTTAGGCAAAAACACCGCCATGGAACGTATTTCGATTAATATCTGCAATATTTACCAAATATAAATCGGAATTTACGCGGACATTCACACGGCATCCGCCCTGACGCAAAAGGGCTCTCACGACTTCACAAAACTATCATGAGTAGTGGTCGTCAGGCACTTTTGTGCGGGGCCGCCATGTCGGTAACACGGATAAAAAAAAGAGGGCCGCAAGGCCCCCTTCCAGTCATGCGATGCGCCGTTTGTTCTTGCCGGAAATGCCATGCGTCAAACACACGCAACTCGAGGGTCATTGCCGGCTTATGCGCTGCGCATCGTCTGTGTCGAAAATCCCTGATGATTTTCGAGCTGTCCCGTTGGAGCGGGACGGAGAAAAGCCCGATGGTTTCGCCATCCCGTTCCAAATTTCAGTTAGTGCCGGCGCTTCTTGCCGCCGTCATTCTTGTTGTCGATGACATCGACTGACGTCTTGTTGCCGTTCAGCAGGCCGTTCAGGATGCCGGTCTTGTTGCCGTTCAGAATCCCGTTATTGGACAGGATGCCGCTGACGCCGAGATCGATGCTCGGCGAGACGACGACAAGGGCGCCGCCCTTGTTGCTGTTGCCGGACAGGATGCCACCCAGAAGACCGCCCGCATTGGCCTGACCAACGGAAGCAACAGTAAGAATAGCGGCTACACAAGCGAACTTTGCAATCATTTCTCTCTCCTCTTTTGTTTGATCACGCCATCTGGCGTAACTGAACTGTATATTTAGAGGATTCTAATTCAAGCAAAGGCTAATATTACAATAAAAAGTTAACTTTAATACTAGTGATTTTAATAGAATTTTACATATCTTATTATGGAATCCGCCACCTCTATTCGGTATTGGCGCACTGAATTTCGGTTGCGAAAGTAAAACGGCGCAGGAGACTTTATTAACCATCCAAATATAAGATATTGCTTAATTAGCGACCGGAGATGCGAATGCGGCTGGGGGGATATATCGCGCTTGTTCTCGGCCTTGCCTGCGCCTGCGGCGCATGGGCGGGTGAAAAAGCCGATGAACATAATGTCACCTATAAGTCCGGCATTGCTTATGACACCAATTATTTCGCCGACACCAACAGGCTGAGCGCAATTTCGCTGCGTGCCGGCTTCGGACTCAACGGCAAGGTCGTGCTTGATGGTGCGGAGCTGCGTTATTCGCTCGAACACGAGGAGGTCCGTCTCCCCCGTTACCGCTTCGCCAATGAACACAACACCATCGCGGCGCTGGGGCTGACGAAACGGTTTTCCGAAAAGCTGGAATGGGCCATCGAGCTGCGCGGCACCCGCAGCGATGCCGGCGACATCTTCCTGCATCTGCCCGAAGAAGACATTGGTTACCGGCAGCTCGATCACAAGCTGGAGGCCTCTTCCCAGCTCGGCATCCTTGCGCTCGGCGGCAAGAACACGCTGACGGCAAGCTTTGCCAGCCTGATGAAGGGCAAGGCGCGGTTCCGTCCGGCCTATTTCATGCCCACCCGGCTGGAGGCAAACGAGGCGCTTTTATCGCTGAAGGCCGAACATGCGCGGCCGCTGGCCGGCGGCGAGGCGGGCCTGACGCTTGCTTATGACCGTATCGTCGTGCCCGAGGGGCAGCAGGAGAAATATGAACGTTTCCCTGCCAATACGCTGCGCGGCTCGCTGGCCTATGGTTACAAGTTCTCCGATCGTTTCGCGGTTCTGGCCGAGGCGGGCTTCACATCCATTTCCGGTGACGAGATCAGCGACCAGGTAAAGCGTACCCGCCCCTATCTCCGGGCCGAAGCCGAGGTGAAGGCCACCGAGCGCATCGCCTTCGGCGTCGGCTATTCGCAGGACTATGCGCTTTTCGATCCGGATGATCCGATCGCCGAGTTTCACCGTCGCTGGCAACTCGTCGTGAAAAGCAGGCTCACCGAAAAGGTCGGGCTCGATCTTGCCCTGAACCGGGTCCACAAGGACTGGATCTATTATAATTACGATACCAGCGAGCGCAGGCTGGTCGCCACGCTGTCCTTCGATACCGGCAAGAACAGCAAGCTGGAGCTGGAGTTCAACCGCCTGCTGCATGGTGAGCGCGAGACCGACCTCGCTTATAGCGGCTCCAGCATCACGTCGCGTTTCAGCGGCACCTTCTGAAATCCCTTGACGGCCCGCGCGAAGGATCAGACGCATCAGGTCGAAATTCGGTCCCAATTTCTGCTAGAGTCGGGTCTTCAAGATTCGAAGGCAGGACAGACCGGATAATGAACAGACGCTTTTTGCTCCTCGCGGCCGGCCTCGCCTGCGTTCCCGTCGCGGCGGCTGCGCATCCGCACATCTTTGCCGAAGCCCGCATGGAAATCGTCGAGGGGCCGAACGGCACCGTTCAGGAAGTGCGCAATATCTGGCGTTTCGACGAGATGTTTTCGGCAAGCGTGGTGATGGATTACGACAAGAACAGCGATCTGAAGCTGGACAAGGACGAGCTGGCCGAGATCGGCAATACGGTGCTGGAATCGCTCGCCGAATATTCCTATTACACCTTCATCACCGCCAATGGAAAACCGGTGGAGTTCTCCAAGCCCGACGCCATTCACGTGGACTACAAGGACCAGCAGATCCTGATGTTCTTCTCCGTGAAGCCGACCAAGCCGCTCGCCGTCAAGGGCAAGCTCAGCTTCGGCGCCTGGGATCCGACCATGTATACGGCGATCGATTTCGCCAAGGACAGCGATATCGCGACACAGGGCAAGGATCTGAATGCCTGCAAGCATCATATCGTCCGCCCTGATCCCGACGAGGTAATCTCGCAGAACCAGGGTTCGCTGACCGACGCCTTTTTCAACGATCCGACCGGCACCGACATGACCAAGCTCTTCGCCACCCGGCTGGAGGTCTCATGCTGAGCCGCAGGGCATGCCTTGCCGCCGTCGCCATCGGCCTCATCGCCGTGGCCGGTGTCGCCCATGCGCAGTCGCCGCTCGGCATCGGCTCGGCCGAGCCTTCCTTTTCCGTCGGCGGCCCCTTCGCACCGCTGATGCAATGGATCAACGTGCACCAGCAGATGTTTTACCGGGCACTGACCGGCGCGCTGAAGGCCATGCGCGAGGATGGCTGGGCGCTCGGCTCGCTGATCGGCCTTTCCTTTGCCTATGGCGTTTTCCATGCCGCCGGTCCCGGCCACGGCAAGGCGGTCATTTCATCCTACATGATCGCCAATGAAACGCAGCTGAAACGCGGCATTCTCATTTCCTTCGTCTCGGCCCTCATTCAGGGCTTGATGGCCATCGGCCTTGTTGGGGCGGCCTGGCTGGTGCTGCGCGGCACCTCCATCACCATGACCAAGGCGACGCAGGCGATGGAGATCGCCAGCTTCGCCATGGTGGCGCTGTTCGGCGCCTGGCTCCTGGTGCGGAAGCTTTGGTCACTGCGCATCCGGCGGGAACCCGTCCCCGTTTTTGCCACGGCGGGTGAAGCCACGGCCGGCAGAACCACCGGCATGGGCACGGGGCTACGCTTTCAGGGCAAGCCGGTTTTCGCGGATCATGAGCATAACGGCACGGGTGATCTCTGCAACGCCTGCGGAAAATCCCATGCGCCCGACCCCATGCTGTTGAAGGGCAAGAACTTCAGCCTGCATGAAGCATGGTCGGCCATCATCGCGGTCGGCCTCAGGCCATGCTCGGGCGCGATCATCGTCATGAGCTTCGCGCTTCTCAACGGGCTTTATCTCGGCGGCGTGCTCTCCGTGCTCGCCATGTCGCTCGGCACCGCCATAACGGTGTCGGCTCTCGCCATCATGGCCGTCTCGGCCAAGGGGCTCGCCGTGCGTTTCGCCGGCCCCGGCAGCCGCAAGGCGGCCGGCATCAGCCACGCGATCGAAATCGCCGGCGCGCTTTTCGTGCTGATCATGGGACTACTGCTGCTCGGCGCTTCGCTTCAGCTCTAGAGCGTGTCCAATAAAGTGGCCTAACCGTCGCGGCGGCGCTGGTAACGGGCGCGCAGCCAGAACAGCAGGAAGAAACACAGCACGGCAACCGCGCCGAAGGCGGCGGCGAGCCAGGGCGAATAATCGCCCAGCCACAACATGATATCAGGCATGACGAAGAACACGAGCCCGAAACCGACGATAATGAGGGCGGCGGCAATTGCCGGCGACCAGTCCTTTTTCCCTGATGTCGGTTTTTCAGGCATTGGCAAGCTCCGCGCGGATATCTTCAAGCTTGCGCTTCTGCGCCCCGTCGGCTGCAAAATTGTCAGGCGAAAGCCACGCTTCAAAGGCCTTGCCGATCAGCGGCCATTCGCCGTCGATCATCGAAAACCACGCCGTATCGCGGTTCTGGCCTTTCGAGATCATGTGCTGGCGGAAAACGCCCTCGAAGGTGAAGCCATAACGCTTCGCCGTGATCTTGGAGGGTTCGTTTTCATTGTGGCATTTCCACTCGTAACGGCGATACCCCAGATCCTCGAAAACATGTTTCGCCATCAGGTAATGCGCTTCGGTGGCAAGAGGCGAGCGCTTCATCTTCGCGCCATGGGCGACGGAGCCGACCTCGACCACGCCATTGGCCGGATCGGGCCGCATATAGCTCGCCATGCCGACGATATCGCCAGTGGCATTTTCCACGAAGACCAGCGTGACCCAGTTAAGCTTCTGCCCCGCGCCGATGAGCCAGTCGCCAAAGGCGTCGGCATCAGGGAAGGCGTTTTGCGGGAAATATTTGAGAAGCGCATTGGTGCCCTCGCCGCCAAGGGCTGACCAGAGCCTTGCGAGGTGTTTTTCGCGATCAAACGGCTCGGCCGTGACGTAACGGCCCTTTAGCACCACCGGCTGCGGCGGCGGACATCCCCTAAAATCACTCAGATCGCGCATTCTCTTCCCCATTTGCTGGGAGAAGGATTAGGGCAGCCACGGGCAGATGACAAGCCTGTCGCAAAGCGGTGCAAAACACGTCCGCGGCGAAATATTCTGCTGTGACGGAAAATAGACGTGGTGACAAATAGTGTAATATAGCTAATCTCAACCAATGAGAGAGATTCCAGTTTTACTGACGCTAACGATATCGACACGCGAACCAATTGAACTTGGAGATTTCGTGGGACAATTCGTCTCATTGGGAAACGAATTTGCGCGCTACTTAAAAGAAGATCATCCTGACTTAAAATCGGACAACGAATTTTTTATCAAAGATATTCGGACGGGCTCAATAGTAGCGGAGCTAATTCCCGCGTTTGCCATAGCTGCTCCATTTATTTCGCAAATCGATCAAATAATGATCGTTGAAGATTTCGTCCGGCGGTGGGGCAATAGGATTTCCGGTCTTGTGGCAGGAAAACCGGAATTGTTGCCGGATACAAAAAGCGAGCTGAAAGACTTCACAGCAGCGGTCGCGGCGATTGCGAAAGACCCAAATGCTAGCGCAACTTTGGAAGCGGCAACTTTTGAGGACGGAAAGCAAAAGATCAGAGCATCATTTCGCTTCAACACGACGGAAGCTCGTCAAGCTGAAAAATCTATACAGATTAGACGAAGAGAAATAGAGGCCAAAGCGTCAGAGACATTTACTAGAGTTCTAATGGTCTTCACTCGGAGTGACATCAATGACGCAAATATTGGCAAGCCGTCAGGCGAAAAAGTAAAGATTCAAGAAATTTCGGATAAACCCGTCTCACTCGTTTACGCATCCGAAATGGCAGAGCAACAAATCAAAAAAGAGGTTCGCGAGGCCGATGACAATATTTTCAAAAAGGGCTTCATTGTAGACGTCGCAGTTAAATATCATGGAGACAAAGCCGCTGCTTATGCTCTCATGCATGTTCATTCCGTTATTGATCTACCGGACGAATAGACCTAGCAAACCCTCGCCCGAAGCCAACGTAAGGTCACTGCGCAGGCAACTTTTTCGCCTGCGCCACTGAACCCTGCAGCCCTTTTTACTCTCAAACCTTCGCAGCCACCACCGTCGCCTCGATATGGTCCACCAGCGCATCCGGCAACCCGAGCCGCCCGGCAAGAAGGTCGAGATACCCCCGCTCCGCCCGCGTATCGGCCTCGATGGCAAGGCGCGAGGCGGTGTAAAGCTCCACCTTCTGCTCCTCCGTGCGGGCGGCGGCCACCAGCGCGTCGATGTCGAGCGGATCGGCCAGTTCCTTTTCGAGGAACCGCTCCGCTTCGTCATCGATGCCGGAGACCTGCACCTTGTCCATGATATTGGCGCGCTCCTTCTCATCGATATGACCATCCGCCTTAGCGGCCGCGATCATCGCCTGGATGAGCTTCAGCGCAAAATCATTGGAAAGGGCCGGTGATTGCGGGTGGAAGGCGGAATCTGTGGGCGGGGCGAGAAGCTCCGGCTCGGGTTTCGGCGCAGCTTCCGGGGCCTGGCCAGACTTGTAATTCTTGTAGGCGAGATAGCCGAGGCCAGCGATGGCGGCGACACCGCCGATGGTGGCGACATTGCCGGCGAGCTTGCGGCCGGTCTTGGTGCCCAGAATTGCGGCGGCAAGGGCACCGGCCTTCAGGGGATTGTTCTTGGCGATATCGGCGGCCTGCCCGGCTCTGTCACGGACGCTTCCCGAAAGGCCCGGCACCTGAGAGCCGAGGAATTGTTCAAGAAGCTTCTTGGCGTCGAACATCAAAATCTCCTGTAAAGGTCAAATCTACAGGGGAGATAGGAAGTCGTGGGCCGAATACAAATGTCAAACCCGCTCACGCCTTCGTGAACGGGTTTGACGGGACGCAAATCAGGCGCGCAGTGCCGCGGCTTCGGCAGCAAGCTTGGTGATGCCCGCCCAGTCGCCGGTCGCCACCAGTTCGCGCGGGGCAACCCAGGAACCGCCGACGCAGACGACGTTCGGCAGGGAGAGATAATCATTGGCGTTCTTGAGCGACACGCTGCCAGTCGGGCAGAACACGGTGCCGGCGAGCGGTGAAGACAGCGCCTTGAGGTAAGGTGCGCCGCCAGCCTGTTCGGCCGGGAAGAACTTCAGCACTTTATAACCCTCGTCACGCAGGGCCATGACTTCGCTGGCTGTGGCCGCACCCGGAAGCAGCGGTACCTTGGAACCGCGCGCGGCTTCCAGCACGCTTTTATTGATGCCGGGGCTGACGATGAAGGTGGAGCCGGCTTCGGCCGCCGCTTCGAAATCCCGGGCGTTGAGAATGGTGCCGGCGCCGACATGCGCGCCTTCCACTTCCGCCGCAACCGCGCGGATGGCATCCAGCGCCGCCGGCGTGCGCATGGTGATCTCGATCGCCTTCAGGCCGCCTGCGACCAAAGCGCGCGCCAAATGCACGGCGGAAGCGGCGTCATCCACGATCAGCACCGGCACGACCGGCTGGAGCTTGAGGATGGAGAGCAGTTTTTCGGAGTCCTGGGCCAAGATGAGCCTCCTTGCGCGTTTGAAACGATTGAAATTCCGTCTACGGATTAGCCTGCCTCGGCTTTCATGTCGAGGCGCGCCAGCCGCATTTTTATCCAGATACTTCAATCAATTCGCTTCATCATAATGTCATAGTGCGATAATCTGCAGCACCAGTTCGCGGAGACAGCATGGCCAAGGAAATTGAACGGAAGTTTCTGGTTGCAGGCGGTGAATGGCGTAATGAGGTAACGCATAGCATGGCTTTCCGGCAGGCATATGTCGCCTCGGTGGAAGACCGTTCGGTTCGGGTGAGGATCGTCGACCAGCGTGACGCGACCCTGACCATCAAGATCGGCGCAAGCGCGCTTGTCCGCGACGAATATGAATATTCCATACCCCTCAAGGATGCCGAAGAGCTGATGGCAAGCGCGCCGGGCGTGGTGATCGAGAAAACCCGCCACACCGTCGATCACGGCGGCTTCACCTGGGAGGTGGATGTTTTCGAAGGGAAATATCACGGGCTGGTCGTGGCGGAAGTGGAAATGCATGACGAGAATGCCGATCCCGCTCTGCCGTCCTGGCTTGGCCGGGAAGTAACCGGAGACAAGCGCTTCTCCAACCAGTCGCTCGCCATGGACTGTCCGAACGGAGACCTGTCGGATGCCCTTCAGAATTGATCCGAAAAAGCCCTTCGACGACGAAATCCGTCGCGCCGGGCTGGAACTGATCGACGATACGATCACGATCCTGCGCGACCAGTCGTCGGGATCGCACGAGGCGGTGCATGACGCCCGCAAGCGTTTCAAGCGGCTGCGCGCCCTCTACCGCCTGATCCGCGAGGCGGCGCCGGATTTCGGCCGCGAGGAAAATGCCCGTATTCGCGATATCGCCCGCTCCCTCGCCTTTGCGCGGGATGCGACGGCGCTGGTGGAGACGGCGGAATATCTCGAGACCTTCGCGCGCTCGGACGCGCAGGGCGAAGCGCTGCGATCGATCACCGCGATGCTGCGCAAGCGCCGCGACGACGCCATAGAACATGAGGCCGGCCTCGACGAGGCCATTGCCGCCGCCATCGCCGGCTGCGGGGAAGCGCGCAGGAAGCTCGAGGCCCTGTCGCTGCCGGATGAGTTGAAAGACACCGCCCGGCTGATAAGAACCGCCTGGGCGAAACAGCGAAAAAGGGCACGCAAGGCGCTCACCGATTGCCACGAGCAGGCCGACGTCGAACATTTCCACGAATTGCGCAAGGCCGGGCAGGCCTACTGGATGCATCTCGGCCTGATGCGCCGCCTCTGGCCTTCCGCCATGCGCGCCAAGCGGGCCGATACCAAGCGGCTGGTCGACATTCTTGGTCACGAGCACGATCTTTCGGTTCTCGCCGCCGTCGCCGACCGCGAGCCGGACCGTTTCGGCAATGGCGAGCGGCTGGCTCTGCTGCTCGACGCCATCATCCAGCGGCAGCAGGCGCTGCGCACGGAAGGCCTTGCGCTGGCAGGCGAGGTGTTTTCCGAATCCGCCCGCACCGAAAGCCGCATCATCGGCCTGCTGTGGCGGCGGGCGGCGAAGTAGCCCAAACGTCTCGTTCGGTGCTCCCTCACCTCCGTCATTCCGGCCTTGAGCCGGAATCCAGCCCGCCCAAGTCCTCGGGCTGAAAAGACTCTCTCCGCCGCGCAGACGCGCGTCGGCTGGAAGCCCCCAAACCCTCCCGATTTGACGATTTTCAAAATGACCGGACCCGTTGATAAATATTGCTTTGCGGCCGCCGTCGCTGTATTTCAGCGCCCATGACCGACACGACCATTCTCCCCCGCCCGGAAACCTCTGGTGATTTCCTTGTGGCCGCGCTTTATCATTTCGCCCGCCTGCCGCGGTTCGAGAGCCTGCGCGAGCCGTTGTTCGAGCTCTGCCAGAAGAACGGCGTCAAGGGCACGCTGCTGCTTGCCGCCGAAGGCATCAACGGCACCATTGCCGGGCCGGATGCGGGCATTCACGCCGTGCTCTCCTTCCTGCGCGCCCAGCCGGAATTTGCCGCGCTGGAGCACAAGGAAAGCCGTGCCTCGCACATGCCCTTCGTGCGGCTGAAGGTGAAGCTCAAGAAAGAGATCGTCACCATGGGCGTGCCTGATATCGATCCGAACCGCATCGTCGGCACCTATGTCGAGCCGCGCGACTGGAACGAGCTGATCTCCGATCCGGATACCATCGTCATCGACACCCGCAACGATTACGAGACCGCCATCGGCGTTTTCAAGGGCGCGGTCGATCCGAAGACCAAAACCTTCCGCGAGTTTCCCGACTGGGTGAAGAACAATCCCGGCCTGCACAACAAGCCGAAGATCGCCATGTATTGCACCGGCGGCATTCGCTGCGAAAAGGCCACCGCCTTCATGAAGGAGCAGGGTTTCGACGAGGTCTATCACCTCAAGGGCGGCATCCTGAAATATCTGGAAGAGGTGCCGGAAGAAGAAAGCCTGTGGGAAGGCGCCTGCTTCGTGTTCGACGAGCGTGTCTCCGTTGTCCACGGCCTTGCCGAAGGCGATCATGAGCTCTGCCACGCCTGCCGCAACCCGATCACGCCGGAAGTACGCCTGTCTCCCAAATTCGAGGAAGGCGTCTCCTGCCCAAGCTGTTACGACGAGCGCAACGATGAGGACCGCCAGCGGTTCCGCGACCGGCAGCAGCAGATCGAACTGGCAAAGAAGCGCGGCGAACAGCATCTGGGACGGTAAACCGGGTCAGCATCAGAATGCACAGGGGCCGGGGTTCGATTGAGCGGGTGCCGCGTATTTCTTCTCCCCGCCGGGGAGAATAAAATGGGCGGCACTCTCAGTTGATCAAGAATTGCTAAACGACATCGGTGCGCCTCTCACGCCCCCGCTCTCAGAGCAAATAACGGTGCATCCTGCCCATCCAGCATGTCGGTAATCTCCTCGGCTGCGACCGGCCTCGAGAACAGGTAACCCTGCAATTCATCACAGCCGCACAGATGCAGGATGGCAGCCTGCTCTTCCGTTTCCACGCCTTCGGCCGTGACCGGAATATCGAGCGACTTCGCCAGCGCCACGGTGGCCTGCAGCATTTCCAGCGACCGGCCGCCCTTATCGAGCGCCATGATCAACGAGCGGTCGATCTTCATCCGGTCGAAACCGAAGCGGCGCAGATATCCGACACTGGCGAAGCCGGCGCCAAAATCGTCGAGCGCAATATGCAGGCCGAGCTGTTTCAGCTTGTCGATCGCCGCACTCGCCCGCTCCGGATGCTGGATGAAATAACCTTCCGTCATTTCCAGCCGCAGCCTTTCGGGCGGTGTCTGCGTCGCGTCAAGAATATCCGCGATATGGCCGGAGAAGGCCGGATTGCGGAACTGCACGGGAGAGATATTCACCGAGAGCTTGATGGACGGCCATTGCTGCGCCGTCTCGCAGGCCTTGTGCAGAACGAGAAGGCCGAGCCGGTCGATCAGCCCGCTGGTTTCGGCAGCGGCAATGAAGATATCCGGCGGCACGAAACCATATCCCGGCCTCTGCCAGCGGGCCAGCGCCTCCACCCCGGTAATGCAGCGCGTGGCGGCGCTGACGACCGGCTGATAAACCACCTGTATCTCGTCGTTCAGGATGGCGGAACGAAGATCGGCTTCAAGCTGCAGCTTTTCCTCGCGCAGCGCATCCATCTTCAGTTCATAGGAAACGTAACGCCCGCGTCCGTTTTCCTTGGCCTGATACATGGCCATATCGGCACGCCGCAGCAATTCCTCGCCATTGATATCGCCGGCGCGGGAAACCGAGGTGCCGATGCTGCAGCCGATGCTCGCCACCCTTTCACCGATGCTGAAAGGCTCGGTAAAGAGTTCGAGAAGCGCCAGACACAGTTTTCGGCCTTCAGACCAGACGTCGTTGCCCTGGATGGCAATGGCGAATTCGTCGCCGCCAAGCCGCGCCAGGACAGCGCCTTCCGGCACCAGCACCCTGAGCGCCGCGGCCACGCCCTTGATCAGCCGGTCGCCGGCGGCATGGCCGTAGGAATCGTTGATTTCCTTGAAGCCGTCGAGATCGAGATAGAGAAGCTTGATATCCGTCTTGTCGTGGCGGCCGTTGTCGACCATGCGGTTCAATTTCGCAAAGAGACCCGCGCGGTTGCTGAGCCCGCTCAACCGGTCGCGCAGCGCCTCCTCCCGCGCTGCCGCCTCATCCGCTTTCAGCCGGTCCAGCGTGGCCGAACCGATGATGAGCAGCACGAGGAAAAACGTGCCGGCAATGCCAAGCGCGGTGAAGACTACCGGCCGCGCCTCATGAAAGCTGACATCCCCCGGCAGGTGCGAGCGCCAGACGAGCCGCGCCAGCACCTCGCCTAAGGGATTGACGATATCCACATGGTTGGCGGCAGGTCCGTCGCCATATTGCAGTTCCAGCCCCTCGATGACGTAGTTGCGGGCAAGCTTGTCCACCGTCGCCTGCTTAAGGTGACGGGCAAAAACCAGATAGCGCCGCTCCGCATCAACCGGCGGCAGCGCCCCGGATTTCAGCCGCACGAGCGCGACGCCGGCTGCAGCGATGCCATCGCCGGTTTTGACGAAACCCGTGACCTGCGAGGTGATACCGGGACGCATGGAACGCACGCGATCGATCATTTCCTTAAGGCCTTCGGCGAAATAGGCGTTTGGCCTCCATGTCGCCGGCTTGCCGTTCTGATAGGCCATGCGGACCCTGTCGTCCTCGTCGATGATCACGGCAGTATCGAAAAGATCGTTATTGACCGTCATCTCGCCGTAATTGCTCGCCACCCAGTCAAAACGATCAGGGGCATAGACATATTCGGCGGCATCATCCCAGGCGGCGTAATCATTCAGCGTTGCGCCGAGCTGTTCGCGAAAGGTGACGAGAGCACCCGCCGTCGTCTCGCGCGAACGGGCATTATCGAGCGAATTCGCCTTTTCACGCACCTGGCTGAGGGCGGACAGGACCAGCGCGGTGACGATGAGAAGCACCAGCGCGAAGGTGGACAATACAACGCCCACGGCGGTTCTGCGCCCGACCGGCAAATAGTCCCCAATGTTGCGCGGCGCAATCCGCATAAAATCCCCTTCGAAAGCATCATCTTCCGAAGGAAACATTCAGAAGCCGTTAAACCGCATCGTGGCTCCGCCCCAAAAAAACACGGGTATAAAACGACAGTCCGGCAGCGACTCTGAAAAATTCTTCCATGAAATGCCCCGGGCTTTTCATGGAACACGGATTTGCGCCCGCCCGGAAACAAAAAACCTCCCCCGCGAACGGGAGAGGTTGTCATTTTTTACAGTGCCGGAGCGGCTTACCAGGACGGGATGACCGTGCCGTTGTACTTTTCCAGAATGAAGGCCTTCACTTCCGGGCTCTGGTAGGATTCCACCAGCGTCTTCACCCAGGGCTTGTCCTTGTCCTGCGCCCGAACGGCGATGACATTCGCGTAAGGGGACTTTTCGCTTTCGATGGCGATGGCGTCCTTCTTCGGGTTCAGGCCGGCTGCCGTCGCATAGTTGGTGTTGATGACCGAAGCGTCGGTGTCATCAAGCGAGCGCGGCAGCTGGGCGGCGTCAAGTTCGACGATCTGGATGTTCTTCGGGTTTTCGGTGATGTCGGCAGGCGTTACCTTCAGGCCGGCTTCTTCCTTGACCTTGAGGACGCCCTTGGAAGCGAGAACCAGCAGTGCGCGGCCGCCATTGGTCGGGTCGTTCGGAATGCCGACGGTTGCGCCGTCCTTCAGCTCGTCAAGGCTCTTCACCTTCTTCGAATAAACGCCCATCGGGGTGGTGATGGTGGTGCCAACGCTGACGAGATCGAACTTGCGGTCAGCGATCTGGTTGTCGAGGTAAGGCTGGTGCTGGAAGGAGTTGGCCTGCAGCTCGCCATCGGCCAGCGCCTGGTTCGGCACGACATAGTCGGAGAATTCGATGATATCGATATCGAGGCCCTTGGCGGCCGCGATCTTCTTCACCTGCTCCATGATCTGCGCGTGCTCGGCGGGGGTTACGCCGATCTTGATGGTCTCGGCCAGCGCCTGACCGGCGGTGAAGAGAGCGGCGAGCGAAGCCGCGAGGATGAGTTTCTTCATGGGTGTCTCCTTGGGTTGTTATTATGAACGCAGTTAATTCTTGCGGGTCCGCTTGTCGAAGCTGCGCGCCAGCCTGTCGCCGGCGCTCTGCACCAGCTGCACCAGCACGATCAGCACCAGAACCACGGCCAGCATCACGTCGGGCATGAAGCGCTGGTAACCATAGCGGATGCCGAGGTCGCCCAGCCCGCCGCCGCCGACTGCGCCGACCATGGCCGAATAGCCGATGAGGCTGACCAGCGTGAGCGTGAGCGCCAGCGTGATGCCGGGCTTGGCCTCCGCCAGAAGCACCTTTGTGACGATCTGCAGCGGGGTGGCGCCCATGGCGCGGGCAGCCTCGATCAGACCCTTGTCCACCTCGCGGATCGCCGCTTCCACCAGCCTTGCGATGAAGGGCACGGTTGCGACCGTCAGCGGCACGATGGCGGCGCTGGTGCCGATCGACGTGCCGGCCACGAGGCGGGTGAAGGGAATGATCGCCACGACAAGAATGATGAAGGGCGTGGAGCGCGCCGCATTCACGATAAGGCCGAGGATGCGGTTGGTCATTGGCGCGGGAAACAGTTCACCCTTGCCGCTGGTGGCGAGGAAAACACCCATGGGTACGCCGATCAGCGAGCCGACGATGCCGGCGACCGCGACCATGTGCAGCGTCTGCCACAGGCCCTTGAAGAGAAGGTTGAACAGCATATCAGGCGACATAACCGAGCACCTCCGTGTGAAGACCGGTCTCAGCATAAAAGCGGCTGGCGCGGGCGGTGACGTCAGCCGAGGCCGGATAGGAAACGACGAGCGAGCCAAAGGGCTGGCCGGAAATCTCCTCGATGGTGCCGGCGAGAATATTCACATCAGGACCGATTTCGGCGACGAGGCGCGCCGTCAATGGCTGGAACGCCGTTTCGCCGAAGAACACCAGGCGCACCAGAACGCGATCACCTTCCGCTGCCTGCGGCTTGAGACCCGAAGTGACCCAGTGCGGCAGCTTCACGCCGACCGAGGACGACAGCAGGCTGCGGGTCGTCTCGTGTTTAGGCGCGGTGAAGATATCGAAGGTCGTGCCTTCCTCGACGATCAGGCCCCTGTCGATGACAGCCACCTGCGAGGCGATGGTCTTCACCACCTCCATCTCATGGGTGATGAGCAGCACGGTCAGGCCCAGTTCGGCATTGATGCGCTTCAGAAGTTCAAGAATGGACTGGGTCGTTTCCGGATCAAGCGCCGATGTCGCCTCGTCGGAAAGGAGCAGCTTCGGCTGGGTGGCGAGCGCACGGGCAATGCCGACACGCTGCTTCTGGCCGCCGGAGAGTTCCGCCGGATAACGATTGGCCTTGTCCGAAAGCCCGACGAGATCGAGCAGCGGCGCAACGCGGGTTTCGATCTCCCTTTTGCCCATGCCGGCGATTTCGAGCGGCAGCGCCACATTGTCGAAAGCGGTACGCGACGACAAAAGGTTGAAGTGCTGGAAGATCATGCCGACGGAACGGCGCAGCGTGCGCAGGCTCTTTTCATCGAGCGCCGCGACATCGACGCCATCAACGACCACACGGCCGGTCGAGGGCTTCTCAAGGCCGTTGGCGAGACGGATCAGCGTGGACTTGCCCGCACCCGAGCGGCCGATGATGCCGGTGATGGAGCCTTTCGGCACGATGTAATCGATACCGGCAAGGGCTGCGAAGCCGGGCTTACCGTCGGCGCCGCCAAAGGTCTTGGTCACGCCTTCAAACGTGACCATCGGCTCCTTTGCCGCCCCTTCCGGGACCGCCTGTTCTGAACGCGCGGGCGATGCCGCACTGGATGGAAAACTCATTGTGAACTCTGGGAATGCGTGACGGATCGGGTCTCAAAAAATCCTGTTGCGGTGCTGAACCGCTCTCTTCATGCAGCCTTTTGGCACATTCGATTACAGCTGATTTTCCGGGTCATTTCGTCAGGCTTTCACTCAGAAATGCCGGGGATCGGCAATTCGATGGCGCATACTTGCCTGCACACGCCACCTTTTAACAGGGATGTTTTTTCAATTATCTGAAAAGAGAGAAAAAATCTACCGCAAAGCCGCGTGTGCGGCCCTGCGGCAGTCAAGATTTCACGACGATATGAAAATCACACGCGGCTGGTGAATTCCTCGATCGGGCGGCGGACCTTTTTCAGGTTCACCAGCCAGTCGCCTTCCGGTTCACGGTAGCCGAGCGGCAGAATGGTGACGGAGCGCAGACCCTTTTCACGCAGGCCGAGGATTTCATCGAGCTTCGCGGGATCGAAACCTTCCATGGGGGTGGAATCGACGCCCTCGAAAGCGGCCTGCGCCACGGCCATGCCGAAGCCGATATAGGCCTGACGGGCGGCGTGTTCGAAATTCACCTGCTGCTCGCGCTGCGGATAGGTGGAGAGCAGCATCTGGCGATAGGCTTCCCAGCCTTCATTCTTGATGCCGCGTTCTTCATTGACCAGATCGAACATGTGGTTGATCCGCTCTTCGGTGTAATTGTCCCATGCTGCAAAGACCAGCAGATGCGAACCATCGGTCACCTGCGCCTGGTTCCAGGCGATCTCGCGGATCTTTGCGCGCACTTCAGGATCGGTAACAACGATCACTTCGAAGGGCTGCAGACCACTGGAGGTGGGCGCAAGCCGCGCCGCTTCCACGATCCGTTCAACCTTGTCTTCAGACACGGCCTTGGAAGGATCCATTTTCTTTGTGGCATAACGCCAGTTGAGTTTTTCGATAAGCATGTTCGTTTTCCCTGGGAGGACCATCCCGCCCTGCCCCTTGACCGGCAGAACGGACGCTACGCCGTCGTAGCCCGCCTGACATAGGAGACGGGACGGCGCGTGCAAGCAGGCACCGCGCGGTAACCGGTAAAAAAGTTGGGAAAACTGATAATAAGGGAGCAGAACTTTATTGCAGAGAGCGGTGACGCATCGCCTGCTACCGGATACGGCGCGTAAAGTTCATGCACGCCCGCCCCCAACCCTCATTCCTGTGCTCGTCACAGGAATCCAGCCGACACGCGTCTGCGTGGCGAAAAGACTCCTCTCAGTCCAAGGACTTGGGCTGGCTGGATCCCTGTGACGAGCACAGGGATGGGGGGAAGCCTCACCCCTTCGTCACGCCATGGTTCCCCTTCGGAAAACCCGAGGCCAGTGCGCTGTACCACTTGCCGCTGTTCTTCAGCGTGCGCACCTGCGTGTCGTAATCCACATGCACAAGGCCGAAACGCATGCGATAGCCCTCGGCCCATTCGAAATTATCCATCAGGCTCCAGGCGAAATAACCGCGCATCGGGTAACCGTCGCGGATGAGATCGGCGACGACACCGAGGTGTTGGGCGTAATAATCGAGACGCGGCTGGTCATTCACCTCGCCGTTTTCAACGCCCATATTGTAGCAGGCGCCGTTTTCGGTGATGTAGCATTCCGGCAGGTCGTAACGCTTGTAGAGCGTCTCCACCAGCGACTTGAGCGCCGGCGCGTAGACCTCCCAGCCGATATCGGTCTTCACATCGCTTATGGCGGGGGCCGCTGTAGTGGCGGGGAATTCCGCGCCCGGCGTCGCATCGTTGGCGACACGCATCGGCGTGTAATAGTTCAGGCCCCACCAGTCGAGCTTCTGGCTGATGATGGCGAGGTCTTCCGCCTCCACGACAGGCATGCGGTCACCAAGCGCTTCCATCATCTCGGCCGGATATTCGCCCTTGAAGACAGGGTCGAAAAACGCGCCGTTGTGGAACTGGAAGGCCCGTTCGGCCGCCTTGAGATCGGCGTCGCTATCGGAAGCCGGGATGACGGAATGGGCGTTGAGCACCAGCCCCACCGGCACCTTCGGCGCGACATGGCGGGATGCCTCCACACCGAGACCGTGGGCGAGGTTGATGTGGTGCATGGCGGCAAGGGCCGCCTCCATGTTGCGTTCGCCCGGCGCATGGATACCGTAGAGATGGCTGAGCCACACAGCGCACCAGGGTTCGTTGAAGGTCGCCACCGCATCCAGCCGGTCGCCGAGGCGGGCCATGACGGTCTTGGCGTAACGCTGGAAGGCGTGCGCAGTGGAACGCGAGGCCCAGCCACCGTCGCCCATCAGCGTCAGCGGCAGGTCCCAATGATAAAGCGTCGCATAGGTCTTGATGCCGCGCGCCTTGCAGCCATCAACGAGGCGGTCGTAAAAATCCAGCCCCTTCTCGTTGATCGGACCGAAACCATCGGGAATGATGCGCGGCCAGGCGATGGAGAAACGATAGGCCTCGACACCCATGTCCTTGATGAGATCGAGATCCTGTTCCCAGCGATTGTAATGATCGCAGGCGACATCACCATTGTGACGCCCAAAGACATGGCCCGGCATGTTGCAGAAGGCATCCCAGATGGAGGGCTTGCGGCCATCCGCCCTGGTGGAGCCTTCGATCTGGAACGAGGCAGTCGCGACGCCGAACAGGAAGTCGCCGGGGAATCGGGCTGCTAGCGTTTTTGGATCGGTCATCGGAGAGGCCCTTGTCGTCCATCGGGTGTGAAAAGATCAGCAGCGGTTTAGACCATGCCGCCTGCGAGGTACAGCCGGGCCGCAAAGAATCTACAACGTTTCAGGCTGCGCAGTTAACAAGTCCAAAGCGCTTTGCATGCGCTAATACCGCCGCAGCGGTTAGCCGGCGGCGCAAGAGGCAGGCCCGGCGAATGCGGGTGGAATGGGAAGTGGTGGAGGTATTTGCATTCACCGGGCCGCATCATAGAGACCATAATCACGGCCTCTCGCTTACAGCCTTTTCACGGCATCTATCCGATCGGCCCTTCCCGCCTCTGGCCGTACGGGACGCCTCTCCGAAACACGGTCTGCCAGAACCATGCTTGTCGATGCCGGCAGCCGGTTCGCAAAAGGCGCCGCGCGTATCGCCCTTCCGTTCCGGTTGCGGGAGGAATGATGCGGCCAAAGGGGGTGATGGGGATGGGAGGGGAAGGATTTTTTCGGAAGTGACTGAAAACGAAGGAGGGGTGGATGCAAATTATGCGCATCGTTTGGAGCACAATGGAGAGCAGGCCCCCTCATCCGACCCTTCGGGCCACCTTCTCCCCGGCGGGGAGAAGAAATGTGCCGAGCCCGCTGTATTGTTTTCCGCAAACATTACTTTGGGCAAGAAGTAGCCCGCTTGTTCTTCTCCCCGCCGGGGAGAAGTGCCGGAGCGCAGCGAGGCGATGAGGGGGCAACGCTGCCGTTGCCCCCTATTGCCCGCATCAAACGTAACGATTGACCACGTTTTCGAGATATTCCTGACGTCCGGACTTCGGCTGCGGATTGATATCCTCGCGCTCCACCAGTGCCGCAATCTCGTCGAGCTTCAGCTCGCCGCGCAGCATCTTCTGGGCTTCAGCCGAATCCCACTTGGCGTAACGCTCGGAAAGCGGCTTCGACAGCGCACCGTCCTCGATCATCTTCGCCGCCGCCTTCAGGCCACGGGCGCAGCAATCCATGCCGCCGATATGGCCGATCAGCAGATCCTGCGGATCGAGCGACTGACGGCGCAGCTTGGAATCGAAGTTGGTGCCGCCATTCTTGAAGCCGCCGCCGGCCAGAACATGGTAATAGGCAAGCGCCATTTCCGGCACGTTGTTCGGGAACTGGTCGGTATCCCAGCCGGACTGGTAATCGTTGCGGTTCATGTCGATGGAGCCGAAAATGCCGAAGGCATTGGCCATGGCCAGTTCGTGCTCGAAGGAGTGGCCGGCGAGGATGGCGTGGCCCTGCTCGATATTGACCTTCACTTCCTTTTCCAGACCGTTCTTCTGCAGGAAGGCATAAACGGTGGCGACGTCGTAGTCGTACTGGTGCTTGGTCGGCTCCTGCGGCTTCGGCTCGATCAGGATCGTGCCTTCAAAGCCGATCTTGTATTTGTACTCCACCACCAGATTGAGGAAGCGGCCGAGCTGGTCCAGCTCGCGGGAAAGATCGGTGTTGAGCAGGGTCTCGTAACCTTCGCGGCCGCCCCACAGAACGTAGTTCGCGCCGCCAAGCTTCTTGGTGGCGTCCATGCAGGTCTTCACGGTTGCGGCGGAGAAGGCGAAGACATCCGGATCGGGATTGGTGGCGGCGCCGGACATGAAACGGCGGTTGGAGAAGAGGTTGGCCGTGCCCCACAGAAGCTTCACGCCGGTATCGGCCTGCTTCTGCGCGAAATAGTCGACGATCTCGTTGAGGTTCTTGGTGTTTTCGGCAAAGTTCTTGCCTTCCGGGCGCACATCGGCGTCGTGGAAGCAGTAAAACGGCGAACCGAGCAGCGAGAAGAATTCGAAAGCCACATCTGCCTTCAGTTTTGCCGCCTGCATGGTGTCTTCGAACCACGGACGCTCAAAGGTCTGGCCGCCGAAGGGGTCACCGCCCGGCCAGGTGAAGGTGTGCCAATAGGCGACCGCAAAACGCAGGTGATCTTCCATGCGCTTGCCGGCGACGACTTCGTCCGGGTTGTAATGGCGGAAGGCCAGCGGGTTGGTGCTGTCGGGGCCTTCATATTTGATCTTGGCGATATCGCCGAAAAAACCTGTGGTCATGGTGATCCTCCTCTTGGGGTGGGTTTGGGTGTTGTTCGGGATGTGTTGGAGGGTGCGTCTCAATGCGAAAGCGGCCGAATAGCCGGATAAAGCGCGTGATAGCGCCGGTAAGCCTCCTCATAGGCACCGGCCAGATCAGCCACCGGCTCGATCGTCCGCGCCGTCTCCGGCTGCGAGCAGACCGCCACCGGATCGGTCCCCGTCGCGGCGATGAGGCCGAGGCGGGCGGCGCCGAAGGCCGCGCCGAAATCGCCCTCGGCCGGAATATCCACGGGCACACCGAGCGACGTGGCGATCGAGGCCAGCCAATAGGCCGAGCGCGAGCCGCCGCCGATGGCGGTGACGCGGGAAATCGAGGTGCCGGCCGATTTCAGCGCTTCGAGATTGTCCCTGATCGCGAAGGTAACGCCTTCCAGCACGGCCTGCGTCAGCGCCTTGCGGTCACTTTCATGCGAAAGGCCGATGAAGGAACCGCGGATGGCGGCGTCGTTATGCGGTGTGCGCTCGCCGGAAAGGTAGGGCGCAAAGGTAACGCCGGTCGGCGCAAGAAGCGCCTCGCCCAGCTCACCGGTCAGATCGGCGGCGGATTGCCCGGTGAGGCGCGAATACCAGTTCAGCGCATCCGTCGCGGAAAGGATGACGCCCATCTGGTGCCAGGTGTTGGGCAGCGCGTGGCAGAAGGCATGCACGGCGCTTTCAGGCTTCGGCAGATAGGACGCATTGGCGGCGAAAAGCACACCTGACGTGCCGAGCGACACGAAGGCATGGCCTTCCTTCACCGTGCCCATGCCGCAGGCGGAAGCCGCATTGTCACCCGCCCCGCCGGCAACGACGGCACGGCCGGAAATGCCCCATTCGGAAGCAAGTTCGGCGCGCAGCACACCCGCCTCATCCGTGCCCTCCACCAGCGAAGGCATGTGCTTTTCATCCAGCCCGGTGGCGGCGAGCAGTTCGGAAGACCACTTGCGCGCGCCGGTATCGAGCCAGGAGGTGCCGGCGGAGTCAGACATTTCCGAGATGTATTCGCCGGTCAGCCACAGACGCAGATAATCCTTCGGCAGCAATACCTTGGCCACTTTCGCGAAGATATCGGGTTCGTTCTTCGCCACCCAGGCAAGCTTCGGCGCGGTGAAGCCGGGGAAAACGATGTTGCCGGTGATCTTGCGGAAACGCGGATCGGCATCCAGCGCGGCGGCCTCGGCGTGAGAACGCGTGTCGTTCCACAGGATGCAGGGGCGCAGCACCTTGCCATCAGCATCAACAAGCGTTGCGCCATGCATCTGGCCGGAAAGGCCTATGCCCTTGACGGCGCCAAGCTCTTTCGCAAACTTCTGCTTCAGGCCGGCAACGGCTGTTCTGGTCGCGGCAATCCAGTCCGCCGGGTCCTGTTCGGACCAGCCGTGATGCGGGCGCGAAACGTCCAGCGAGCCGTTGGCCGAGCCGATGATTTTCTGATCGCCGTCCATCAGCAGGGCTTTGACGCCTGAAGTGCCAAGATCGAGACCGAGATACATGTATTTCTCCATTCCGGCGCGCCATGCGCCGCTTTCAGCGTTTTTTAAAAGTCGCCGCATTTCCGGACGGAAAACCGGCGGCCACTTTTCCTGGAAATGCTCTCGTCAGGGCAGATTGTCCCTGAGGAATATGTCGATACGGATCCGTTCCTGCGCGGCGATGACGGGCAGGCCATCGGCACGCGCCTTCAACACGCGGATGGCGCTGCGCACCTCGTGGCCGGCATCCTGGTTGAGCACGGCATCCAGCAGCCCTTCCCGCAGCGCATTGGCGGTGTTTTCCGTCAGTTCATGGGCGATGACCGAAAGCGCTCTTTCGCCATCTGCGGCCCCAAGCGCCCGGATGAGGCCGCGATTACCCGCACCGAGGCTATAGATGCCTGACAGTGAGGCGTTGCCGAGCGCCTCGCGCACCAGCGTCTCGACGGTCAGCGGATCGTCCCTGCCCTCCAGCACCGGCAACAGCCGCAGCTGGGGAAATTCGGATTCGATCACGGCGCGAAATCCTTCCAGACGCTCGCGGTGGTCGCGCACCAGCATGGAGCCGGCAACAACAGCGACATCGCCGCCGCGTCCGGAGAGGAAACGCCCCATCAGGCTGGCCGCCGTGCGCCCGGCCGCGACGTTGTCCACACCGGCATAATGATCGCGCCGCGAACCGGAGAGATCGGAGACCAGTGTCACCGTGGCGATGCCGTCTTCCGCCAGCCGGTCGGCGGCCTCAGCCACATCCTCGGAATCGGTGGCGACGAAGGCGACGCCCGAGGGTTTTTCCCGGCGCGCAACTTCCAGAGCTTCCGTCAGTGCCCCGGCATTAAACGGCGGCACCTCGATGACACGGATGGCCGTGCGCTCCAGATGGGAACGGCTGGCGGCAGCCCGCACCTCGGCGCGCAGGGTCGCCATGAAGGAATTGTCATTGCCGGGCAGGATGAAGATCATCGAGTAATTGCGGCCCTTGGCCAGATTGGCGGCCGCGATATCGCGCACATAACCCAGCTCGGCAATGGCCGCTTCCACCCGTGCCCGCGTTGCCGCATGCACGCCGGGGCGCATGTTCAGCACCCGGTCGATGGTGGCGAGACTGACGCCCGCGCGCTCGGCGATATCGTGAACTGTAGGCTTCATGGCTCCTCCCTCCCCCTTGCATATCCAGCTTTGCAGCCGTCGTAAATCGAAAAATGATGTACGTACCTCACAATTCATCAAATGGCTGCGGAATATCAAGAGCGGCATGCGCTGCGGCTAATAAAGGGTCCGCCGGTAGTCCTGCTCCAGCTGCTCGTCCATCTTCTGCATCTCATCCCCGTTCGTCGGCGCACCTGTCGTCTCATCAAGAATGATCTTGATAAGCGAGGGCATTTCCGACCGGACCTGGAAATGTGCGGGATCCCACAGGTGGGAGCGCCTGAACGCCTTGGCGCAATGCATGAAAACCTCGTCCACCTCTACGACGATGGCAAGTTTTGGGGTGCGATCCGCAATGCTCATGAGCTTCAGGATCTCGGGATCATTGCTCAGTGTCGCGCGCCCGTTCACCCGCAGGGTGTCGTCGAAACCGGGCACGATGAACAACAGCCCGATAACAGGATTGGCGATGATATTGCTGAGGGTATCGAGGCGATTATTGCCCGGCCGGTCCGGGATCGCCAGGGTGCGGGCGTCGAGAACCTTTACAAAGCCCGCCGGATCGCCGCGGGGGCTGACATCGGCCTTTCCTTCGAGATTCTGGGTGCCGATGCAGAGAAACGGCGAACGCCTTATGAATTCCTGCGCATGTTCGCCGAGCCTGTCCTGACACTTCTGTACCGCCAGGGCATGTGTCGGCTCGAACAGCCCGCGAAGCGACTGCTCATCCGTGATCGCAAAGTCTGGATTGAGTTCCAAGGCCATCATGATCTCCCCCTCTGAACTGCCCCCGCCCAAGCGGCCGAAATCCGGGTCAGCCGTCCTCCCGGCCCCGTTTTCGCTCCCTCTCAAGCGTATTTGAGGTACGTACCTCAAGAATTGATATACATGGCTTGCCCGCTGCGATCAACAGGAGGAATCGGGATTTTCGGTAGGATATAAAAAAGGGGCCGTCATTTCCGACGGCCCCAGCTCTGCGGTGGATGGGAGGGGATTGTTATCAGTGCGCCGCGTCTGGCGGCGGCGCTGCCTTGGGTTTCTGGATCAGCACGGTCATGAAGATCAGGCTGGAGAACAAAATCGTCAGTGCGAAGAACACATCCGCGAAGGCCAAAATCCAGGCCTGCTGCGAGACCATGCCGACCATTTTCTTGACGGCGACGGAAGCGCCGTCCAGCCCGTAGGAATCATAGTTGGCGCCGACATTGTTCAGCCATTCCAGCGCCTGCGGGTTGGAGTAGCTGATATGTTCGGCCAGCCGCACATAATGGTCGTCGGTGCGCTGCGACAGCATGGTGTTGATGACGGCAAGACCGACGGCGCCGCCGAGGTTACGGGTGAGGTTGAACAGGCCGGACGCGTTGCGGATACGGGCCGGCGGCAAGGTGCCGAGCGCGATGTTGTTGATCGGCACCATGCACATCATCAGGCCGAAACCGCGCAGGATCTGTGGGATCAGCAGCTCGTAAAAGTCCCAGTCTGTCGTCACATGCGTCATGATCCATGTGCCGCAGCCGAAGCTGATGAAGCCGATCGCCATCATCGCCCGCGGATCGAGCTTGGTCGAAACCTTGCCGGCAATCGGCGCGGTGAAGAACATCGCAAGACCTGAGACGAACATGGTCTCGCCGATCATCAGCGCATCGTAACCCCTCACCCGGCCAAGATAGAGCGGGTAGAGATAGGTCAGGCCGTAAAGCCCGATGCCCATGACGAAGGAGAAAAGCGAGCCGATGGAGAAGTTTCGGTCCGCAAAGGCGCGGATGTCAACCACCGGGAATTCCACCTTGAAGGCACGCCAGAAGAAGACCACCGCGCCGATGACCATGGCGACGGAGCCCAAAACGATATGCTCGTCGTTGAACCAGTCCTTGTTGTTGCCCTCTTCCAGCACATATTCCAGCGAGCCGAGGAAGACCGCCATGGAGATCAGCCCCCACCAGTCGAACTTCTTCCAGAGCGAGTGCTCCGGCTTGTCGAAATCAATGAGGCTCCAGGTCAGGATGGTGACGATGATGCCGGGAATGATGTTGACGAGGAACAGCCAGTGCCAGGAAAAGGCATTGGAAAGATAACCGCCGACCGTCGGACCGATTGTGGGTGCAAGCGTCGCGACCAGACCGATGATCGGCGAGACGACCGAGCGTTTCGATGGCGGGAAGATCGTGAAGGCGGCAGCAAAGACGGACGGGATCATGCCGCCGCCGATAAAGCCCTGGATCGCGCGATAGACGATCATCTGGTCGATATTGGTGGCGGTGGCGCAGAGCGCGCTCGATATGGTGAAGCCCGCCGCGCAGGTGGCGAAGAGCACGCGCGTGGAGAGAATGCGCGCCAGCGTGCCCGAAAGCGGGATCATGATCACTTCGGCGATCAGATAGGAGGTCTGCACCCAGGCGATCTCGTCCGAGCCGGCGCCGAGGCCGGCCTGGATTTCCGCCAGCGAGGCGGAAACGATCTGAATGTCGAGAATGGACATGAACATGCCGAAGACCATCGCGAAGAACGCGATGAGCCTGCGCCTGTCCATCGGGGGATCGGCGGGGATGGACGCCCCGCCCGTACCGACAACCGTAGCCGCCATGATCTTGCCCTCAACGGTGCGTCAAAGACGCGCCTTACTTGGCTTCCGGGTTGACTTGCGCCGTTCTGGTGGTTTCCGGCGCCGTGCGGGTATCGACATCGACAACGACGCTGAGGCCGGCGCGGAGATTGTGCTTTTCAAGGTCTTCCTTGGAGAAGACGATACGAACAGGCACGCGCTGGATGACCTTGGTGAAATTACCCGTCGCATTTTCCGGCGGCAGCATGGAGAAGACCGAGCCCGAACCGGGCGAGATCGACTGCACTGTGCCTTCGATCGTCGCGTCGTCAAAGGCGTCGACATGCACGCGCACCTTCGAACCGGGCACGACGCGGGCAAGCTGCGTTTCCTTGAAATTGGCGTCGATATAAAGCTCGTTCATCGGCACCAGCGAAGCCAGACGCTTGCCGACCGACACCAGATCACCGTTCTGCACACCGAGATTGCCGATGACGCCGTCATAAGGCGCCTTCAGAACCGTGAAGGCCAGATCGCGGGCAGCCTTGTCCTTGGAAAGCTGCAGCGAACGGATGGTGCTTTCGGCTTCCTCGCGCTGGGCGCGCAGAAGCTCGACATTGGCCTTGGCCGACGCAATCGCCGCCTCGCCCGCCACGACATTCGCCCTGGCCTGATCGAGCGCGACCTGGGCGCTGTCGGAAGCGGCAACCGTGCCGACATCCTTCGCCTGCAGCTCGCTGGCGCGCTTCTGGGTGATTTCCGCGCCGCGAAGGGCGGCATCCAGCGCACCCTTCTGGGCAACGGCCTGTTCCTGCGCGGCTTCGCCGCCGATGATCTGCGCGTCGATACGCTTCAGCGACAGTTCCTCGGTGCGGATCTGGGCTTCGGCCTGTTCCAGAGCGATGCGATAATCGCCATCATCAAGCGTCACCAGCGGGTCACCCGCCTTGACTTCCTGGTTCTCGACCACGTTCACCTTGGCGACGTAACCGGCAACCTTCGGCGCTATGACGGCGATATCACCTTCGATATAGGCGTCATCCGTCGACACCATGAAGCGGCCGTCGACCCACCAGTTGTAACCATACCAGCCGGCGCCGGCGAGAATGGCAAGGGCGAAGACCGGCAGAAGCGGCGAACGCTTCTTGGCCTTCGGCGCTGCAACGGTCTGGGCCGGCTGCTGCGGCGCGGCCTCGGCCGGCTTTGCGGGAGAGGTCTCGGCCTTGGCAGAGATATCCGCCTCTTCCGCATCGTTGACGGCGCGAACCGCGCTATTCTTCTGGGCCGACATGAGAATGTACCGTGATAAATTGAAGAAAGTTTTTCGAACTGAACCGTTCGGTTCGATTGACATAATCTCTTTCCTGACACATATCAAGTGTTATCGAACCGATTGGTTCGACGTTCGGTTAATTTTTTTACGTCATTACGATGCTAAGAGGCGGCAGTGATGGCAGGTGAAGACAGGGATATGGAGACGGAAACGGAAACGGGTTGTCCGGGCAATACCGCCGGGCGTTTTGCGGCGGGCGAAGACCCGGCCAAACGCGACCAGATTCTGGCCGGCGCCTGGCGCGTGTTCAAGCGCAAGGGCTTCGACGCCGCCAGCATGAACGACATCACCCGGGAAGCGGGCGTTTCCAAGGGCACGATCTATGTCTACTTCTCCAACAAGGAAGATTTGTTCGTTGCGCTCGTCGACCATCACCGCAACGAATTCGCCACCTCCATGCGCCATATTCTTGAGGGCACCGAGGAGGTACGCGAGGGGCTGGAACAGTTCGGCAAGGCTTTTGCCAACAAGATGATCTGTTCCGACATGATCCCCGCCATGCGCTCGGTGATCGGCGTCATCGATCGCATGCCGAAGCTGGCGCAGCGTTTTTTCCTCTCCGCGCCGAACAATGTGCGCACGGTGCTGCTGGATTTCATCGAACATCAGGTCAAGATCGGCCATCTGAAGGTGGATGACCCCGAGTTGGCCGCCCGGCAATATATCGAGCTTTCCACAGGCACCTTCTTCAAGCTGCGCCTGTTCGGGGAACTCGAAGGCCCGGTTCCCGAAGAGGAACTGGACCGGATAATCGGCAGCGCCGTCAATGTGTTCATGGCTGCCTACGGAACTGACAAGGCCTGAAATCATTCAGCAACGGGCGACCGGACCGGCAACGGGACAGTGCCCGATGCGCGGTTTGCGCGAAATTTCGATGAAATCTTGCCCATCACAGGGGCGGTCTCCTTGTTTCTCGCGTATTGCGCTATAAATTCCACCCACCGAATGTTTCGGGTGGCCTTGTTGCTGAAAGGAAAAATTCCCTGATGGAGTCCGTTCTCCCTCTTCTGTCCGACCCCGCCGCCTGGGTGGCGCTCGTCACCCTGATCGTCATGGAGGTCGTGCTTGGTATCGACAACCTGATCTTCATCTCGATCCTCACCAACAAGCTGCCGCCTGAACAGCGCGAAAAAGCCCGCAAGATCGGCATCGGCCTTGCGCTCGTCATGCGGCTTGGCCTGCTCGGCACCGTCGCGTGGATCGTGCAGCTGACCACCCCGGTCTTCGAGCTCTTCGGCCACGCCTTCTCATGGAAGGACATGATCCTCATCGCCGGCGGTCTTTTCCTGATGTGGAAGGCCACCAAGGAAATCCACCACAATGTCGACCCGGAAGACCACAAGGAAGACATGGTCGGCGGCCCTGTAGGCATGAATTTCGGCGCCGCCATCGGCCAGATCCTGCTGCTCGACCTCGTCTTCTCGGTGGACAGCATCATCACCGCCGTTGGCATGACGCCGCATCTGCCGATCATGATCGTCGCTGTCATCGTCGCCGTCACCGTCATGCTTTTGGCCGCAACGCCGCTTGCCAACTTCATCGAGCGCAACCCCACCATCGTCATGCTGGCGCTCGCCTTCCTGATGATGATCGGCACGACACTGATTGCCGAAGGCATGGGCTTCCACGTTCCCAAGGGCTACGTTTATGCCGCCATGGCGTTTTCGGCGCTGGTGGAACTGCT
Source organism: Agrobacterium sp. (assembly GCF_059499945.1). Taxonomy (NCBI): domain Bacteria; kingdom Pseudomonadati; phylum Pseudomonadota; class Alphaproteobacteria; order Hyphomicrobiales; family Rhizobiaceae; genus Agrobacterium; species Agrobacterium sp. Next base: position 26,568 of record NZ_JCABZP010000019.1, on the reverse strand, counting down.
CAATATGCTGGCCCGCAATGCGCGGCGTCGAAAGAAGGCGGAGGCCGCCGGCGACGTGCATTGATGTTGCCGTGACGTTTCCCTGATTTTCCGAGGCCCGTTTGCAGACGGGTCTCGGATTGAGGAAGGACCGCTCCTCATACTCCACGTCATCCTCGGCTCAAGGCCGAGGATGACGGAAAGCTTTAGGCCGATAGGCGGCCATCCAAAGCCTTCCGCGCGAAGCAGGCTTCCACCAATCGTACTCTTTATTTCCGTCCGGAACCTCAAAGCCGCGGCTTGCGTTTCAATGCATCCTCGCCTTACGCCCGGCGACGGCGCGTTTTTCTCCTTCGAAAGCAAACAGGCAGCATGACAACCGACCAGATCCTCGCCTTCACCGTGATCGCCGGCATGATGGTCGCGTTCATCTGGGACAGGCTGCGTTACGATGTCGTCGCCTGCAGCGCATTGCTGGTGGCGGTGGCGGTGGGGGTTGTGCCTTTCGAGAAGGCTTTCTCCGGTTTTTCGGATGATATCGTCATCATCGTCGGCAGCGCGCTGATCGTCAGTTCGGCCGTGGCGCGCTCCGGCATCGTGGATATGACGATCAAGAAATATTTTCCCGAAATGCACTCCAAGAGCCTGCAGCTTGCCTTCCTGATGATCGTCGTCGCCGTCATGTCGGCCTTCATCAAGAATATCGGCGCGCTCGCCATCATGATGCCGGTCGCTTTCCAGTTTGCCCGCAAATCCGGCAGCCCCGTTTCCTATTATCTGATGCCCATGGCCTTTGCCGCACTTCTGGGCGGGCTGATGACGCAGATCGGCACCTCGCCCAACATCGTCATCTCGCGGCTGCGCGAGGAGATGACCGGGCAGAGCTTTTCGATGTTCGACTTCACCCCCGTCGGCGCGGGACTGACAGTCATCGGCATCATCTTCCTGACTTTCGGTTATCGCCTTCTGCCGGTCCGCAACCGCCAGCAGGCATCGGTGGAGGATATTCTCGACCAGTCGGCCTATACCGCCGAAGCGACGCTGCCCGCCGACAGCACCTATGCGGACAAGCCGCTGCGCGAATTGCTCAAACAGGCCGATGGCGACGTCATCGCCAGCACCATCCTGCGCGGGCCGAGACGCATCTCCCCCTTCCCCGATGTGAAGCTCAAGGCCGGGGACACCGTGCTTCTCGAAGGCAGCCCGGAAGGGCTTGACCGCATCGTCTCGCAGGCAAAGCTGCTGCTGTCAGGCAAGCCGCTGATGGAGAACGGCCAGAAGACCGTCGATCTCATTTCCATGGAAGCGGTCATCAGCAATGAATCGGTGCTGAGCGGCATTTCGGCGCGCGAGCTTTCGCTCTCCTATACGCGCGGCGTCAATCTGATCGCCGTCAACCGCCGCGGCCAGCGCGTCAGCCAGCGGCTCTCCGAGCTGACATTGCAGGCGGGGGACGTCATTCTTTTGCAGGGCAGCCGCAAGAACCTGCCGCAGGTCCTGCAGGAATTTTCGCTCTTGCCACTGGCGCAGCGGGAAATCCTGCTTGGAGTGCAGCGCCGCGCGCTGCTACCCGTCATCGTGCTCGCCGCCGCCATGATCGCCGCCGGCAGCGGACTGGTGCCGGTCTCAGTCGCATTCTTCGCCGCCGCCTTCCTGATGATCCTCGTCGGCGCGATCCCGCTCACAGAGGTCTATAAATCCATCGACGGGCCGATCCTCGTCATGCTCGCCGCCCTCATTCCCGTCAGCGACAGTCTGCGCACCAGCGGGGCGAGCGAACTGATCGCCGCCTGGCTCGGCCATGCCGCACAGGGATTGCCGCCGTTTGCGGCGCTCGGCATGATCCTGCTCACCGCCATGGCGGTCACGCCCTTTCTCAACAATGCCGCAACCGTGCTGGTCATGGCCCCCATCGCCGCCGGTTTCGCCACTACACTCGGCTTCAGGCCGGAAGCCTTCCTGATGGCGGTGGCGATCGGCGCGGGCTGCGATTTTCTCACCCCCATCGGCCACCAGTGCAACACGCTGGTGATGGGCCCCGGCGGTTACCGCTTCAGCGACTACCCGCGCCTCGGCCTGCCGCTGTCGATCATGATCGTCATCGCCAGCATTCCGATGCTGCTTTACGTCTGGCCGGTTTCCTGAAACTTTTCGAGGAAAAGCGCGGCATCCTTGCATCGCAGCAATGCGTTGAGGCAAGACGGTAAATATCCTTATTTCCTTGACGCCTGCGGCATAATATGGCCTAAGCCGATGCCGAACGGAAATGTGCAAAAGCGCGCGCGACACGCGCCTTTCCGCATGATTTCCTGCCGCATTCAAACGAAAACTCCGTGATATAAGGGCGACTTCGCCCCCATGTCACTGCCACGTCACGACGAGTGAATTTCATGACCACTTCCGGCGTTCGCGTCCGCATTGCACCTTCCCCCACCGGCGAGCCCCATGTCGGCACCGCTTACATCGCGCTGTTCAATTACCTCTTCGCCAAAAAACATGGCGGCGAGTTCATCCTGCGCATCGAGGATACCGACGCCACCCGCTCGACGCTGGAATATGAGCAGAAGGTGCTCGAGGCGCTGCGCTGGACCGGCCTCACCTGGTCGGAAGGCCCTGACGTCGGCGGTCCTTACGGTCCCTATCGCCAGTCCGAGCGCAAGCCGATGTACTGGCCCTATGCTGAAGAGCTGCTGGAAAAAGGCCATGCCTTCCGCTGTTTCTGCACGCCCGAGCGGCTGGAGCAGATGCGCGAGGCACAGCGCGCGGCCGGCAAGCCGCCGAAATATGACGGCCTTTGCCTCCACCTGAAGGCCGAGGAAGTGACCGCCCGCGTCGCCGCCGGCGAAGCCAACGTCGTGCGCATGAAGATCCCGACCGAAGGTTCGTGCGATTTCCATGACGGCGTTTACGGCGATGTCTCGATCCCGTGGGATTCGGTCGACATGCAGGTGCTGATCAAGGCCGACGGCATGCCGACCTATCACATGGCAAACGTCATCGACGACCATCTGATGAAGATCACCCATGTGGCGCGCGGCGAGGAATGGCTGGCCTCCGTGCCCAAGCACATCCTGCTTTACCGTTATTTCGGCTGGGAGCAGCCGGTGTTCATGCATCTTTCGCTGATGCGCAACGCCGACAAGTCGAAGCTCTCCAAGCGCAAGAACCCGACCTCGATCTCCTATTACTCCGCTCTCGGCTACCTGCCGGAAGCGCTGATGAACTTCCTCGGCCTGTTCTTCATCCAGATCGCTGAAGGCGAAGAGCTTTTGACCATGGAAGAACTGGCGGCGAAGTTCGACCCGGAAGCGTTGTCCAAGGCCGGCGCCATCTTCGATATCCAGAAGCTGGACTGGCTGAACGGCCGCTGGCTGCGCGAGAAGCTCACACCGGAAGAATTCATTGCCCGCACGCTGGAATGGGCGATGGAGAATGCACGCCTGACCGAAGGCCTGAAGCTTGCGCAGAGCCGCATTTCCAAGCTCGGCGAATTGCCCAACCTTGCAGGCTTCCTGTTGGCAAGCGATGCCGGCCTGACGCCGGCCTCCTTTGCGGGCCTGAAGAGCAAGCCGGAGGAAATCCACGAAATCCTCACCACCGTTGCCGTTGATCTGGAAACAATGCCGGACTGGAATGTAGAAGCGATCGAGGCCGAACTGCGCGATGTCGCCGAACGCACAGGCAAGAAGCTGCGCGTCGTGACGCCGCCGCTTTTTGTCGCCATGTCCGGTTCTTCGCGTTCGCTGCCGCTGTTTGACAGTATGGCGCTGCTCGGCCGCTCCGTGGTGCGCCAGCGGCTGAAGGCGGCGATTGCCGTTGTGGCCACGATGGTTGGCAGCGGAACGTAAGACAAAGCGGCGAGGCTTTTGATTGTCGGCCCCGCTCATCAACGGTCGTCATCCTCGGGTTTGACCCGAGGATCCACGCCGGTTTCGATGAGTTCCGACAGGACGACGTACCGCCTGGAGAATGGATCCTCGGGTCAAGCCCGAGGATGACGGATGTGGAAAGTGTGGGCGCATTTGGCGACCGCAGCAGCAAACAGAACAATGTGCCCATAAAGGCGAAGAACAATGAACGACAAGACAACCGAAACCACCGCCCTTTCCTCCGACGCGACAGAAGTGCGCCGCCAGAAACTTGCGCTGCTGCGCGAGCAGATCGGCGACGTTTATCCGGCGCATTTCCACCGCACGCTGACCAATGCGGAGCTGGCGGAAAAATATGCCGATATCGAAGCCGACGTCGAAACCGGCGACACGGTGACGGTGGCGGGCCGCGTTTATTCCTCGCGCAATTCCGGCATGTTCATGGATATCCATGACGCCTCCGGCAAGGTGCAGATCTTCTCCCACAAGGATACGACGCCGGAAGCGGCGCGCAATCTGCTGCCGATGATCGACATCGGCGACATCATCGGCGTGACCGGCAAGGTGCGCCGCACCAAGCGCGGCGAGCTGACGATCAACGCCGAAGAAATCACCATGCTGACCAAGTCGCTGCTGCCGATGCCGGAGAAGTGGCATGGCGTTTCCGATATCGAGCTGCGTTACCGCAAGCGCCATCTCGATATTCTCGCCAACGAGGAATCCAAGCTGCGCTTCCTGCAGCGCTCGAAGATCCTGTCCGGCATTCGCCGTTTCATGGAGGCCGAAGGCTTCCTCGAAGTGGAAACGCCGATGCTGCAGACAGTTTACGGCGGTGCGACGGCCGATCCGTTCAAGACCTTCCACAACACGCTGAAGATGGACATGTATCTGCGCATCGCGCCGGAACTGTTCCTGAAGCGCACGCTGGTATCAGGCCTTTCCGACAAGGTATTCGAAATCAACCGCAACTTCCGCAACGAAGGCGTTTCCACAAGGCACAATCCTGAATTCACCATGATGGAGTGCTATTGGGCCTATGCCGACTACGAAGACATCATGGGTCTCGTAGAGCGTCTGTTCGAGACGCTGGCGATTGCCCTGCACGGCACGACCGAGGTGGAATTCCAGGGCCAGACAATTTCCTTCAAGGGTCCGTTCAAGCGCGTGCCCATGCCTGATGCGGTGAAGGAAGCGACCGGCATCGACTTCCTTGCGATCGAGACTGACGAGGAAGCCCGCGCCGCCGCCAAGGCTGCCGGTTTTGCCGTCGAGAAGGACTGGACCTGGGGCGAATGCCTTGCCTTCATCTTCGAAGAGAAGGTTGAAGGTACGCTTATCCAACCGAGCCACGTCACGCATTTCCCGAAGGATATCTCGCCCTTCGCCAAGGAAGTGCCGGGCGAACCGCGCCTCGTTGAGCGTTTTGAGAGCTATTGCAACGCCTGGGAAGTGGGCAATGCCTTCTCCGAACTCAACGATCCCGAAGAGCAGCGCCGCCGCATGGTGGAGCAGCTTGAGCAGGCCCATGCCCGCGGTGAAAAGGACAAGCAGCTGGACGACGAATTCCTCGACGCCATCGATCAGGGCATGCCACCCGCCGGCGGCCTCGGCATCGGTGTTGATCGCCTGATCATGCTCCTGACCAACGCCCCCTCGATCCGCGACGTCATCCTTTTCCCGGCCCGCCGCAACAAGGCGGACTGATCGGACGAAACCCGGGGGCGGCCTCGCGGCCGCCTGCCGCTCCCCGATTGTCTCGCTGGTGGCGAAGGGGACGTATTTTCTCGACGTCATCCTCGGGCCTGTGCCGAGGACCTAATCACGTCCAATAAAGTCAATCCGTTGCAGATCCTCGGGACAGGCCCGAGGATGACGCCGGAGTGTGTGGCGAGGCTTCGCCCCGTTTGCTGTCGGTTTTCCTCTCCCTACATAGACACGGCAAGTAACTATCCGTCCATCCGTGAGCGGATCGAATAAATTCATATAACTTTTAGTAGAATATACTAGCGATATCGCCTCAACTTGTGATACCCATTCCGCATCATTCGCATTGTGTTTGACGGCTTTCGATCAACGGCCGCCGGGGGAGATACGCATGCCCGAGAATGAGCTTCCCAGATACCAGCCCGATATGTTCGCAACACCTGAAAAGGAATGCGACGTGGTGATGAAGGGCGGCATCACCTCCGGTGTCGTTTATCCCTATGCGGTTCTGGAACTGGCGCGCCGATACCGTTTCCGCTCGATTGGCGGCACATCGGCCGGGGCGATTGCCGCCGCTTTCGCGGCTGCGGCGGAATATTCCCGCACAGTCAGGAAAGATCCTGACGGGTTCACCCGCCTGCAGGCCCATTGCGACACGATACCCACTATTCTGGACAGGCTTTTCCAGCCGGAGCGCCGTTTTCGCCCCCTGATGCGTTATCTGCTGTGGGCGCAGGCCGGTGGCTGGCCGGGCAAGGTTTTGGGCTTGCCCATGGCTTTTCCGCTGGCAGCCATAGCAGGCATTGTCATCGGCGCCGGCATCTTGTGGGCTCTGGGTGGCGGTTGCGCCGGGTCCATTCTCGGCGGGCTGGTGGGCATGCTGGCCGGCATCCTTGGCCAGATGCTGTGGCTGGTTTTTCACCGGTTGCCGAAGGACGGCTTCGGCTTCTGTTCAGGACTGACGGTTTCCGATCGGGAGGTTCCGGGCCTGACGGAATGGCTGCATGCCTCGATCCAGGACATCGCTTTCGGCAGCGACGCTGCGACAGCGCCGCCGCTGACCTTCGGCGATCTCATTGGCGCGGAGCCGGAGAAGCCGGTCATAAATCTGAAGATGGTCACGACGAACCTGTCGATGCGGCGGCCGCACACGCTTCCGACCACGAATCTCATGGTGGCTTACGACCCGAAGGAATGGAGCCAGTTGTTTCCCGCTGGCGTGATGGACTGGCTGAAGCAGATCGCGACACCGGGCGGCCCCTTTCCTGAACTCAAGGCTTTTCCGGAGCCCGCCCAGCTGCCCGTCATCATCGCAACACGCATGAGCCTGAGTTTCCCGGTCCTGTTCAAGGCCATTCCGGCCTATACCAATGATCGCGGCACGCTGGATATCGTGCGACGCATCAGCGGCGACGCACGGCCCGTCATGAAGGCGAAAATCTGGTTCTCCGATGGCGGCATCAGCAGCAACTTTCCCATTCATCTTTTCGACGCCCTGCTTCCGTCGCGGCCGACCTTCGCCCTCAGCCTTGACGAATTGCCGAAATCCATCGCCGGCAGCATGAAGCGCGTCACCATCCCGCAGGCGGCTGGCGAAGGGATAGGCGTGCCCGTTCACAAGATGGAAAAAATGAGCGGCTTCCTGGGCAGCATCCTCAGTTCGGCGAAAGACTGGCAGGACCAGTCCCTCGCCACCATGCCCGGCCAAAGGGAGCGCATCGCCCGCGTTTTCCTCAATGAGGAGGAAGGCGGGCTAAACCTGACGATGCCGCCGGAACGCTCGGCAAAACTGATGAGCTACGGCCTTGAGGTCGGATCGCTTTTTGCAAATGGCGCGCTGGATTTCGACGAGCATCGCTGGCGACGGACGCTTGTTGCCTATGATCGGCTGGAAGACGCGGTGTTTGCGACTGAGCGTCTGTGGAGCGAAGGCAAATATGAAGAATGGCTGACGGGTTACATTGACGAGATCAAAAGCTACGAAGCCGTGACAAAGGGTGAGCGGGAAAAGCTGATCGCCCGAATTGCCGCCTTTGCCGCCCTGTCGCAGAGTTTCTCTCCGGCAATCGTCAACAAGCGCAAGAAATTTCCAAATCCGGCTGGCCGTCTGCGGATCGGACCCGATATCTGACGCGACTGGGGCAAGGTCGCCGGAAGGTTTCTCCGAGAACCGCCCTCGCCCGCTTAGTGGCTTGCGGCCTTTTTCTCCGCACCCGGTTCTTCCGCGGGCGCATTTTCGGTCGCCGGCTTCTCTTCCGCCGCCTGTGCGGTCGTCGAGCCTTTTCCGAAGATCAGCGATTTCAGGTAGGACAGGCTGAAGATGCTGCCGCCATCGGCTTCCGGTGTCGAGGTCAGAAGTTCATCGGTGGTGGGTTCGCCATGCGCTTCGGGAGACGGGGTTTCGCCATGGGTTTCCGCACCGGCGCCGCCTTCCTTGGTTTCCGCCGGCGCGCCGCCGTGGCCGCCTGCGCCATCATCCTTGGTTTCGCCGTGGCCCGTCGCGCTCTTTGCGGGTTTTGCGTCGTGGCCTTCAGAGCCGGCATCCAGAGCCGGGGTCGCACAATCTGCTGAATCGCTGAGGCTTGCCGCCAGCGCTTCGGTATCTTCCAGCGGCAAATCGATGCGCAGCCCGTAAAATTGCCCGGCGCCGTTTGCCACGCCATCGTAATAAAAAGCCGAATAACGCCGCGCCTCCGCACCCTCAGGGATTTTGGCGAGGTCCGGAATGAAAACCACCTGTGCGGCAATGGCGCGGCCGCGCATTTCCGAGCGCAGCTGCGGACCGTTCTTGTCGAGCACGGAGACCTGAACCAGATCGGGTTTCTGCTTGTCGTAAACCGCCTGGGCGACGCGCAGTGCGGTCTTCAGCCGCTCTGTGCCATCACCGCCCTGGGTACGAATGAATTTACGGACCCATAAAGAACCGTTCTTGCGAATGTTGACTGTCTGGACCGCGTCGCAGGAGAGCCCGTTGGTGGAAGCGTAGGATGGACCAAGCAGCCGATCGCTGCCGATGAATACGGCAGCAGAACCGGTCGCACCCGCCAAAAGCAGGATCCCGCCTCCAATCATAACGAGCTTGCGCGAAAACCGCATTCGTCCGAATACAGCTTTCACCCGCAACATCCTGACATCAAGTACCCCGTCTTACGCCCTCATCCCAAAACGTGGCTCGATGGATGAGGAACACACGCGGGACAAGCTACGGACCACGCTGTCCGAGCCCTGCGATAGTGCCGCTTTCTCATTGAAAAAAGTTTAATCCCACTGGCGCGTCGCCGGCAAAAACGCACCATTTTCAGACATTCTTGAAATCCACTAATTTGCGAATGATTTGCAATAGCGTTGACAAGGGTGATTTTATAACAGATGGTATTGCGAATTAATCGCAACAAAATCTGGTGAGCCCCGTGAACTTTCAAAAAATCCGGCATGCAGTTTTCGCCTTCTCGCTTTTTCTCCCCGGTGCGGCCCTTGCCCAGGAAAAACCTGTTGTCGTGACGACCTTCACCATCATCGCGGATATGGCGCGCAACGTGGCGGGCGATGCGGCCGAGGTGGAAAGCATCACCAAGCCGGGTGCGGAAATTCACAATTACCAGCCGACGCCGCGCGATATTCTCAAAGCCCGCAAGGCCGATCTGGTGCTTCGCAACGGCCTCAATCTGGAATTGTGGTTCGAGAAGTTCCTGGTCAACCTTTCCGGCGTGCCGAGCGTGACGGTGAGCGAGGGCGTGAAACCCATGGCCATCAGCGGCGGGGCATACCAGGGAAAGCCCAATCCGCACGCCTGGATGTCGCCCGATAACGCCTTGATCTACGTGGAAAATATCCGCAAGGGCCTGACGGATATCGACCCCGCCCATGCCGATGTCTATGCCGCCAATGCAAAGGCCTATTCGGACAAGATCAAGGCCACCGTGCAGCCGATCCGCGACACGCTTTCCGTCCTGCCTGAAAACAAGCGCTGGTTGGTAACGAGCGAAGGCGCTTTTTCTTATCTCGCCCGTGATTTCGGCCTGAAGGAACTGTTCCTGTGGCCGGTCAATGCCGACAGCCAGGGCACACCGCAGCAGGTTCGCGGCGTGATCGACGCCATGCGCGAGCACAATATCAACGTCATCTTCAGCGAAAGCACGGTTTCCGCCGATCCCGCCCAGCAGGTGGCCAAGGAAACCGGTGCGGCCTATGGCGGCATTCTTTATGTGGATTCGCTGAGCGAAGCCGATGGTCCGGTTCCGACCTATCTCGACCTCCTGCGCGTGACGAGCGAAACCATCGCCAAGGGGCTGTCTTCATGAGAATGGGCAGTAAAAAATCAGGCGGCGGCCTGACGGTTCAAAATGCGACAGTGACCTATCGAAACGGCCACACCGCATTAAGAAATGCCAGCTTTTCCATCCCCCGCGGAACGATCACTGCACTTGTCGGCGTCAATGGCGCCGGCAAGTCCACGATTTTCAAGGCGATCATGGGTTTCGTGCCTTTGGCCGCCGGTTCCGTCTCTATCTTCGAACTACCGGTGAAGGAAGCGCTCAGGAAAAACCTTGTCGCCTACGTACCGCAGGCCGAGGAGGTGGACTGGAGCTTTCCGGTGCTGGTGGAGGATGTGGTGATGATGGGCCGTTACGGCCATATGAATTTCCTGCGCATCCCCTCGAAACGCGACCACCAGATGGTGGAAGAGGCGCTGAAACGCGTCAACATGCTCGATTATCGCAAGCGCCAGATCGGCGAACTCTCGGGCGGGCAGAAGAAGCGGGTGTTTCTGGCCCGCGCGCTGGCACAGGAGGGTCAGGTGATCCTGCTGGACGAGCCTTTCACCGGTGTCGACGTGACAACGGAAGAGCAGATCGTCACGCTTCTGAAGGCGCTGCGCGACGAGGGCCGGGTCATGCTGGTCTCCACCCATAATCTCGGCAGCGTGCCGGAATTCTGTGACCGCGCCGTCTTCGTCAAGGGCACGGTTCTGGCATCGGGCAAGACGGCGGATACCTTCAACGAGGAGAACCTGCAAAAGGCCTTTGGCGGCAGCCTGCGCCACTTCGTGCTTGGCGGGGCCGACCTGCATAACGACGCCGATCCGCGGCGGGTGAAGGTCATTACCGATGATGAGCGGCCCTTTGTGATCTACGGCAAGAACGGCCAGAACGGGCACGATCCTGAGGCTCCGAAAGAAAAAGTCGATGATAAACAGCCTTCTTGAGCCCTTCACCTATGGTTATATGCTGAACGCCATCTGGGTCAGCGCACTGGTGGGCGGCGTCTGCGGTTTTCTCTCGGCCTATCTGATGCTGAAGGGCTGGTCGCTGATCGGCGATGCTCTTTCCCATGCCATCGTTCCCGGCGTTGCGGGCGCCTATATGCTGGGCCTGCCCTTTTCGCTCGGTGCGTTCCTTTCCGGCGGGCTTGCGGCCGGCTCCATGCTGTTCCTGAACCAGAAGACGCGGCTGAAGGAAGACGCGATCATCGGGCTGATCTTTATCTCGTTTTTCGGGCTCGGGCTGTTCATGGTGTCGCTCTCGCCCACCTCGGTGAATATCCAGACCATCGTGCTCGGCAATATTCTCGCGATCACCACCGAAGACACGATCCAGCTGGCGCTGATCGGCGGTATCAGCCTCATCGTGCTGGCGCTGAAATGGCGTGACTTCATGGTGGTGTTCTTCGATGAGAACCACGCCCGCACCGTGGGGCTGAAACCGGAAGTGCTGAAGGTGATCTTCTTCACCCTGCTGGCCGCCTCCACGGTTGCCGCCCTTCAGACGGTTGGAGCCTTCCTCGTCGTTGCCATGGTGGTAACGCCGGGCGCCACTGCCTATCTCTTGACCGACCGTTTCGAGCGGCTGATCCTGATGAGCCTGATCATCGGCGCGGCCACCAGCTTCGTCGGTGCTTACCTCAGCTATTTCCTCGATGGTGCGACCGGCGGCGTCATCGTCGTGCTGCAGACGGCAATCTTCCTTGCCGCCTTCGTTTTTGCGCCCAAACACGGGCTTCTCGCATCGCGTGCCAAGGCCCGCAAGGCGCTGGAGGAAACGCCATGAGCGAATATCTCGAACTCGCCATCCTGCCGTTTCAATTGCCCTTCATGCAATATGCCTTCGTGATCACGCTGATGATCGCGGTGCCTATGGCGATGCTCTCCTGTTTTCTGGTGCTGAAGGGCTGGTCGCTGATGGGCGATGCGGTTTCCCATGCGGTGCTGCCCGGCGTGGTGGTGGCCTATATTGTCGGCATCCCGCTTTCCATCGGCGCGTTCATCGCCGGCATGATCTGTGCGCTCGGCACCGGTTTCATCAAGGAAAACAGCCGCATCAAGGAAGACACGGTGCTCGGCATCGTCTTTTCCGGCATGTTCGGGCTGGGGCTGGTGCTTTATGTGAAGGTGCAGAGCGACGTGCATCTCGATCACATCCTCTTCGGCGACATGCTCGGCATTGCGCCCTCAGACATGCTGGAGACGGGCCTGATCGCGCTTTTCGCCACGCTGTTTCTCGGTATCCTGCGCAAGGACCTGCTGGTCAACGCCTTCGATGCGCAGCACGCCAAAGCCATCGGCCTGCCGGTGCGTATCCTGCATTACGGCCTGCTGATGGTTCTGTCGCTGACCGTGGTTGGTGCGCTGAAGGCGGTGGGCATCATCCTCTCGGTCGCGATGCTGGTGGCGCCGGGCGCTATCGCCTTCCTGCTGACCCGGCGCTTTTCCGCCATGCTGCTGGTGGCCATGGCGGTGGCGGTCGCCTCATCGCTTTCGGGCATATGGCTGAGCTTCCTGATCGACAGTGCGCCGGCCCCCACCATCGTCATGTTCATGAGCCTTGCTTTCGTTGCCACCTTCATCCGCACCACCTGGAAGGCCCGGCGGATCGACGCGGCGGGGGAAACAGGCTTCTAAAACAACGATTTTTGCGGGCGTGTGGAACATTTTCCCCTTTTGCGCGTCATTTTACTGAGCCAGTCGCGGGGCGGCGGGCTCGGGAAAATTATGCAAAAGGGGAAGCACCATGCTGAAGTGGGCTCTTATTTTCTTTGTCATTTCTTTGATCGCAGGCGTGTTCGGCTTTACTGGCATTTCGGCAGCCGCGGCGGGCGTGGCCCGTATCCTGTTCTTCATCGCCGTGGTGATCTTCCTGGTCTTCCTCGTGCTTGCACTGATGGCCGGAAGCGCCGTCGTCTGAATGAAAAAAGGCGACCGGGTTTTACGCCGGTCGCCTCTCCTCTCTCCCGTAACGGAATTCAGCCAGTCCAGCCGCCATCGATCACATGGATCTGGCCGGTGGTGAAGCCTGCCTCATCAGAAGCAAGATAGGTGACGAGTGCCGCGATTTCTTCCGGCGTGGCGATACGGCCCATCGGCTGGCGGGCGATGAAATCGGCGAGCGCCTGTTCGTAGTTGCCGGTGGCGCGCAGGCGGTCATGCAAGGACGGGCTGTCGACCGTGCCGGGGCAGATGGCGTTGCAGCGGATGCCCTTGGTGACGAAGTCAGCGGCAATAGCCTTTGTCAGGCCCACCACGGCAGCTTTCGAGGCGGTATAGGCGAAACGGTTCGGCACGCCCTTCACGCTTGATGCAACCGAGGACATGTTGACGATCGCGCCCTTGCCCTTTTCCAGCATGCCGGGCAGGAAGGCGCGGCAGGTGCGATACATGGCCTTGGCGTTGAGATCGAAGGAGAAATCCCAGTCCTTCTCTTCGCAGTCCAGAATGGTGCCGGAATGAACGAAGCCGGCGCAGTTGAACAGCACATCCGCATGGCCGATATCGGCAGCGAAATCCTTGACGCCATCGCCATCAAGCACGTTCAGAACCCGGGTTTCCGCGCCCTTGAGCGTGGAAAGCGCCTGCTCGTTGATATCAGTGGCGATGACGCGCGCGCCGAGCGAGATGAACCGCTCCGCCGTCGCCCGGCCGATACCCTGACCGGCGGCGGTGATCACCACTGTCCGGCCGTTAAAATCCTGCACCATGAATAGCCTCCCGCTAAGGCGCGCCCGCCCTTCGGGGACCGGACCGCTGAATTTCGATGATCTCAAATATGGATCGACAATTCATATGTAAACGCGGTATTCATATGGCGTCAAGCAAACTTGCGCGGATGTCGGGTATCGGGCAACCATATTTTATGGTGCCTCCGCCGGGCACTCATAGAAAACACATCGAGGCCAGATGACCGACGACGACAGCGAAAGATATCGCGCTCCCGCCCTCGACAAGGGTCTCGACATTCTCGAGCTTCTGGCCCGCACCGATGGCGGGCTGACGCAGATCGAGATCGCCAAGTCTATCGGTAAAAGCCCGAACGAGCTTTACCGCATGCTGGACCGGCTGGTGCGCCGCGGCTACGTGCAGCGGCTTGACGGCGACCGGTTTTCGCTGACGCTGAAGATGTTCGGGCTGGCGCATTTCCATGCACCGATACGCCGGCTGGTCTCTTTTGCCGCACCTGTCATGCGCGATTTTTCGGCCAGCGCTGAGCAGGCCTGTCATCTGGCCGTTTATGACCGCGGCAGCGTCGTCGTCATCGCCCAGCAGGAATCCGCCACCTATTGGGCCATGTCCATGCGGGTCGGCGCGCAGATGAGCCTGTTCCACACCGGCTCCGGCCATGTGCTTCTGGCCTTCCAGACCGAGGCGCAGCGCGACATCATGATAACCGAACAGGTGCGCGGCAGCGGCGAAACCGTGCCGCTGGAGCTTGCCGGGCGGCTGGCGGAGGTGCGCAAAAACGGTTTCGAATCCATGGACAGCCTTCAGACCGCCGGCGTGCGCAATATTTCCGCGCCGGTACTGACGCTCGATGGCACGGCGCTCGCCGTCATCACCTGCCCCTATATCACACCGCTTGGCGGCAAGGCGCCGACACGCGAGGCCTGCGAAACACTGATCCGCGAGGCGGCAAAGCGGATTTCCGAAGTGGCGACCGGAAACGGAAATTCCTGAAACGCACAAAAAAACGCGACCGGCAGGGACCCGATCGCGTTTTGAGTGACTGGAGATTATATCTCTTAAACGTCGGGGGAACGTGGATGGTTCCCCTTTTTTGTATCAGGCCGCAGCCAGCGTCAGCTCCTTGCGGACCATCTCGCGCAGCGTCACCAGATCCTTGGCGAACAAACGGATGCCTTCCGAAAGCTTCTCGGTTGCCATCGCGTCTTCGTTCATGGCCCAGCGGAATGCCTTCTCGTCGAGCGACTGCAGCGGTTCAGCCTTGACATTGTCAGCCGAAAGCTTGCGCTCCAGCTTGCCGGTATCCTTGTCCAGCTCTTCCAGCAGCGCCGGGCTGATCGTCAGGCGGTCGCAACCGGCCAGCGCTTCGATTTCGCCGACATTGCGGAAGGACGCGCCCATGACGACGGTGCCGATGCCATTGGCCTTGTAGTAGTTGTAAATGCTGCGCACCGATACGACGCCCGGATCGGTCTCGGCGGTGTAGTTCTCGCCGGTCGACTTCTTGTACCAGTCAAGGATACGGCCAACGAAGGGCGAGATGAGGAAGACCTTGGCTTCGGCGCAGGCAATCGCCTGGGCCTGCGAGAACAGGAGCGTCAGATTGCAGTCGATGCCTTCGGACTGCAGCACTTCGGCAGCCTTGATGCCTTCCCAGGTGGAGGCAAGCTTGATGAGGATGCGTTCACGCTCGATGCCGCGCTCCTTGTAGGCCGCGATGATGTGGCGCGCCTTGGCAATCGAAGCTTCCGTATCGAAGGAAAGGTCGGCATCAACTTCGGTCGAAACGCGGCCCGGAACGAGGCCGGCAAGCGCCGCGCCCACGGAAATGGCGAGGCGATCGGCAACGGCGGCAACAACGGCGTCGGACTGGCCACCCTGCTTCTTGCCCCATACGACGGCTTCCTTCACCGCATCCGCAAAGGCCGGCGTGCCGAGTGCTTTCAGAACGATGGTGGGATTGGTGGTGCAATCCACCGGCTTCAGGCGCGCAACCGCCTCGATATCGCCGGTGTCGGCAACAACCGTGGTGATGGCGCGAAGTTGTTCGAGTTTGGACGTCATATCGAATGATCCTTCATGATCTCTTGAAAACTTGCTCAGCCGTCTTTTCGTTCCCGCACCATGGGTGCGCCCAAGGCCGAAATCGCGGTTTGTCCGGCTCCGACTATCGCAAGCGGCACGGCCCAAAGTCAAGACATTTGCGCATCGCAATTGACATAAGTTTCACGCCTGCGATACTCCGCCAACATAAAGAATGGCGGAAACCGTGGCGAAACTGAGAAGAGAAACCCATACGGCCTATTCGGAAGCGGCTTCGCTGAGGCTGCGCGCCGCATGGCTTTATTATAACCAGGGCATGACGCAGAAAGACGTCGCCGAGAAGCTCGGCATCAGCCGCTCCACCGTCATCCGCCTTCTCGATGAGGCGATGAAGCGTTCCGAGGTGCAGATCTGGATCAACGAGGGCATCGAGGATTTCGTTGAACTGGCCGGCCGGCTGGAGGCGGCTTACGGGCTGGATGAAGCCGTCATCATTCCCTCCCCGGATAAAGCAAGCGTCGAGGGCACGGCTAAGGCCGTGGGTCTGGCGCTAGGGCAATTCCTCTCCGAAGCGGTGCCGAACGGCGCCACCATCGGCGTTGGCTGGGGCCGCACCATGACCGCTTCGCTTTCCAGCTTCCGCCCGCCGCGCCGGGAAAACTGCAAGGTCGTCTCGCTGCTCGGCGGTATCGTCGCCGTGCATCAGACCAACCCGCTCGATTACACCTGGCGGCTGGCAAGCGCGCTCGGGGCGGAATGTTACATGTTCCTCGCGCCGCTTTTGGTGGATTCCGTCGAGACCAAACGGGCGCTGATCGAAAAATGCGGACTGGCGACGCTTTACGATCTGGCCGAAACGCTTGATCTCGCCATCGTCTCCTGCGGCGATATCGGCCCGCATTCAACCTCGCTGTCGGAGGGTTTCATTTCCAAGGCGACGCTGCAGGAACTCATCGATGCCGGCTGCGTCTGCGACACGATGTTCAATTTCATCGATGCCGAAGGCCGCTCCGTCGATCACCCGATCAACCAGCGCGCCATGGCCATCGATCTCGATACGCTGCGCAAGGCCAAACACATCGTTCTCGCCTCCGGCGGCGCCCACCGCGCCATCGCCATCCGCGCCACGATCAAGCGCATCGGGTGCAATACGCTGATAACGGACGAGGCGGCGGCAAGGGCGTTGATGGAACTGGTTTAGATTTTCTCGGGCCATTCCCGGGCGGCGTGCTGAACGAACAGGACCTCGATCTGCCTGTCCGTCACGCGATAAGCCACGATGTAGGGCAGACCGGAAATAACCAGCTCCCTCGTCCCTTCGATTTCACCGTGACGACCGAGATAAGGATTGGCGGACAGAAGGCGTGCCGTTGTCTGGTGAATTGCCCGAACGACCTTTGCCGCCGCACGCGGATTACGCCCCGCAATGTAGTCGCCGATACCGCCAAGTTCTTTAAGATAACGCGGTGTCCAGACCAACCGCACGCGTTTCAGGCCTTGGCGTATTTGTTCAAAACAGCGTCAATCTCTTCTTCGGAAACGAACTCTCCGGCTTCTGCCTCAGCCAGCCCAGCCCTGACACCGCTTGTCCACTTCTCCTGCCATGCCAAGGAACGGCCATGCGACAGCGCATCTTCTATGATGCGACTGGGGCTCAAATTCGAGCGCTCGGCTAGAAGGTCTATCCGGCGCTTCAGATCATCGGGAAGTTCGATCGTGCTCTTCATGGGCAAAGAATAGCCGATCCTCAACGGATCGGCAAAGACAATCAAAACCCCGTCACACCTTTCCGGTTTCCCAGCCGAGCATCGCCCGCTTGCGGGTCAGGCCCCAATGATAACCGGTCAGCGCCCCGCTTTTACCGACCGCGCGGTGGCACGGAACGACGAAGGAGACGGGGTTGGCGCCGACTGCTGCACCCACGGCGCGGGAAGCCGTGGGCTGGCCGATATCGCAGGCGATATGCGAATAGGTGACGGCGCGGCCCATCGGGATTTTCAGGAGGCTTTCCCAGACCCGCACCTGAAAATCCGTGCCGAGCAGCACGACGCGCAGCGGCCTGTCCGCCGACCACATGGACGGATCGAAGATACGCGCGGCATAAGGCGCGGTCGCTTCGCGATCCTCGACATAGTCAGCATTCGGCCAGCGGCCGGCCATATCTTCGAAACAGGATCTTTCCTCGCCCGGATCGGCAAAGGCGCAGCCGGCAAGGCCACGATCAGTCACCATGACCAGCGCAAGGCCGAAGGGCGAGGCGTGAAACCCGTAACGGATCGTCAGCCCGCCGCCCTTGGCTTTCCATTCGCCGGGTGACATGGCTTCATGGGTGACGAACAGATCGTGCAGGCGTCCCGGCCCCGACATGCCGACCTCGATCGAGGTTTCCAGCAGCGGCAGATCCTCTTCGCGCAACAGCCGCTTGGCATGATCGAGCGTCACGGCCTGCAAAAAGGCCTTGGGCGACAGACCGGCCCAGCGGGTGAAGGTTTTCTGCAATTGCGTCGGCGACTGGCCGAGCTCTGCGGCGATGGCTTCAAGGGAGGGCTGCTCGCGATAATCCAGCGTCAAAAGCTCGATAACCCCGCGCACCGTGTCGTAGTCGGATCCGATGGGGGTAATGTCTTCGTTCAGCGTAATATTGGCGTTCATCGCAAATCTCCTAACGGGTAAGAGAAAACCATTAAAGCGACTTCGTCTCCACCCGTTTCTTGCGCGGTATCACGATACGCAAGGAATGTTCGTTTCACATCCGCCGCCGCACAGTCGCCAGCGCACCGCCGAAAGCCTTGGCGAAGCTTTCACGGTCATCGGGATTGAGAAACGACCCGATATCGGTCGCCCGGCCTTCGCCCGTCACATGCATGGAGACGATGCCGATCTCGTCATGCCGCCTGACCCTGAAGCGCGCCCAGAAGGGGTTGAAGCGATGCTCCACCATACGCCCGGCCGGAGAAAATTTGCGGATCGACAGGCTGGTGTGCGAAACGCTGACCTCTTCCCGCGTCTTCGCGGCCCGGTAATTAGCGCGGAAGGCGACATAAAGCAGCAGAAAATCCAGCCCGAAGAAGAGGCCGACGGGCCATGCCCCGGTGGCGAGGAAAAAGCCGCCATAGACAAGGCAGGCCAGACCGGAGACAAGCAGGAGCAGCCGGAAACCCCTTCTGCCAAGCGAACGGTGCGGAACGAGTTCCGCCGCGAAAATCGGCTGGTCGTTGAGCGTATCCACGTTGCTTTCCTTTGGGCGGGCTGGCTATAGATAGACCATGACAATCGCCAAAAAACGATCCAGCACCCAAACATTGAAAAAGTCAAATCCGGCATCCGCCCGCAAGCCGGCGCGGGTGAAAACAGCCTATTCGAAGGATGAGCTGACCGAAATCTTTCGCCGCTTTTCCATTCAGCGGCCGGAGCCGAAAGGCGAGCTGGAACATACCAATCCCTTCACCCTGCTGGTGGCCGTGGCGCTTTCCGCACAGGCGACCGATGTGGGCGTGAACCGCGCCACGCGCGCGCTGTTCAAGGTGGCCGATACGCCGGAAAAAATGCTGGCGCTCGGCGAGGAACAGCTGATCGGCTATATCAAGACCATCGGACTTTACCGCAACAAGGCCAAAAACCTCATTGCCCTGTCGCAGATCCTGATCGACAATTTCGGCGGCGAGGTGCCGAAAACCCGCGAGGAACTGGTGACCCTGCCTGGTGTCGGCCGCAAGACGGCCAATGTGGTGATGTCCATGGCCTTCGGCGTGCCCACCCTTGCAGTGGATACCCACGTCTTCCGCATTGCCAACCGGCTCTGTCTTGCGCCGGGCAAAACCCCTGACGAGGTTGAAGACCGGCTGATCCGCATCATTCCCGAACAATATCTGTTCCGCGCCCATCACTGGCTGATCCTGCACGGGCGTTATTGCTGCAAGGCGCGCAAGCCGGAATGCGAGCGCTGCGTGATTGCCGATATCTGCAAGTCGCCGGAAAAGACCTTCGATATTCCGGCGCCGCTGGTGGAACTACCCGCGCAGCTGTTCGGTGCGGCCGGCGGCGAGTGAGGGATCGCGCCGGCTGACGGCCTTGTGCAGATGCACCATCATCGAGGCGGCAAAAAGCGGCGTCAACAGATTGAGGAACGGCACCGCCAGAAAGGCCGCGATCACCAGCCCGGCCATGAAGACGGTGGCGCGGTGTTTTGAGCGGAACTGCCTAGCTTCCAGGGGTGTTCGGAAACGCATCGCCGCAAATTCGAAGAATTCCCGGCCGAGCAGATAACCGTTCACCAGGAAAAACGCGATGAGGTTGACGCCCGGCACCAGAAGCAGCAACAG
Source organism: Agrobacterium sp. (assembly GCF_059499945.1). Taxonomy (NCBI): domain Bacteria; kingdom Pseudomonadati; phylum Pseudomonadota; class Alphaproteobacteria; order Hyphomicrobiales; family Rhizobiaceae; genus Agrobacterium; species Agrobacterium sp. Next base: position 6,700 of record NZ_JCABZP010000019.1, on the reverse strand, counting down.
CGCGACGAGGTTGCCGGCAATGACGACACCAAAAAACTTGATGGACGACAGCACGGCCTCGCCGATCGGCATCGCCTCGCCGGGCGGATCGTTCGGATAGCTCTTTTTTTCAACCACTTCGGCGACATCATCGAGAAACAGGCCGGCAATGACGGCGGTGACCGGCGAGATGAGCAGCGCAAGCGCCAGTGCAAGGCCTATTCCGGCGAAAATGGCGAAAACGAAGCTCAGCCAGCCCGCCCAGTCAGGCACGCCGGGTATCAGCGTATCCACCCACGGCAGGGCGAAATAAATGAAGATCGAGCGAATAGCGAACCAGAGCGCCGCCAGCACGAGAAGCGTGAGCCCCAGAACCTTCCAGAACACTGACCGGGTTTCGGCGGCAAAGAGATTGTGAAAGGCAAGCCTCGCCGCATCAAAAATCATTCGGAACTCCTCGAGCCTTTAGCATTGAAACACTCTTATCAGGCGAGAGATAAGCGCTGCCCGCCCGCTCTGCAAGACGGACGGAAAGGCGCCAGATGTCTGGATTTAAACCGCAGATGGAATTTCTCTTGAATAAAAGGTATCTCTAAAATATAATAATCTATCTATTATAATTCGCATACCGGTCCGGTGGAGGACAAGGCCGGAGAAGCTATCCCCCACCGTCAAATTGCGGTTCGCACGCTCGTTTGCGCGCGCGCATGCATCATCGTTCAATAAAGATAAAAGAATGAGGCGTTGGTGGAAAAGCTGCTGTTGAACCTTACGCGCGCCATGAAGGCAGGGACGCCTTCCGAGCGCAAGATCGCTAAATATCTGATCGAACATCTGGACGAATTACCGTTCGAGACGGCGCAGACGCTGGCTGTCAAGCTCAGCCTCAGCCCGATGACGGTCGGACGTTTCCTGCGTTCGCTGGGATACCGGCAATTCAGCGACATCCGCGCCGATCTGCGCCATGCCGAAGAAACCGCCGGTGCGGACCAGCCAGCAACGGCAGAAGGCGGCGAACGCCAGTCCAACCCGTTTTCGCAGCTTCTGTCCCAGCAGATCCAGGCCATCCAGACCGCCTTCGACATGACGACCCAGTCGATCTGGCGGCTTGCCATGAACGAGATCGCCACGGCGGGCGATGTCTTTCTGGCAACTTCTCCGGAAGGCCTCGACGCCGGGCGTCATTTTTACGGGCGGCTTCTGGAGAGCCGGGGCCACATCCATTATCTCGGCAGCGACAGCGCGGCCTATGTCGCCCTGTGGGATTTCGACCCCGCTCACACCCTGCTCGTCATCATGGATTGCGGCGGCAGCCTGTCGCCGCTGCAGCGCCTGTCGGCAATGGCGCGCAAGGGCGGCTACAGGACATTGCTGATCACCACACGCTTTTATGAATGGGGCCCCGAAAGCACCGATCTCTGTCTTGCCATGCCGCAGGCGCAGAATGGCGGCCAGGGCCTGCTTCAACTGGTTTCCCTGCTGGAATTCACCCTCTGTGCGCTTGGCGCCAGCGCTGATGATAACGGCAGGGCAAGGGCAAAGAACCTAACCGCCCTGAAACGCTCGCTGCGTGGTTGATTGCGGCTAGCAGCAGCGGCGGCATATGGATCGAGCGGTTGCCGCTCGTTTCTTCTCCCCGCCGGGGAGAAGTCCGCGGCAGCGGGATGAGGGGGCTAGAGTGCGTTCATCGCTCGCGTTCCCCCTCATCCGGCCCTTCGGGCCACCTTCTCCCCGGCGGGGAGAAGAAACGCGCGGCACCCACTCGGCCTTGTATTTTCCTTCAGAAAATCAAAGGCTCTCCAGTTCCTGCCGATGCCGATACATGGCGAGGAAACGACGATAATCCCGCTCATAACGGGGGGCGAGCGCCCGGTTGCCTGATACTTCCGCATTGCCCGGATACATGGCGGCCCCGGCGGCCGCAAGGCTCGCATGCACCCCGCCAGCCGTCGCCGCCGTCATTGCCGTTCCGAGAAGCACCGCGTCGGCGGTTGCGGGAACCACGATGCGCTTGCCCGTCACATCGGCATAAAGCTCCATCAGCAGCGGGTTCTTCACATGTCCGCCGGTGACATGCAGGCTTTCCACCGCATAACCGAAACGCTCCATCGCATCGAGCACATGGCGGGCGCCAAGCGCAATGGCCACGGCGGTGCGCCAGTAAAGACGGCAGAGACTGTCGAAAGACGTATCCAAAGTCAGCCCGCTGATGACACCGACGGCATGTGGATCGGCAAGCGGCGAACGGTTGCCGTGGAAATCCGGCAGCACGTGCAGCCGCTCGGCGAAGGCCTCGCCCTCAAGCGCGCGCAACTCCGTTACCCGCGCAACGATGCGGGCATGCAGCGCCGTATCCGGCTCACCGCCTGCCGCATGCATGCGCACGATATGGTCGAGCAGCGCACCGGTGGCCGATTGCCCGCCTTCCACCAGCCAGTGCCCGGGCAGGATCGCCTGCCAATAGGGCCCCCAGAGGCTGTGGCCGGGCATCTGCCGCTCCGACATGGCGACAAGGCAGCTCGAAGTCCCGGCGATCAGGGCCACATGCCGGCCGACATCTGCAGACAGGCAGCCGCCAAGCGCGCCAAGCGCGCCGGCATAGGCGTCGATCATGCCCGCCGCCACCTCACAGCCGGTATCGAGACCGAGCTCGGCGGCAGCTTCGGGCGAAAGCGGGCCGATGCCTTCCCCCGGCATCACGGTGGTTTCGGGAAGGCCTGCCCGCTCCTTCAGGTCGGCAAGGCCCGCCAGTTCCAGATAATCCGCCTGCCAGCCGGGATTTTCCTGTGCCAGGAAATTCCACTTCGCCGTCTGCGTGCAATTTGAACGCTGCGCTGAGCCGGTCGCCTTCCATGTCAGGAAATCCGCCAGATCGAAGGCGAAGGACATGCGCGACCAGCTGGCCGGCATATGCTGTTTCAGCCACATCAGCTTCGGTATCTGCATTTCCGGCGAGACGCTGTTGCCGGCGAAATCCAGCACCCGGTGGCCGGATGCCGTCAGCCGGTCGGCCTCACCTATCGCCCGGTGATCGAGCCAGACGATGGTGTCGAACCGGTCTTCACCGGCAACGGAAACCGAAACGGGCTCACCCCGCCCATCACGGATAACGAGCGAGCAGGTGGCGTCAAAACCGATGGCGGCGATGCTTTGCGGCGAAACACCTGCCTCGGCAAGCGCTGCCTTCACCACGATGCAGACGGCGTTCCATATATCGGTGGAATCGTGTTCGGCGTGGTTTTCCTGCGGCCTTTGCATCAGGATGGGATGGGTGGAGCGGGCAAGCAGCCGGCCGGCCGGATCGAAAATGCCGGCCCGGGCGCTGGCGGTGCCGACATCGACAGCGACGAGATTTTGACGCATCAAGACTGCAATTCCATCCCTTGCGCAACGACCTCCGGACGGCAGCAGGCAGAGTCCCGCTCAGCCTGCATCGCGTTCCGCCCGCCTGTCAAAACCGCCCTTCCCCACATAATTGCCGACAAGTTGGACCAAATCCGGCATCGCGTCAAACACGGCATCCGCCCCAAGCCCGGCGATCTTTTCGCGGAATGCGGGAAAGCGGGCATGCGAACCGCCGGTAAAGGCAAAAACGCCCATGCCGGCGGCCTTTGCGGCAGCAATGCCCGCCGGGCTGTCCTCGATCACGATGCAGTGACGCGGATCAGCGCCCATTTCGCGTGCCGCATGCAGGAAAAGATCAGGCGCCGGCTTGCCGTTCTTCACCATGGTGGCGCTGAAGACATGCGGTTCGAATTTGTCGATCAGGCCGGTCAGTCCCAGCGAATAACGGATGCGCTCCGGCTGGCTTGAGGAAGCGACGCAACGCCGAAGCGGCAACAGCCTGTCCAGTGTTTCGCCAATACCATCAATCGGCCGAAGCTCAGTGCGGAAACGTTCGAACAGCGTCGCGCGCATATGATCAAGAAAATCGATGTCCGTCTCGACGCCATAATCCTCAAACAGCGTCGCCGTCATGCTGGCGACGCTGCGGCCGAGAAAGCGCTCATAGGCCTCCTCCTCTCCCATCGTCACGCCGAGATGGGAGAGCATATCGAGAAGGACGGAGATGGAGACCGGCTCGCTGTCGACGAGAACGCCGTCGCAATCGAAAATCAAAAGGGGCGCGGTCTCGTCTTCCATCTCGTGGTCACTTTTCAGCCAGCTTGTCATCCAGATAAAGCTGCAAGGTCTTCGCCGTGCCTTCGCGCCACAACGTCTTCAATGCATGGGCAAAGCGTTTACGGAAAAGCTCCGATTCGGCAACCTCCCCGAAAATATCGTCAAGCGCGAGGAAGGCCATCGGATCATCCTTGGCCTTGATCGCCGCCGCCTGCAGACGCTCGGCGCTGGCATCGTTGAAGGTGATTTGCTTGCCGCTGTCGGTGGTGCCGTAGAAATAACGGCACCAGAGCGCCGAAACCAGCGAAAGGCCTATGATATCCTCGCTGCGCGCCAGACGGTCGGCGGTGGACGGCAGGATGAATTTCGGCTGGCGGTTGGAACCGTCCTGCGCCAGACGCGGAATGGTGTCGCCGATCTTCGGGTTGAGGAAACGCCGCTCGATCAGGCCGAAATAGTCCGCGAGATTTGTATCGGGAACCGGCGGAATGACCGGGATGATCTCTTCCTTTTCGAGCTTTGCCAGAAACGCCCGGATCAGCGGATGTTCCATCGCCTCATGCACGAAATGAATATCGAGCAGAGCGGCAGGATAGGCAATTGCCGCGTGGCCGCCGTTGAGGATGCGGATTTTCATATGCTCGTAGGGCGCGACGTCCTTGACGAACTGCACGCCCGCCTTTTCGAGCGCCGGGCGACCAGCGGGGAAATTATCCTCCATCACCCATTGCTTGAATTCCTCGCAGAAGACCGGCCAGTTGTCGTCGATGCCGAAATCGTCACGGGCAATATTGCGTTCGCGCTCGCCGGTGGCGGGCGTGATGCGGTCGACCATGGAATTGGGGAAAGCGACGTTTTCGCCGATCCAGTTGGCGAAAGCCGGATCGGAGAGAGCCGCGAGCCCGACCACCGCGTTTTTGGTGACCTTGCCATTATGGGGAATGTTGTCGCAGGACATGACGGTAAAGGGTTGAAGCCCCCTGTCGCGCCGCGCCTTCAGCCCGGCGACGATGAAGCCGAACACGGTTTTCGGCGTCGCCGGGTTGTGCCCGTCTTCGGCAATTGCCGGGTGCTGCGGATTGAAGGAACCGGAAGCGTCGATGAAATAACCGCCTTCGGTAATCGTCATCGAAACGATGCGGATTTTCGGATCGGCGAGCGTATCGATGATGCGCTGCGTATCGCCAACTTGCAGAATGTCGATCATCGGCCCGGTAACACGCGCACCGGTGCGGTTATTGTCCTGCTCCACAACAGTGGTCAGGAAATCCTGCGCGGCAAGTTTCTCACGCATCACCGCATCGGAGGGCAAAACACCCGCACCGATGATGGCGAAGTCATGGTCCGCACCCGTGTTGAAGAGGTCATCCAGATAAACCGCCTGATGCGCGCGGTGGAAATTGCCAACGCCGAAATGCACGATGCCGGCTGAAAGATCGGTCCGGGAATAGGCCGGAACCGCCGCCGTTTTTCTGGCTTCGTCAAGCGTTGCGAGGGAGAGTTTGCATGTCATGTCACGATCCTCGAAGGGGAAACGTTGTTCGTGCCAAGGCCGGGCGGCAAGCGCCCGATACTCAGCTCATCCAGTTGCCGCCATCGACATTATAGGTCTGGGCGACGATGTATTCGGCCTCATCGGAGGCAAGGAAGATCGCCATGCCGGTCAGGTCTTCGGCACGGCCCATGCGGCCGAAGGGCACGGCCTCTCCGACCAGCCGCTTCTTTTCACCGGCCGGGCGGTTTTCATATTTCGCAAACAGCGCATCCACGCCGTCCCAGTGCTCGCCATCGACCACGCCGGGCGCGATCGCATTGACGTTGATGCCGTGCTTGATGAGATCGAGCCCGGCCGATTGGGTGAGGCTGATGACGGCGGCCTTGGTGGCGCAATAGATCGCCACCAGTCCCTCGCCGCGCCGGCCCGCCTGGCTTGCCATATTGATGATCTTGCCGCCTTTTCCCCGAGTAATCATTGTTTTTGCGGCGGCCTGCATCATGAACAGCGTGCCGGACACGTTGATCGAAAACAGTCTTTCGTAGCTCTCGCGTTTGATCTCGACAATCGGTGCCAGATCGAACAGCGCGGCATTGTTGATGAGGATATCGAGGCCACCGGTCTGGCCCTCCACCGTGCGGATGGCGGTGTCGATGGAATGCTGCTTGGTCACGTCGAGTTCGACGGCATAGGCGTTCTCGCCGATCTCACGGGCCGTCTTGCTGGCGCGATCGAAGTCGATATCGGCAATGGCGACCCGCGCCCCCTCACGTATATAGGCTTCGGCAAAGGCGCGGCCGATGCCGCGCGCCGAGCCGGTGATCAGCGCGGATTTGCCTTCCAGTCTTCCCGTCATATGGCGATACCCTTGTCATCGAACCTGTGGATCTTGCTGTCATCGGGTGTGATGAAGACGGTATCGCCATGCCTGCATTCGAACTCACCATCGGTTCTGGCGGTGATCGGACCGATGCCCTGGACATCGAGGTGCAGGAAGGTATCCGACCCGAGATGTTCGGCAACCGTGACCTTACCCTGCCACAGGCCGGTTTCTTTCGACAGCACCAGATGCTCCGGCCGCACGCCGGCGGTAGTCGCTCCCTT
>NZ_JCABZP010000018.1:0-40277 GCF_059499945.1 Agrobacterium sp. | reverse complement strand
TCAAGGGTCAGCTCAAGGTAAAATCGCGAAAAGGCAAGAGCATTGACCATCGGAATTCCCGGAAGGCGGCCCGATATTCGGCGGAAAACACCTGCGTTAATTTTCGGGGTGAAGCTAAGATGTCCACGCTCCAGCTCTATTACAAGGGCGCAGGCCTCTGTCACGCGAACGGCTGCTCCCAGGTCGGGAGCTTAAGCGAATTACCCGTTCCCGTCTGCCGAGCCGAGCGTCTTCCGGCGCAGCTCAGCCTCAACCGCATCCGCGGCGGAGCCGACATCACGCACGGCCTCCTCAAGTTGGGCCTTCGAGACGCCGAACTTGTCGGTCCAATAGCGTATCTCATAGTCCTCGCTGAGGTTAATCCGCGAACGGTCTTGCGGACCTCGCTTGCTCTTGTCGTCTGCCATGTGAACCTCCTTGTGCGGCGATTCAATCGGCCACCAGCCAAGTGGTTCCGATACGGGGCTGATGACGGCCGATTTACCGCGAGGCTCTGCCCTTCACTACGGGCAGCTGCTTGATCATCTGCTGCGCCAGCATCTTGAGGCCTGCTGCTGACGCGCATGCCGCAACCAGTGGGAACGACTGGCGGCCCTCGGGAAATACGAGGAACATCAGTGCACGCTTGCTGATCGCGAGCAGCCGGACCATGCCATACGAACTGTTAACCTGAACGTCGCCGCGCGGTTGTGTGCTGACCGCGTCCGATTCAGTGTCCGAGTAGGACAGCACCAGGCTCTCCGATGGACACGAATAAATGATGCCGTTAGCTGCTCAAATATAACGAAGAGCCCAATGCATTGGAGCGTCCGATGACCATTTCATGTAAAACGGAACGCAGTTTGCTCGACCACGAAGAATTTGAGCTCGTGAGCAAAACTCACATCCCGGCGATCCACGATTTGACGCGCAATGAGTTGGAAGAGGTTCGGGAGCGGTTGCGCAAGCTGCGCGGCCGGGAATTCTCCTTCGTCCGGCAAAAGCAGCTAGAGGTCCGAGGCAAGGCTGAGCCGCGCGGCGGCAGCTTTCCAGGGACGGCCGCGCATCCCCTGCGTCGCAAACAGGTTTTTGCCGGTGCATTGAAGCGCATGAACAGGGAAATAAACCGGCTCCGCAAGATAGAAGCCAAGCGGGCACTCACGAGCTCTGCGCGACGCGCGTTGGCCATGCGCCGTGCGGGTCCCGAATTTTGGCGCCCGGATGCCGATTTTTCCGATGTTCGGAACCAGGGAGCCAATGCGAACCCAAGCAAGCGCAGTCGAGCACACATTTCCGGATCGCGGGTCGGGAGCGTCACAAAAGCTACCCAGCGTGCGCAGGCAGCGCGTGACAGCCGCACACCATAAGCTGGGGGCTGACCAGGCCTTCAACTAACCCCAACAAAATTCTACCGCCGCAGGAGCGCAAGGCTGCACCGCTTCCACCCGCGTTGCTATTCCAGATATTGTAAAGAAATTTATCTTTGGGAGCTCGCCGTCCGCGGCTCGCCATGCACTCCCAACGTGGCAGTCGTGCGGAAACGTGCTTTTTAATCAGGGCGCGGGCATAGCGGACGTCAGGTGCACAGAATGTCCGGAAAGCCGGCTGATTCTGCCAAGCGCTTGGGTGCAACCTCTCCCTAAGCTGAGCTTCCAGCTAGGAGCAGAGATGACCGTGACTAAGCGCTTACGTGACCGCCTTTTCGATCCACCCGACGGGTTGGGGCACCCGTTTCCCCATCACCTCAAATCCATCCGTGAAATCGACCTCAGCAGCGTTGGCGGCTTTATCGGGCGCTATCGCAAGTTTCCACGGGCCTGGATCGCTGAGACGCCTGATACCGTTTACGTGCGCCGGATCTACTGTTGGCTGTTTGCTGATGAGCAGCACGTTGGCTCATTCGAGCTGATCGACTTTGATCAGCCCGACCTCGCTTTCGTCGATGATGACGAATTCTGCTTTCTCATGGATGCGATCAGCGACTCCGCGATGGTGCTTGCCGAGCTGCTCGTTCAGCACTGGCCCGATGTCGCGACGACGCTCTTTCCCTTCGGACGGATCATTTTGATCGATCGAGCTTGGGTGAAGCCGGGCGTTACCGGCCGAAGTCAGTGGGCCGCTGTCTTGCGACGCCTGATCGAGATCGAGTGCCGACGCTACTCGCTCCTCGTCTTGAAAGCCTTCCCGCTTGAGCATGAGAACAAGGGCAAGCACCCTCTCATCGATTTCCGGCGTCGCGCCCTAATGCGGCTTTACCGCAGGGAGTTCGGGATGAAGCCGTTTCCAGGTAAGGCAGGTGATGACGGCTGGATGTACGCCATATCAGAGCGATTGAAGGGTCATCTCAAAGCGGCGATCTGAGCGGCTGACGCGCTCGGCAGGGGAACTTCTCTCCGTTGCCTGGGTTCGCCGCGTGCGAGGTAACAATGGCTCAAGGGCAGCATAGCTTTCCGACGCTTGGCGGCATCCTCCTGGGTCTCGGCCTCGGAGGCTTCTTCGATGGCATCGTACTGCACCAGATTCTGCAGTGGCACCATATGGTGACTAGCGCTGGCCATCCTGCCGACACGTTGGAGAACCTTGAGTTCAACACGCTCCTGGACGGACTGTTTCACCTCGCGACGTACCTGTTTACGGTCGCTGGATTGATCGTGCTCTGGCGCTCTGCGCGAAAGCCCCATTTCGAGTGGTCCGCCAGGCTGCTGTTCGCTGCAATGCTGATTGGCTTCGGGCTCTTCAACACTGTCGAGGGCCTGATCAACCACCAGATCCTTGGACTCCATCACGTCAACGAGACCGTGCCGCGGGAGCAGTGGCTCTACTGGGACATTGGCTTCTTGATATGGGGCGCCGGGATGCTCGTCGGAGGATGGTTACTTCTGAGATCGGCCAAGCGAGCATACCCGTAGCTGTGTGCCGTTCGAACTCCCTGCTAGCCATCGTGCCGCGAGCTCAGCCAGCAAGGTTGATGCGCGAACGGTCCTGCGGGCCGCGATTGCTCTTGTCGTCTGGCATATGATTCGCCTCGGTGCAGTTCATGGACTGGATCAACCGCCACGTTGACTACATCGCCGGAGTGAGCACCGCGGAGTCTGCGGCCGACCATACCTTCACCGTCCGGGCTGGCGTCTGTCGGGATTTCACGCACCTGGCCATCACGTTCTGCCGCGCTCTGTCGATCCCGGCTCGGGCAGTCAGCGCCTACGCTGTCGACCTGCAGCCGCCCGACTTCCATGCAGTCGTGGAGGTGTTCCTCGAAGATCAGTGGTGGCTCGTCGATCCGACCCGGTTGGCTCCGGTCGAAGGAATGGTGCGCATCGCTACCGGCCGAGATGCTGCCGACATCGCATTCCTCTCGACCGATAAGCCGTGCCAGCTCGTGCGGCAGAGCGTCCAGGCCGATAGCCTTTGACGGTGTTGGCCGTCTGACCGCAGTCAATAGCTCGCGTAGATCAGTCCGCTATCGCCCGCTCAGCCCGCCATCGCTGAAGCGGAGAAAGCTCGACCGCGTTATGAAAACCGGCGTGCCTATCTAACGCGCGATCGATCGCAACACGGTCATAGCGAGAGGTGCCGGGAACCGGCTTGGGGAAGGTCCCCGCTTTCACAAGCTGAGAAAAGCGTGAAGGCGTGACGGCACAGTAGGCTGCGGCTTCCTGCTTCGTCATTAGGCGGGGCAGGAGTCCCGAGCGAAGTGCCATTTCAGCCTCCGCCGTTGTCCTTGCCGGTCTGCTTCGCCAGCCTGACGCCGGCGCCGCCGCCGTTCTCAGGGATGAATTCTACCCCAGCCTTCTCAATAGCTGACCGGATTGCCTGCACCGTCCGGTCCTGCGCGGCAAGGGGGCCTGGTTTGCTTTCGAGTCGCTTGATCGACGGCAGCGACACCTTTGATGCCTCAGCCACGTCCTTCTGCTCCCACCGCAACAGTGCCCGCGCAGCTCGAAGCAGCTCACTTGTCAGTGTCATTATGATACCTCAGGATTTATCTGAGACCTGAGGTATTGACACGCCCTCAAGGTTCGACCTATACCTGAGGTATCGAAATTACTCGCTGTGAGCAATCAGAATGAGTGCCCCTCTCGCCAGCCTGTCCACCGGAAACCGCATCGCCTTCGACAAGGGCGCCATCATGCGCCGCGCATACGATGCCGGCCGGTTCGCTCTTGCTGCCTGCCGCACCGCCGCCGACCGCCGCGCTCAGATGAGCCGCTGGCTGCGCAAGGCCTGGCAGGAGGCCAAGGCTCAGGCCGCTGCTGTCCTCGCCGCCGCCCGCCATCAGGCCGACGTGCAGGCCGCTCTCGCCCAGCGCGCTCGCGAGGCCGCCGCGGTCGCCGCGCAGTTCGGCAACGACGCCGTGGCCCTGCGCTTCGAGATCGAGCGCGAGCATCGCCGCCAGCATTTCCAGCCCGCCCGCATCGACGCCCTGCGCGTCGCCCTCGCCAGCATGGGAGCCTGATCGATGGCTAGCCTCTCTCGCCGCCTGTTCCTCGGCCGCCTCGGCGCCACCAGCGCCGCGACCCTCACCGCGAGCACGGCCATCGCGGCCGCGCCTATGCCGGCTGACAATGCCGAGCTGGCCCGCATCGGGCAGGAGATGGCCGCAGCTGAAACCCGCTACCTCCGCGCGGATGACGCCTACAAGGCCGCGTTCGCCAAGGCAGAGCAGATGATGCCGCCCCCGCCGGCGAGCATCATCGCCACAGGACGAGAGACTCGATCCGCGCACGTCGAGCCGCTGCGGCTGGTGGACGACAATTTTCCCAATTGGCGTGAGGCCGAGGTCTTCGTGGTCGCGGCCCGCCGGATCGAGGAGGTTGCCGAGGCCTATGATGACCTGCCGATTGGCGACCCGCGCCGCCGCGGCGGACCTGCTCGTCGCGCCTGGAAAGCGCGGGCTGAGCATGAGGTCTGGATGGCTGCCCGCGAGCGCGTCCGCGAGGAGAGCGGCTTCGATGCTGCCAGCACCGAAAAGTGGCGCGCGAGGGAAGCCATCTCGAAGCTCGCCGAGGCGGCTTTCGAGCATGAGGCGCAGACGCCCGCCGACCTCCTCGTCCTCGCCCGCGCCTTCAACACCATGGCGCTGATGGATCAGAGCCGAAACTGGTCGACCGCCCTCCTGGGCCCGAAACTGGCGCTCGCTGCCGAGCGCGTCCTTAGCGCCTGACCGCCTTCATAATCGCTGGAGAATTGCCATGCTGAGCGCCACCGCTTCGGCAGCCGGGATCGGCTTGCCTGTCGCCATCGTCCCGCCCCATGAGCAGCCGACCCGGCTGACCACCACGCTCGCGCCCTGGGAAGGGCCGGAGCGCTTCGCCATGGTCGGCTGCGGCATCTGCATGCAGCCCGAAATCATGGACGGCACGCCGCTGTTGTTCGACCGCTCGGCGCCGGTGCGCGAGGGCGATGTGGTCGCCGTCTGGCGCCGGCCCGAATGCACCCCGCCGGGCGAGTGCCAGATCCTCATCAAGCGCCTGGTCCGTGGCCTGCCGAGCGGCATGGTCCTGCCGGGCAACCGCAGCAGCCGCGCGTCGATCCGCGTCCGGATGCTGAGCCCACTCCGCGAGTGGGAAATCCCGGTGCGCAACCTGCTCGGCCTTGTCCGCTGCATGGGGCCGGTCCCCGCGAACCTGCGCCGCATCCGAGTCACCGACGACGAGCTGCGCCAGGTCGCCGCGCATCTCAACGCCGCCTGATCCCAAGCCCCTGGAGCCAGCCATGCCCTCGATCGATCGCCGCGCCATGCTGACCGGCCTCGCCACCACCCCGGCCACTATCAGCCTCTCCGTCGCCGCTCAGGCGATCCCCGATCCCGCCTTGCGAGCCATCGCTGCCTGGAAGCCGGTGCGGGCGAAATGGGACGCCGCGCTGGAGGCCGCCGGCGTCGCCGGTGATGCCGCCTGCCGCCGTGCCGGGCCGCGCCCGAAAATCAGCTTCCGCGGCGAGACGGAGGATGGTGTCGGCGAGTTCTTCGTCCGCCGCTTCTTCGACAAGTTCACGCCCCTGGCTGACCCCGAGGTCGAGGCCGCACGGCGGGCCGCCCTGCACGCTTCCCGCGACTACAGCGCGCGGAAGGCCGAGGCGGGTGAGATCGAGCGCGTCGCCCAGCTGCAGGCCATCGCTCAGGACTGGTGCAATCGCGAGGCCGAGGCCCTGACCACGGCGCTGACGACGACGCCGACCACCCTCGCCGGCCTGCATGCCGTCATCCGTCTGATGGCCGACGAGCCCGACACGCTGGGCGAATGCACCGACGCCGCGGCCGCCAGCCTCGCCGCTGCGGCCGCCGCCCTGCTCCCCGATTCCCTCGCCTGATCCCCCTGACCTCTCCCTTGCCAGAGGAGTGCTCCATGTCTGTCGCTCGACGCAGTGTCGTCAAATCCCTGTTCGGCTCGGTCGCCCTGGCCGCTCCTGCCATGCTCCCCGGCTGCGCCATCGCCCCGGCGGCGGCGGCCGTCCGGCGATCGGCGCCGTATGTGCCCGGCGCTGAGAGCCCCGACCATGACCTCATCGAGGTCTGCGGTTTCGTCGGCCGTCTGCACCTTGATTACGAGGCCCGCTGCGTCCTCGACGAGGACGATCCGGATCTGAATGCCCTGGCTGAGATCGAGCGGGAGGGCATGGAGTGGATAAGGCGCCATCCGGCGCTGACCCTCGATGGCCTATCCGCCAAAGCCGAGGCGATGCGGCTCCATCTGCCGAAGGATGGGCAAGGCAACTTCTCGGCCCTCTACTCGTCGCCCGCCGAGGCCGCTGCCTGGTCTCTGGCCGACGACATCGCTCGCCTTGCGGGGGCTCAGTAATGAGCCCGATCCGCATCAACCGCCACCGCGGCCGGAGCAAGCCGGTCCGGTCCTACGGCGTCAAGCCGGTCAGCCTCCCGACCTTCAGCTTCTATGGCCATCTGCCGGTCGTCTTCATCGACGGCGAGCTGGTGATCGGGCGGCGGGTCATTCCGATGGAGCCACGTCGATGAGCCGCCTCGAATGGTTCGGCGAGGAGCCGAGCGTCCGCGACCATGTCGTTTCCATGGAGGAACAGACCGAGCGCGAGCGTGTCCCGCGCGTCATGGCCCTTTTCGACCAGCATGGGGCGACCTTCGAGGCGGTGCCCGGCTGGCCGGGCTGGTACGCGGCGCGGTGGACGGATGAGGCCGAATACGGCGACTGCCCGCACCGGTGGGCCTGCTGCATCGACATCGAGGAGGACTGTGAATGGCCCTACGCGCGAGCCTTCAAGGCGCGAGCCGAAGCGGGAGCGCGGTCATGAGCCTGGTCGACCTTCGCTCGCTTACTCCCGACCTCTGCCAGGTGGCAGACCTCGGGCTGTATTTCGCAGAACGGCAACGGCTGGCCGCCAACAGCTTGGAAGCCCTGTTCGGCGACGACAACCGCCTGACCGAGGCCGAGCAGCGGGACGTGCAGAGCATCCTGTCCACTGTCGCCCGGCGCCTCGTCAGCGAGGCCCGCACCCGCGAAAGCATGAGCCGCCGGCTCGGCGCAATCGTCGAGGCGTTGATCGAGGTCACCCACGCGATCGACGGCGACTGCGACCTTGAGCAGCAATGCGAGGACCAAGGCGCCCAATGCGATGATGAAGGCTGCCCGGACGATAACGGGCTGGCCGACCCGGACGGCATCGCCGAGCAGATTGGCAGCCATCATCTGGGCGGGGGATACGTCTTATGAAGCTGCGCGACATCACCGGTGCCATCACGGACGGCAACCTGCCCGCGGTCCGGCAAGCATTCTCGCTGCTGGTCGGGCCGGAGGCTTCGCAGATTGAGGCGCAGTCTCCGGGCTTCCGCGTCGTCGCGCTCAACCGGGTTTGCGGCGCGCTGGCGGCCGATGCCGAGGTCATGCCCGAAGCGACCGCGGCGGCGTTGGAGCTGCCGACCGGATCGACCTATGTCGCGGGCGCGGCGAAGGCGCGACGGGACAGCGCTAGGCTCGCCCGTCGACTCATGGCGCTCAGCTGACGAGGGCTCGAATACCGAACAGATGCTTACCCCCCGCTTACCCCGTGAGAACACGCAGAACGTCGCTATCGCTTAAGCGGCTGCCAAGCTTATCGATTTTGCGCGATCGGCAGATCGTAATGGCTGCCCTCCTTGGGCAGATCGGCCGGGGCGAGGTTGACGGTGATGCGCTTGGCCGGCAGCGCCAGCCCCGAGGCGATCAGCGCCGCGCGGACGCGCTCCTTGCTTTCGCCGACCGCCTTGTCGGCAAGCCCGACCAGGATGAAGGCCACGCCTCCGGGCGTCACCTGGACCTGAACATCGACGGCTCGGGCCTCGATCCCCTCGAAGGCCACCGTCGCAACCCGCGTCACCATTCGGCATCACCCCGCCCCTCCAGCTGACGCTAGCGGAGGCACGCGGCGGTTGCAAGAACGGAGAGCGAACCCTACACGGTTGCGACGGCGGCGCGCCGGGCCAGAACCTGGCGCAGCAGCACCGGCGCGCCGATCACCAGGCCAACGGCGACGCTGATCGGCGTCGCCAGGATCAGCGGCAGGGCGGCGATCGCGAGCACCACCCGCTCCCACATCGCCAGCGGCGCCAGCAGCCAGCCGGAGAAGGCCGCCGAGAGCAGGGTGATGCTGGCGATGCAGGCGCTGGTCGAGCCGATCAGCTCGGTCCAGGTGAAACTCGGCACCATGATCAGCATCGAGGGCGAGAACACGAAGACGAAGGGCACCAGCACCTTACCGAGCGCCAGGCGGAAGGCGGTGTTGCCGGTCCGGAACGGATCGGCGCCGGCCATGCTCGCGCCGGCATAGGCGGCGATCGCCACCGGCGGCGTCACATCGGCGAGCACCCCGTAATAGAAAACGAAGAAATGCGCGACCAGCGGGTTGACCCCGAGCATGCCGAGCGCCGGCGCCGCCACCGTGACCATGATGATGTAGTTGGCGGTGGTCGGCACGCCGCAGCCGAGCAGGATGCAGACCAGGCCGGTGAGCAGCAGCGTGAAGAACAGGGTCGCGCCGGTGACGCCGAAGGGCAGGAAGGGCAGCAGGTCGAGCATGCCCTTGGCCCATTGATCGGCGAGCGAGGTGACGATCCAGGAGATCTTGAAGCCGACGCCGGTCAGGGTGACGACGCCGACGATGATGCCGACGGTTGCCGCCGCCGCACCGACGCCGATCGCGTATTTGGCGCCGAGGATGAAGGAATCGACCATTTCGTGCAGGCGCCTGCGGCCCTCGGACCAGCGCAGCAGCACGCCATGGGCCATTGCCGCGAAGCAGGCGAGGGTCAGCGCGAGGTTGACGCCGGGGACGCGCAGGATCTCGGTCGGCGCGCAGATTCCGAGCGCCACCGCGAAGACCAGCGCCGAGGCGGCGCGCCAATGCGCCAGGCCGATCAGCATGCAGCCGGTGATGCCCCAGAACGCGGCGAGATAGGGCGTGTAGCCGGTGAACAGCACGAGGATCAGCACGAAGAGCGGCGCGATCGTCGGCCAGTCGCGCGCGAAGACCTCGGAGAGCTTCGGCGCCTCGGCATCGGTGAGGCCGCGCATGCCGGTGCGGCGCGCCTCGAAATGCACCTGCATCAGCACGCCGAAGAAATGCATGAAGGCGGGGATGATCGCTGCGACGACGATGCTCGCATAGGGCAGGTTGAGGAACTCGACCATCAGGAAGGCAGCGGCGCCCATGATCGGCGGGGTGATCTGGCCGCCGGTGGCGGCGGTCGATTCCACCGCGGCCGCGAAATGGCGCTGGTAGCCGAGGCGGATCATCATCGGGATGGTCAGCGAGCCGACGGTCACCGTATTGGCGACCGAGGAGCCGGAGATCATGCCGAACAGGGCCGAGCCGAAGATCGAGATCTTGGCCGGGCCGCCGGCAAAGCGCCCGGCCACCGCCGCGGCGACGCCCAGGAAGAGCCGGCCGAGGCCGACCCGCGTCGCCAGCACGCCGAACAGCACGAAATGGAAGACATAGGTGGCGACGACGCCGAGCGCGACGCCGTAGACGCCCTGGCTGGTCAGATAGAGATGGTTGACCAGCACCGACCAGGTCGCGCCCGGATGCAGGAAGATGCCGGGGAAATACTCGCCATAGAGCGCATAGACGATGGCGAAGAGCGCGATCAGCGGCAGGCCCCAGCCGATCGCCCGGCGCGTCGCCTCGATCATCAGCACGATGGTGATCGAGCCCATGATCACATCGAGCGTCGAGGGATTGCCGACGCGGAAGACGAGGTCCTCGAAGATCCAGGGCACGTAGAGGCTGGAGATGGCGACCGCAACGGCGAAGACCCAGTCATAGAGCGGCACGCCGCCCGGCCGCGCGAGGCTGGAGGCATAGACCTGGCCCGCCTCGCTCTTGCGCGCCGCGAAGACCAGGAAGATCAGCCCCAGCACGAAGGCCAGATGGATTCCGCGATGGGTGGTCTCGCGCAGCAGGCCGAAGCCGGCGGTGTAGTAATGGAAGGCCGAGAGCGCCAGCAACAGCGCGCCGACCAGCAGCGCGGTGCCGTGCGGCACCTTGCGGAACTGCATCTCGGGATCGAGCTCTTCCTCGAGCCTGGCGAGTTCGGCGGTGGAGGGCTGGCTGGCCATGGGACACTCGGCTTCGGTGAACATGATGCGCCACCCGGGCAGCGGCGCGCCGCCCGGGTGGTCGAAAAGGCTTCCGCGTGGGGACGGCTACGCCGTCACTTCAGCAGGCCGGCTTCCTTGTAGAACTTCTCGGCGCCGGGATGCAGCGGCACGCCCTGCAGGCCCTGCAGCGCGGTTTCCTTGCGGATCACCTTGCCCTTGGCATGGCCGGCATCGAGCGCGGCGCGGGTCTTGTCGCTCCACAGCGCCTTGGTCACCGCATAGACGGTGTCCGGCGAGATCTTGGCCGAGGTCACCCAATGGGCGCCGACCGCGACGGTCTTGACCGCGCCGACATCCTTGTAGGTGCCGGCCGGGATCTCGTCGGCGGCGAAGAAGGGCGAGTCCTTGGCGAGCTTCTCGGCCTGCGCGCCGGTGATCGGCAGGATGTCGATGCCCGAGCCGGTCGAGGCCAGCTCCGAGATCGCCGCCGCCGGATAGCCGCCGGTGAAGAAGAAGGCGTCGACCGAGCCGTCCTTCATCTTCTCGGCCGCCTGGTTCGGCTTGAGGTATTCGGCGCTGATGTCCTTCTCGGTGACGCCGAAGGCGGCGAGGATCGCCTTGGCGTTGAGCAGCGTGCCCGAGCCCGGCTCGTCCAGCGAGACCTTCTTGCCCTTGAGATCGGCGACGCTCTTCACATTGGCCGCCTTGCGGACGACGAGATGCACCGATTCCGGATAGAGATTGGCGATGGAACGCAGATCGGCGACCTTCGGCTTGCCCTCGTAGACGCCGGTGCCGGAATAGGCCCAATAGGCGACGTCGGCCTGGACGAAGCCGGATTCGGCGGCGCCGCCGACGATCGCGTTGACATTGGCGACCGAGCCGTTGCTGGCGACCGCGGTCGAGACCAGCTGCGGCGGCGTCGAGATCGCGTTCGCGATCAGGCCGCCGATCGGGTAATAGGTGCCGGCGGTGCCGCCGGTGCCGATGCGGAAGAAGGCCGGCGCCTGGGCGATGGCGGCGCCGGCGAGCGCAGCGGCGCCGAGGCCGAGCGCGAAGGCCGCGGCGCGGCGGCTCATGGTGAACTGCATGGAGACCTCCCGTTGAAGCGGGAAGTCTCGGCAGGTTTCAGCCGGCAATCAAGCGCGGAATCGGCAAATCCCATGCGTTTGTCGGCGCCGCCGCGCAAGATTGTGTCCTAATCGTGGCAGCGTTCGCCGCCCGCAGGGTCAGGCGGCAACGCCGGTGCCGATCTGGCAGGCCACGCCCGTGCCGCCGAGGCCGCAATAGCCGGCCGGGTTCTTGGCCAGATATTGCTGGTGATAGTCCTCGGCGAAATAGAAGCTCGGAGCCTGGCGGATCTCGGTCGTGATCGGGCCATAGCCGCGCGCGGCCAAAGCGCGGCCGTAGTCCTCGCGCGAGCGCTCGGCGGCGGCGCGCTGCGCCTCGTCGAAGACATAGATGCCGGAGCGGTATTGCGTGCCGATATCGTTGCCCTGGCGCATGCCCTGGGTCGGATCATGGCTTTCCCAGAAGATCTTGAGCAGTTCCTCGTAAGAGAGCTTCTGCGGATCGAAGGCGACGAGCACGACCTCGTTATGGCCGGTCAGCCCGGAGCAGACCTCCTCATAGGTCGGGTTCGGCGTTTCGCCGCCGGCATAGCCGACCGCGGTGACATAGACGCCTTCGCCGGCCTGCCAGAATTTGCGCTCCGCGCCCCAGAAGCAGCCGAGCCCGAACAATGCGAGCTGGATACCCTCCGGGTATGGTCCTTTCAGCGCCTGGCCACTGACGAAATGGCGCTCGGCGGTCGGCAGGGCCTGGGTGCGTCCCGGCAGGGCCTGGCCGGCGGCGGGCATCTCGGTCTTCTTGCGCAGGGAAAACATGGCGGGCTCCATCTCGGTCAGCCGCCAATATAGGGATCGCGAGGCGCCGCGCCCAGTCTCGGGGCCGCCGCGGCCGCTTCACCGTCGCGTGACGATGCCGATCTCTGGCCGCGGCTCGGCGCCCAGCCAGAGCAGCAGGAAGCCGAGCAGCAGCCCGACCAGCGCCGCCGGCGCGAGCAGGAGATTGACCAGCACCGGGTCCCAGAGCAGCGGATGGAGATTGCGCTCGACCATCGGCTGGAGGGCCGGCAGGCGCCCGCCGGCGACCATCGCGAGAACCTCGCCCAGCGGCGTGAAACGCCACAGTGAATTGGCGATCGCACGGGCGCCGTCGGTCAGCAGCGCGATGAATCCGCCCGCAACGCACAGATAGCCCAGGACCCTGACCAGAAACCGCACTCTTCGTTCCCCATCCGCCGCGACATCGGCGACCGGCGGGCGCAGATTCGCTCCCGCTCCGGCCTGGATGTGTCCCCTGCCCCGGCGCATTGCAACGGCTAAGGAGAGCCCGCGCAAGCGGAGCGGCCGCGGCGCTTGGCCTCAGCCGGCGGCGGCGAGTTCCTTGCGAATTTGGCCACCGGATCGATTTCGGACGATCCAAGGGCTCGCAGGCCTTGAAAGACGCGCGCGCCGAGGCCATAAGCAGCGCGCCGGACAGGTGGCCGAGTGGTTGAAGGCGCACGCCTGGAAAGTGTGTATACGGGAAACCGTATCGCGGGTTCGAATCCCGCCCTGTCCGCCAGCAAGTCTTCCAGCTTCAGCACTCAGCGCAGAACCGTCGGAAATCGCCGGTACTTCGGGGCCTTGAGGGCGTCGCGCCGCTCTGCGTTTCGCGCCAGCCCAGAGATTTGGGCGTCTCAAACGCCCGATTCTCGGCTCGGCCCCGCGCCACTGCGGTTCTGCGCGACAACCGCAGTGGCCAAGTTTTTGTCGCAAATCTGGCCTATCCCCGACCATCGAAAGGTCTGCTTTTCGGTGAGTCAGCTGGCAGTGTAGCTACAATAGGAGAGCTGGCCGATTTTCTAGATTTTCTCCCTCGTCGGCAGGGCTGTGTGGTTTACCAGTTCGCGCTGTCGCGTTGGTTTAGCCGACCGCTGGGACCAGGTTGACGAACTCCGCCGTCTCACTTTTGGGGCGCAAATGATCATCGAGCGGCTTCACGGCTAGCTTCAGCGGCATCTGCCCAGCCATGCCGCTGAAGATGCAGGTGCCAGTTGGCAGGGTCGGAATCGATTCCTCCGTCAGCTTATCGATATAGGACACCGCGCTCGCGATAGACTGGAGGTCCTTCTGATTTATCAGTCGATGAATGAAATAGTTATGGGCTTGGGACGTTATAGTATGGGAGATATCGTTGGGTCTTTGGCTTGAAATCGTGACAAATACACCAAATTTCCGCCCTTCCTTGATGATCTCCTCGAACGTCTCAAGGCGGTAATCTTTCCAACTCTCCGATTCCCGGAAGGATTCGCGCGATAGAATATTGTGCGCCTCATCGATCACGATGTTCAGCGATCTCAACCCGCCGATCCGCTTATGGTCCTCGTAGATTTTTTTGGCGACGAGGAGAGGAACCGTCTTCTTCATCTCCAGATTGATGTCGCTAAGCGCGAATACGAGCACGTTGGACGCGAAGAGATTGGCGGCAGGGGTGGGATCGAAGATCTTTCGAATGTCGCCTTGCTTGCTCTTGAGCTTATTGATCGCAGGCGCGATGTGCTCGTTTTGGGCGCGGTTCGCTAGGACGTCAGAGATCAGCTGCACGTAGCACAGCATGATCAGGTTTTTGATGTCGTCGTCGGCGAGTTCAAGCAATTCCACCGTCTTATAGACGATGGTATCGGTGATCCGGTCGGGTGTCGATCGCAGATAGACCTGGGTTCCGCGAAGTCGATACTCCGACTGGATGTTGTGCCACTCGATGTCCTCCGCCAGCTCGATTGCCTCACCAGCCGCACTGGTCTCGGGCAGGACCTGCCTGAGGTAGTCGAGCAGCAAGTCCGCCCGGAGCTTGTCCGACATCTGCAAAATCTGAGTTATTTGTCGACGTACTATGCCCCCGAGGTACTGGGCGGGAGCGGCCGCTTCATTCACGAGCTGCTGAAGCTTGAGAGCCCGTTTTAGAAAGGGCTTCTGGGTCTTTTCCGTTGCATCGGCGAGAATGCTGACGATCTCGATATCGTTGAAGCCCCCGGATCCAAGGGGGATCTTGTCGCCATCATCGTTCCTGGTGCTCAGACGGAAGACCCGCTTGTGCTGCGTCAGGCAGTTGTCCCGGATGTACTCATTGTTGAAGTCAAACAGAACGACACGGCAGTTCGCCTCGAACGCCTGCGCGTTGCGAGCTCGCATTTTTGCGATGAACTCCTGATAGATCATCGCCAGGGTGTTTGACTTCCCGCTGCCTGTATTTCCGAAGATCGCAATATGGCTGTTCATCAGCCCGTCGACCGGGAGAGAGATGTCGTACCCCTCGTACTCCGATCGCGCGATTTCCAGCGCGATCCCGCCATTCCGAAGGAGATTGTGGATTTGATGGACCTTCTCCTTGGTGAGAAGGAAAGCCTCGTTGCCGACGAGCGGGAGCTCCTTAGTCCCGCCGAAAAACTCGCCCTTGCGGTCCAGGAAACCCACCAGCGAAACGGATAGGAACCGGCGGCCGTTCATATAGGCCAGCTGACTCGGGCGCTTATCGTCCGTCTGGGCGTTCTCACCCTCGACCTTGCCAATGAGGCTGAGAAATCCTTTTCGAATGTCGACGTAGCTTCCGACGCCGATGTTCCTGATCACATCGCCGTCGAAAAATAGCTCGGACAAGTTTTTGTCGCGGTCGACGGAGATAAAGACCTTTCGCCCCGTCACAGCCGAAACTTCACCGACCCGGAGCACCGCCTCCTTCTGCAGTCGGTCGGGCCGGTCAGCCATTTTTGATCTCCGGCAGAACCGCAGAAAGGATGTCGTTCAGCTTAAGGAAGTTGATGTTGGTGCCGGCAGGCGGTCCGATCACACTGACGTTCCGATGCTTCGTAAATTTGGCTTGGTACGAAGCAATGTCCTCGTGGCTATAAGCGAAAATGATCAGCTGAGAGGTCGGGTTCCTGAGAGTCCTCCGCGTAATGTCCAGGATGTGCTCGTCACTGAACGAGAATCCGAATGTCATCAGGACGGCATTTTCCTGCTCCATCGACTTCGAGAAGAGCCGGAGCAGGTCGTAATAGACCCGATCCATAAGGGTCTCATGGAACTTGCCGAAGTGCGGCATGATCAGGAAGTGCTTGCTGAGATAATCAGCAACCTTCGCTGGGTTGGCCTTCTCGGCTGCCGTCAGCGGTGGAACAGCGCTTGCATTGTAAACGAGGCTCGACCCCTTCCTAGCCCAGTTCAGGGATCCGTGAGGCTTGATGAGATTGATGGTTGGGATCTCAACCCGGCGAGCATAGAGCGAACTCGCCCTGTACGTTCGATCGAAGTATTTCTCTGGGACGAATGCGAAACTGTCCGACCGCCCCGATGATCGATCGAAACCGTCATTGATGATTATGCTCGGTAAATTACTGGCAGAAAATTCGATAAACATGTCGTAGTTTGTCGAATAAATCGTCGCCTGCCTGGGCAAGATCTCGTTCTTACGGAAAAACAGCATCTGATCGATAATCGATATAAAGCGGCTATAATTGTTGAATGTCTCGTCGAGATCGGCTGGGTATGCGGCGTCGCTTACGAGTTGCTTGTACGTCTTACCGATCGCCTCGATAAAATCGACCATTTCTCGGTCGGCTTCCGCCTTCTTCCCATCCTTAATCAGATCGTCCAGGGTCTTTTCGATATTGCCGGCAGTTTTGATCGCCGGCAGCGAGGCGCCTGACCCAATGAGAAAGTTCAGATTGCCAGACTGAATGTAGGGTGCGAGGAGCTTCGCCGTCTCTTCATCGTCATTACTGATTATATGGGATTGCACCATGGCAAGCCGTTTCTCAAGGCAGCAGAATCTACGACTACCGGCATTTTAGCTGCTCCACTGCCGAGGCGATAGGCATCCATAAGCTGTTCTTTGCCGCAGGCGAGAGGGCTCCAGAGCAATGGCATCACCATTGAAACTGTTGGCGACGCCACCAGGCTTTCGCCTCCAGACTTGGCTGCCGAAGCGGGAAACACAAACGTTCAGGTAACTTGCAGCGCTCGCTGACGCTGAGGCCTATCTGGCGATATGGCGATTTTGGGAAGTATGCTTTCAGACGAGGGCTCAACGACCGTTTTTGGCCCATTCGATGCCGCTGAGAAATCGGCAGCGCGTTACATCGCCCGTCGGTAGATGGAGACTAAGCTCGCAGCGGCCCCTGCAATGCCCATCACCCAGAAGATGAGCCGAAAAGATTGACCGAATGTCCAGGTTTGCGGCGAAGGGGGACCCGAGGCGCGGCGCTCTCCTTCCCCTGCAACGATCCGCGCGAATGCAGGCATGCATGTGTTCTCGCCCGCCACCAGTGCGACTTCGGCGAGCTTCACGAGCTCTGATCCCCGCGCGTCCAGCCGGTAAAATACGACTGAGAAAAGCGTAAGCAGAGCTCCCAGGATCGCGACCACCGGCGCCATGGGCTTTCCAGCCTGGAAGCCAGCGCCGATACCCGTCGACAGGATGCCGGAAAGGACGATGAAGAAGTTGAAAACGGATATGCGCTGCTGTGCATGCAGGACGAAATAGCGCCACGCATGGTCCAAACCCTTGTCCGCGGGCTGCAGAGGGTCCTTCAGCACGCCTGCGGAACTCGATGCTTCCGGATCAAGATCACTTGATACACGCACGTCGCCCATCTCCTCACCAATGCTACCGTCGTAGTCGATCGCCGTTTCGGAGCTGTCCGCGCCGCGACGCAGGCGCAATTGGATGACGCGCGTTCAGGCTCCGGCTTCCGCCTCAAGGCACTCGATCACCTGACGGTGCTTGTTGCAACCTCGGCAAGACCCGCAGGCCCATTCGCCCGTATGGCACGAAAACGTCCATCCTAACACAGATTTGGGGACGGCCGCATTCTTGACGAGTTGGAGGGTCGTCATTTCGATTGCCGGCGCGACGACGCGTACCTCGGATTGCTGCCTGACCAAACAATCGATGGCCGAGACGAACTCCGCGCGTCCATCCGGGTGGGCGTCGTCCCCCACCACAGTACCCACCAGGATTTCCTTCAGCGGATCAGCGGCGTAGGCCATCGCCGCCAAGGTAATCAGCATCTGATTGCGGTAAGGCCAGAACTCGGGTGACTTCGTAGCCGAAGCCAACGCCGTTCCAGATCTCGACATTGTGCCGTGGCCGAACGCGGACATGTCGACTCGCGGGACATCCAAGACGAGCCCGATCGCGGCGGCTACCGCTCGGGCGGCCCGCTCCTCGCCCCTGGCGGGTCGCTGCCCGTAGTCAAAGAAAATGAGTTTCTCCGGCCGGAGCATCCAAGCCAAGGCCGTCGAGTCCAGTCCGCCGGTGAAAAGTAACGCCCTCATGTCGAGATCCACTGAGTTCGGTAGAGAGCCGAACACAAATCATGTTCTGCGATAGCTCCTAGCGCACTGACGTCGTCCAGGATCGCCGGATCGTCGACGAATGCAATTACGGGCTTGCCGTGCATCAGCGCGGCGCTAGTCTCTGCAATCGCTGCGTCCGTGTCTCCGAGCAGGATCAAGACCACGTCAAAGTCGCTTGCGGTCGACGGCTGTGATCGCCTTCGGCGTAGGTCCTCGTGGCGGATGATGACTGCCCCAAGGTCTTCCAACCCTCTCGCGGCCTCTTCTTGGAGCCATCGACCGGATGTTGTGGTTTGCGCCGACATTAGGAGAACCTTGCGCCGATTCCCGCCTTCCGAGGCCGGGATCCTGTGAGATGATACGGCGGGGAGCGGGAAGGCAGGCGTCTCGACATAGTCGGCTGTGCGGCGGGAAGCCAGATCTGCGGCGGCCGCCGCCGACGCTTCGCCGGGCAACCAAGCGTGAGCGAAGGTGGCCGAGAAGACGTCTCCCGATCCGATCTTGTAGACGGAGCGCGTTGGGTAGGCCGGGACGTGACGAGGCGATTTATCTTCCTCGAAGACATACGCTCCGCAGGGACCGTCCTTGACGACTATCGCGGTCGCGTGGTCGCGGCGCCTCATGCTCGCCACTGCGGAGGCGATGTCGTCCTCTCCGCTCAGACGACGGATCTCGGTTGCATTGAGGACAAGGGCGAGCCTATCCGCCGTTGAACCGTTCTCGCCGAAAGCTGCTGGGCTTGCGCCGGACTGGGGATCATATACCGCCCGCTTTGCGGTAACGCGGAATTCGCCTTCGAGGCACCCAAACCTCAGCACCTCGGTCGCTTCGATTGCGACCGTCATGGCGTTTGGGCACGGCAATGGGACGATTCTCGGTCGAGCCATGGGGTGCAGATAATCGAAAGTATAACGGCACGGTGTCGCGTGCACCGTCACTCTTACGCCCATCGGAGCAAAGTTGAGCGCCACGTCTCGGTCGAGCGATGCAGGATGAAATGTGTGCAACTCGATGTCGTGGCGAAGTCCCACCAAGGCCAAAGCCGCCCGCCCCCCGGATCCGAGCAGCGCGACGCGCGACGGTGTTAAGCAGTTCTCCGCATAGACTCCCCCGGCGATGAGCAATGCGCTACTCTCGGAGTATGGTGACGTCGATCCGACCACCGTCAACATGATCGACGATGGCGCGATACGGCACGTCATCCTCAAGGCAACGTATCAGGACCGCGAGGTTCGGCACGCCCGCCAGCGAACCCACCGTGGCGCCAGTGACCTCGTCGATAAGGACGACGCGCGGTTGCCCGCCGCTTCGGTCGGCGCGAACCCGAAGCCAAGCTCCCCTAGTGATCCCTTCTGCGGGGCCGGAGACGATAGTCGTCAGTCTTGCCGGGCAGTCCTGCCCTGAGCCGGACCCAAGCGTGGCACCAGTGGCCTTCTTCGGCGGCTTCGTGTCCGACCCACCCATTCAAGTGCCTCCATGGTCCGACGACATACCCGTTCACCCCAATGCGCCGGCTCTAGTCTCGGCCCACATCACGGCATCCAACAGGGATGATCGCACCTTAATCGCCTTCGCGAAATCCAGAAACCGTTCTTCTAGGGCTTCATAGTCGCGTGGAAGCGATATCTCGTTGGGAAAGAGGCTCATCTGCCGGCACGCACGCAGCACATGCACGTCGATGATGGCGACGTCGTCGCTGTCAAGGTGATTACGCACGATCCATGACGCCGTCTTCGGGCCAATACCCTCAAACGACATCAGGCCATCCCTCAAAGCACGCGGCGACGTTTGGTTCGGAGGCGAGTCCACCATTCGTCGGCGCATCGCATCGATGCGTCTCGCACGCTGGTTTGGAAAGCGATAGCGGCGAGCTCGCCCCTGCACGTCCAGAGGCTGTGACAGCAGATCGAGGATGCGACTTGCCGGAATGTCTCTGCCTAGCTCGAATACCCCATGCTCCCTGAGCCAATCGAAAGCCGCAATGTTGGCCTCGAACGTCACGCTGTAACCCCCAAGCAGGCAGAATCCGACTTCTTCGACTAGGGAGCTTGCTCCGCAGGCGAAGCTCGGCGTGGCTTCCTCGTTCCAGCAACATCGAACCGCCCAATATGCTGGGGTACCGAGATGGTCCGGCGCACCCCATCGAACGCCCCTCACCACTTCCTCGTGGCTATCCGGTAGCGCGATCAAGCGGGCTCCGTCGCCGTATCCTGCCCATACTGACTGCATGCAAGGGTCTCCTTGCGCCACTATGCAATTTTATGCATAAACATGCAATGCAGATGTCTTTGGCGCAGGCTCGCCTTTCCGCGACGATCAGGCAAAGCGGAATGACCGATGCAGAGGTCGCAGCGGTGCTCGGCGTCAATCAATCGACGGTTTCGCGCCTCAAAAACGCGAAAATCGCCAAGGTCCTCAAGTATCAACATAAATTGGACGGGCATCTCGGCGCCGGCAGGGCAAGCCAGGCGGACGACTTTTCGGAATTAATGGCAATGGCGCAAGCATCGCCCTCACTGCGCGAAGTGCTTTTAGCGCTGCAGCGACTTATGCACGAAAGCGCATAGAGTACGCTTGTTTCTTGGACGACGTTTCGGCGGCATCAGTGAGCGCCGGATCTCCGATAGTCCAGGAAGGGAGAACGGCGATCCTCCGAGCAATCTTCGCGCGTGACGGCGCCACTATTCAATCGAATGATCCTGCTGCATTATTCTCATCACGGCTCAAGTTCTCGGGTCGGTTTCCCTGATTGTACTCGGCTGCGGATGTCTCGATGGACTCGCCGACTGCGCGCTTGCCCACTCCGATACGCGTCGGAGGCGGCGCAGTCGCAACTTCCGGGCCCCTAATCGTGCCCTCTTATTCCAGCAAAGCGCTGGCAAGGACCTCGGTCGCGTCAACGCTCGACAACACCGCTGAATTCATCGCGGGTTCCGTGCTGATCAGCGCCTACGACATCCGCTATTATCGGGTCGATCCGCAGCGCTTCAAAGTTCAGCTGATTATCGTAGATAGTGGCGGTTACGAGACGCTCGTCGACGAGGAGGGGAAGCTTCGGGGCGGCAACGCAGATCACGCGTCGTTTCCATGGTCGCCCGACCTCCATGCCGAGACATTAGCAGCGATCGACGTTACGGTCCCGGTCGTTGCGGTCAGCTATGACCGCACGGATTTGGCCATTGGCGACCAGATCGTCGCAGCCCTTTCCTCTAGAAGTCCGAAATTTGGAAGCGCGTTCCTCCTAAAGCCGAGGAACGGCGAGAGGCTGACTATCGAATCGATCGCAGAAAGCGCCGCAATGTTGAGGCACTTCGACATTGTTGGAGTGACGGAGAAGGAGGCCGGCCTCACGTTTTTCGAACGATTGACCTTTATCGCACGCTTGCGCGCATTACTGAACTTGAACCAAGTCGATAAGCCGATTCACGTATTCGGCGGGCTCGACCCATTTATGACGCCTCTCTACTTCCTGGCCGGAGCTGACATAGTGGACGGCCTAACGTGGCTGCGCATGGCATTAACGGACACAGGTGCGCACTATCTGCCAGCATTTGCCGCTATGATCGATCCAATGGCGCCGTTGGAAGAAATCGAGTGGCGGATAAGGCGCGCCAACTTCAGTCGTATAGTGGACATGCAGACCGCGATCCGGCGTTTCCTGCACAGTGGCGACTACGGCAGTCTCACTAGCAGCAGGGAGTTGTCGGCTGCGATAAAAACTGTCCACGGCCAGCTGCTGCGGTCACTGCAAGTCTGAAATTGGGACTTATTCGCCAATGTTTGGATTCCGGCGAACATCCAACTTCCGCTTCTGGCGCTTAGGTTGCAAGTGATGCTCCGGCCCACTCCTGGACCTGTTGATCCTGCCGCAGGCGCAGCCGGCGCCACTCCAGCCCAGCAAACACGTCATCTAGGTCGCGTTCGCCCTGGAGCGGAAAGGCGGCGTCTGCCTCGCGCCAGAACCGCGCGGACAACGCACGGTCAGATTCCCATGCTTGTCGCCACCACGATTGGATGCCCTCGCGCGCGTTGACGAGCGCGGTGGCTGACGGAAGCCGGTCACGCTTGGAGTGGCGGTTAACTGTGGGTTTCGCGGGAAGGAGGTTCCAGAGATCGCCGCACGGCCAAGCGGTCCAAGGCAAACAGTGATCGATATCGAGGCTGCCCGGGTGCAGCTGAGCTCCCGTCCAGATGCACCGAACCGGAGCGCCATTCGCTACAAGACGGCGGGCAACATCCCTTGCAAGGGCCGTGTCGCGGGCGGGATCCAGCCATCGAAGAGCCGCTTCAGCCTCGCCCGGCGCGACTGCGCGGCCCATTCTATCGCCGAAGCTCTGGATGAGGCGCGCCCATTCACTGACGAGGATCGGCTCGACCCACGCGCCTAACCGTTGGAGGGTGCGCCAAACCGGCCCCGGCACTCCTATCAATCCGAAGGTGCGGAGTGTCTCTGTGTCCATACAGATCTCGTGAAGAATGCGCGGCGCTCGCGCCGGAGCCGCATCAAACACCTTCGCGTCCGAATTAGGATACCGCGTAAAGGTTGCGGGCATCCGGCTGATGTTCGTCCGCGCATCCGCCAGCGCCTGGGCGACGATCTTTGCGCGCTCGCCGGTGAACCTCGCGCCGATCCGCAACTCCTGCCCGAAGACGTGATCCCCCAGAAGTTGTCGGAACGCGCCCCCGGCGAATCCCAAGCGATCTGCCCCGCGGTTGCCCGGGAGCTGTGGAAGATCTGCCGCAGCCAGCGGCAGGTACATCCGCAGCCAATTGAGGGCCACAGCTCCCAGTGGTAGGTCAACGATATCTTGGTCGGGACGCTCTACGGCAAGAGCTGGCGCGGTGTCGGCGATCCGCGCAATGGCGCGCAGGAGGCCTAATTTGTAGGTCGCGGATTTGTCGTCATTTAGAATGATGCCTCGGAGAAGAGGGAGAGCTCCGGCGCCGTCATCGGGTAGCTGGAAGGCGTAGGTCGTCCATTCAACATCTCCGCGGCCCTGGAGGTCCTCACCGCCAGCGATCTGCAAGACAGCAAGGCCGCAGGATAGAGCGTAGGTTTCAAGCTCGCCAGCAGGGACGGGCCACATTGGGCGGTCAGGAGAGCCGGAGCCGTTCCGGACCGAAATAAGCAGGCGACCGCCGGGCTTGAGCAGCGTAGCGATTTTCCGGAACGCGCGCGGGCGCTGATCCGGCTGGACGTGCATAAAGACGCCGCTGAGCAGTATGACGTCGAAGGCAAGGCCGAGCCGATGCGTTGCAGTAAGCGCCGGTAGACGATCGTCCAGCCACCTGATCGCGTCGTCTGCATGATGCTTCATGCCTGCTTCTCGCATGCCTTTGGCAGGCTCGACCGCTACGACCTCGAAGCCCTTGCGACGCAGCCAGGCAGCGTCGCGGCCTGAACCTGCGCCGATATCGAGAGCTAGACGATCTGTCCCGGATGGGAGAATGCTGAGAAACGCGGCGTGGACTTCTTCGGCGCGTAGCCGCTCGTAACGGTCAGCCAGCGCCGAACCGCCTGCATTATAACCAACGACCGGATCGTTCACCGCCCCGACTCCTCATTACCAGTCAGGCTAGGAAGGAGCCCCCGTGAGCGCAACCTAGGCCAGCTTGAGCGCTTCAACCTAGGTGCCTTAGGCGACGGTCCATTTGAGAGTCGGGCGACAAATTCCGATTCCGGCGTTCTACCCGACGCCTTATCCTATGTTCCAGCAGCTCAGTCAGGGGCGATCTGCTGTGACTAGAGGCCCTGAATCTGCCTGGTCTTTGGAGAATTGCTGCACCCGTTCAAACCGTCCACGCTATTCAAAAAGGCCATGCCCCCAAGGGGGCTCCCATAAAGGTTCCGGAGCGAGAGACCCGAAGATGACTCTGCCACGGCGGCTGCGAAGAAGCTCATGGACGGGATTTGTTCTTCGCCTCTTGGGTCACGCGTCATGGGCAGCAGAGCTGTCAGCTTCAGGGATAAACTTCATTGGCGGCCGACATCAGGCACCTTTTAGCGACTGGGTCGGTCCAGCCAGGATTGCCAGCAAACTGGGCTTCTGCACGATCGAAATTGCGCTTTCAAAAGGACATATCGCAAGGCTTGCAGGCATTAGCAGGCTCGATGCGGCAAACTTCATTTGTACCGCCAACAAGGCCTTCCGCGAGTACATCCTAGGGCAATTCGAAGCGGTCGAAAGTGAACTGAGTTCGCTGTTCGAGGTCATCAATCGGCTTGACCGTCCGCGCCGCTACCCCGCCGCCTGTCTGCTTGCGCCGTTCCTCGTGCGCGCATCGGCTATCAGCGGCTCCCTACCGGCGAAGATCCCTGACGGTTACCTCTCGGATCATCAGCAGAAGGTCATTGATACGGTCCGCGTATTCCAGCGGACACCGGAGAATGCGCGTCGTGCTGCAATCCAGCGCTTCATCGATGTTGACCTCGCCAACCTGACGGACTTCTTCGACACGATCGAGAAGAACCCGCTGACGCCTGAGCAGCGTCTGGCCGTCGTGACTGACGAGGACGCAACGCTTGTCCTCGCGGGCGCGGGGTCAGGCAAAACCAGTGTCATTGTCGCAAAGGCGGCTTACTTGATCGAACGCGGCATCCGTCCGCCTGAGAACGTCCTGATTCTGGCTTTCGGGAAAGATGCCGCCGCCGAAATGGCGGAACGGATCAAGGCGCGGACGGGCGTTCAAGTCGGCGCTATGACATTTCACGCGCTCGGCAATAGGATCATCCGCGAGGTTGAAGGCCGGGGGCCGTCGTTGGCCGCGCATGCCAGCGATGACGTCAAATTTCGTGAGCTACTGCGCGACATTCTGCTCAATGAAGTTGCGCCTACAGCCAAGCTCGGCACCCTGCTACTGGCTTGGTTTTCGGAGTTCTATTGGCCGTACAAGAGCGAATGGGACTTCAAGACGCTGGACAGCTATTTTCAGTGGGTAGACGCCCATCAACTCCGCACCCTCAATGGCGATCGCGTCAAGAGCGTCGAAGAATGGGAAATCGCTAACTGGCTCTATCTCAACGGCATCGCGCACGAATACGAACCTTCATATCAGGGCACGCTGCCGGACGATGCCCGCGGCCCGTATAAGCCTGACTTTCGCCTTACGGAGAGCGGCATCTACATCGAACATTTTGGTGTTCGTAAAGAGCGCAGAACTGACGGCTCGACGCGACTGACGACTGCGCCTTACATGGATCGCACGCGCTACCTTGCCGAGATGGAGTGGAAGCGCCGGCTGCATGCGTCGAACGGGACGACGCTCATTGAGACGTTCAGTTACGAGAAAGTCGACGGGAAGCTACTCGACAACCTCAAGGAAAAGCTCGCTCCCCATGTCGCGCTTAAGCCCTTAGCAGCTGATCAGGTGTTCGAAATCCTCGAGCCGATGGGACAAGTTGATGCCTTCACGCAAACGCTCGGTACGTTTCTAAGGCATTTTAAGAGCTCGGGATCCACAATTGCCCGCTGCGAAGCGCGAGCCTCCTCATCGGCTGACGTACCGCGCAGCCGCGCGTTCCTAAAGATCTTTGATGCGGTGATCAAAGCCTACGAAGCGCGCCTTGGCGACATGATTGATTTTGAGGACATGATCGTCCGCGCCACAGCCTATGTTGAGAGTGGCCGCTACAAGAGTCCCTACCGGCATATCTTGGTTGATGAGTTCCAAGACATCTCGGACGGGAGGGCGCGTTTGCTCCGCGCATTGAAGGCGCAGCATGAAGATGCGCGTCTGTTCGCAGTCGGCGATGACTGGCAGTCGATCTACCGCTTCGCCGGCTCAGATATTCATTTGATGCGCAATTTCGGCGCAGAATTCGGCGGCAGCTTCGCAGGGAACAATGAGGTGCACAGCATCGTCGATTTGGGGCGCACATTCCGCAGCGTGGACAAGATCGCCCACCCAGCGCGCCGCTTCGTGCTCTGCAACCCTGCGCAAATCACCAAGGCGGTCTTGCCTGCCTCGACGACAGCCACTCCGGCCATCACGGTCGCCTACTACAAATGGGGTCAGGAAGGCGACGCGGTTAGATCGGCTCTTGACCGCCTGTCTTCCAGGACCACGGCCAGTGCAAGTGTTCTGATCCTAGGGCGATATCATCACGCACGCCCACCGGAGCTCCCCGCTCTCATCAATCATTTTTCTCAAATGTCGATCCGCTTCACGACGGTTCACGCTTCCAAAGGGCTTGAAGCCGATCACGTGGTCATCCTGCGGGCAGTCGCTGACGCGACGGGGTTTCCGTCAGAAATTGTCGATGACCCAGTTCTCGATCTGGTCTTGCCGGAACCTGAGAACTTCGAGCATGCCGAAGAGCGGCGCCTATTCTATGTGGCTCTGACCCGTGCACGGCTCTCTGTGACCATTCTTGCGGATCGCAAGAATCCCTCATCGTTCGTCCGCGAGCTCGTCGAAAATGCGAACTACGAGACCGCCGAAATCGGCGAGCCCGCTGTTGCGGAGCGTCGGTGCCCGTCATGCGGCGGTCGCATGCTCGCTGAGCCAGCAAAAAGCGGTGGAATGTATTTCGCGTGTGAGCACCGCAATTTGTGCGGCCGGACTCTCAAATCCTGCAGCGTTTGTGGAAATGGACTGCCTATTAAAGTCCCGACTGATCCAAGCCGCCTGATTTGCAGCTGCGGCACCGCATTCGCAGCCTGTCCCGAATGCACCGACGGGTGGCTTATTGAGCGTCGCGGCAAATACGGACAATTCCGTGGCTGCGTGAATTATCCTAAGTGCGAGGGGACGCTGAACGCACCGAGGCGCCGGGGGCAAGGGGCATCTAACGGCCAAAAATAGCCGACTTGGAGGGAAGCCGCTGCGCGGGATGTCCGCTTCTCGGCAGCAAGCGAACGGTTGGTTGTGGCGCAGGGCTGACGGGGAAGCTGAAGCGCACGCAACGAGGGGTTTGGGTGGTTGGATCCGTTACGGCCCAATTCGCCGCTGGCTCGCTCTCAATCACCTCAGCCCATTCTCGGGATCGTGCAGCACCTGCTCTTGTAATGGCTGTGGACGAGTCACCCAGCTCGTGCAACTCTGAGCTGCGGTTTTGGGGAAATTGACATGCGCATTGTTGTTTTGGTCGGCGCTGTAGCGCTGATCATTCTTGGTTCTTCGGGTTCTGGGCCAGCGCAGAGCGGCGGTGTCCTGCCGGAATGTCGCGGCATGAGAGATCAACGCTCTTGCACGTGCGCGGTCGGCAATGGCGGGCGGATCAGTGACGATCCAAGCCGTCCTGGCCGCAAAGTTTGGAGGACCGCCAAGGTCGGCACGGCCGCGCATATGGCGTTCATGAACTGCACCAATGGCTCAAGACAATAGCCCTGGGCCTGTGGGCATGTTCACCGAGCGTGGACGCAGATCGGGCAACGAAAGCAGCAGCTGGCTTGGGAGGTGACTCCCGGCACCAGAGAGATCGCGCCTGAGCTTTTATTTCGGCGAATCGCGTCGCGCGCGTGCCCAATTTGCCCAATAGCGCGCTAGAGGCGGAGGCCATTTTGGGTGAGGCAACTGGATGTTCGCCCCGCAACACTCTACCCAGTCAGCCTATCGGCCGGATAGAATTGCGAGGCCTGGCCGCACAATGCCATGCGGGCCGTAGCTCCGCTCCAGGTTGGCACAACTCCGACGCAGAGCCTCGCTTTCGCTAAATCCGACCGTCCTCATATCTCGACCTGTGGTTCGGACGCCGATTCTTTGCTTCGCCATCTCATCCCTGAATGCCGTTGCCCCGCTCATGTCCTGCTCTCGCAAGCCTTCGGACCTTAGGGCTGCTGAAACCGCTCGTTGCGAAATCCGAGCCCCGCAGATTTCAGCCAGATGCGTTGCTGAGGCAATTTCTCGAGCCAGTCGCAGCTGAGAATACGTATATGTCGTTTGGGCAAACGCTGCCGCCGACACGCAGTTGATCAGGGCAGCGATTCCAACGGCTCGAACGATACTCATCATGATGGTTCCTCCAGTATACGACCGACGATCCGAAACTGCCCGTAAGGCAATACCTTCAGCTAGACACTCTTATGGCTGAGCATTTCCGCCAAGGACCTCACGCATTCCTCCACGAGTTCGGACCCCTTGGCAGCTGTCGCGAGACGGGCATCACCATCGACGCCGGTCGGCGTCCGTCTCTTGTAAGAACGGTGACGGGCGGTCCGCGCAAGGACAACATCCTCTTCTCGCTCACGCCCTTGACCGCCATAGGCGTCCTGAAGGCGTTCGCTCCTCACCAGCTCTGGAGCGAGCGCCAGCATCATCGATGTTTCGAATTCATTGGCGTGCCGTCCTCCGGGGTTCTGCAGGACGGACAGTAGGGAACGGTCGGCGGCTGCGAAATACATCGCGACTCGGATGCGCAGCTTGGTTTCGCGAGCGAAGTCGGGGAGGAAGGCCTGCAGCGCCGGGCCGTTGCCGCCATGACCGTTGATGATCACGACACGGCGAAAGCCGTGCCGCTCTAGACTTTTCAGCAAGCACAGCAGCACAGCTCGATAGGTCGGGATATCGAGGGTGAAGGTGCCGCCGAACTCCATGTGGTGCTCGGCCATACCGCACCAAAGTGTTGGAGCGACGATGACCTGATTGCCGGTCGCTCGTTCCGCTGCCGCCAGGCAGATGCGTTCACACAGGACGGTGTCGACGCTGACCGAAAGATGCGGACCGTGCTGCTCCATCGAAGCGACTGGAAGCACGACGACCGCGTCAGCTTCGGCTTTCGAGCGAAGCTCTTCGGCGGTCAGATCGCCCCAGAAAAAAGATGTCATGATCGCGAGGCCCATGCTGGAGCGGAAAGCCCGAAGCCTACCGTGTGCCCGGCTCCAATCAATGTCCGAGCAGGCGAAATGCTGTAGTTCGCCTATGCGCCGACAAGCGCCTTGCGCTGTTGAGACCAATCCATGGGGACCGCGATGCCCTTCGCCAGATCGCCGCTTTGGATTGCGATGGTTTTCTCCCCATCGAGCGCGCCTTCGACAAGGCCCGGATCGAGGAACGCGAGCGGCAAGAGCTGCGCAACGTAGCGCTCGCTGACGTCTTCCTCACCAGCGATCTCGCGCATGGAGGTGACACGTTGAGCGACGAGATCGTCGTACCAGGTGACGGCACGCGCGATGGCCTTTATCAGCGCCTTGTCCAGCCGCGCGGCTCGGTCGACGCCTTCCGCCGGGGGCACAACAAGATGCAAACTTTGTCCCTTCTTGACGAAGCGAGCCTCGATTTCAATCACCATGCTGGTGGACTCGCCCTCATCCTTGCGATCGACATCATTGAGGAAGGCCTCGGGCCCAAACGGATCCGGCTTCAAGGCAATGCAGAGCCTGTCATGCCGTATGGTAATCTGCTCAACCAGGCGATGCAGTGCCTCGCGCTGCCGTGATGCCGTTGGGTGCTGCAGCTCTGCTGCGAGGGTTGCAGCTTCGGCGGCCAGATTATGGATGCTGTCAGGCGAAGCGCATTTTCCCAACAGCGTGGCCATCAGCCACGGACGGTCTCTAAGCCGTGCGGCGAGTCCCTGGATGATAATCGGCTCGATCTCGCCAGCGGGAATCCGCATGACCTCCGTAGCGTCCGGCTTGGTCGCATAGTAGCGATAGCGCCGGCTCTTTTTGACGGCGTGGTCCGAAAGGAGACGGTTGCCAGCCGCGTCGAACAGGAGACGTGCGAGCAGGCTGGCGTCCTTGGCCTGGCCGCGAAGCCAGTTCTCGCGCTTGCTCAAGGCAAGATGCTGCTGGACCGCCTCGAATGTCTCGCGGAGGATGATTGCTGGATGCTGCGCCTTGAAGCGCTCGCCCTTGTGCGCGATTTCGCCGACATAAATCGGGTTAGTTAGGATCAGCCGCAGATGTCCGACACCGAAGGGTCGAGCACCCCATTGGCGGTTTGAAGCCGACTTGAAGGCTCGCGTCATGATTCCGTTGCGGTCGAGTTCCTCCTTCACGCGCTGGATACTGCCGAGGACCAGAAATCGATCGAAAATGCGGCTGATGATAGCTGCGTCTTCCGCCACCACCTTCAGGGTGCGCCCATCGGCGCTATAGCCCATGGGAGCAAACCCGCCCATCCATAGGCCCTTCCTCTTGGAGGCGGCGATCTTGTCGCGGATGCGCTCGCCGGTGACCTCGCGCTCGAACTGAGCGAATGAGAGCAGCACGTTCAAGGTCAGCCGCCCCATGCTGCTCGTTGTATTGAAGGATTGCGTCACCGAGACGAAGGAGACGCCCCTGGCATCGAAGACCTCGACCATCCGCGCGAAGTCGGTGAGTGAACGGGTGAGGCGATCGACCTTGTAGACCACCACGATGTCGATCAGCCCGGCATGGATATCGGCCAGCATGCGCTTCAGCCCCGGCCGCTCCATCGAACCGCCGGAGAAGCCGCCATCGCCGTAAGGGGTGGCAAGCGCTTTCCAGCCCTCATGGCGTTGCGAGAGGACGTAGGCTTCGCAGGCCTCGCGCTGGCCATCCAGCGAGTTGAAATCCTGCTCCAGCCCCTCCTCGGAGCTCTTGCGGGTGTAGATGGCACAGCGGATCGTCCGTGTTTTGCTGCCCACGCGGTCAAGCATCGGCCGCTGCTCCGAGCTCGGGTTTCGCCTGGCCAGCATTCTTGTTGCGACCGTCGCCACGCTTCAGGCCGAAGAAGACCCAGCCGTTCCACTGAGTGCCGGTGATCGCCTTAGCGATGCTGGAGAGCGAGCCGTAGGTCCGGCCGTTCCAAGCAAAGCCATCGGACATGACCATGATCTGGTGCGTGGTGCCCTGCCAGACCCGGACCAGCAGCGTGCCGGCTTTCATCGGGGAGGTTCCAAGCGTCTCGTCGAAGCGGCCCTCGCGGGCCGCCGCTGCAAGCTGGCGCAGGCGGCGTCTAACCGGCGTGGGCAGGCCGCCCAATGTGGCGACCTGAATCTCATGGGCTAATGCGGCGGCCAGCAGCTTGCGTCGGAAAGCTCGCGGCGCCGGGTGTCCAGTCACCTTGAGCCAACGCGAGCGCAGCGCATCGAGATCGAGAGCGTCGAGCTCAGCCAATTCGGTGGCGACGCCCAGATCGCCGCTAGGTGCCTCGGCAGGAGGCTGGCGGCGGACCATCACGCACCCTCCCCTCGGGCTTCGGCCGCAGCAGGCGCCGAACGATAGATGGTTGTTCCGTCCTCCCGGTTGCTGCGTGCCAGCGTCAAACCACGCTTGCGCAGCCCGGTCAGTGCCGCGCGCGTCGTGTGGGGTAGCCAGCCGGTGGCCGCGGTCAGCTCAGCCAGGCTGGCGCCTTCCACGCGCTCCAGCAGCTCGATCACACCGGCGAGCTTGGTTCCGGCGCGGGGAATGCCGGAGCCGGGTTTGGCAGAGCGTTCGGTCGACTGCGTCATCTCATCGGCTGGCACCTGCGGCGGCTCACCGATGCCGAGGCTCACCAAGCCAAGCTGGCTAATCTGGTAACTCGTCATGCCAGGCGTCTCCTGCGCGGCTAGCGGGAGCGGTAAGATGTTCTCATGCGTCGGCTCGATCAGCCCTTTGAATGTCAAGGTCGACAGCAGCTTTTGGGCTGCCCCGCCGCGCAGGCGCTCGGGCAATATGATGCGTAAATCGTCCCGCTGGGCAGCGGCCGAGAGCAGCACCAGCTGCGGATCGGTAAGAGCGGGTCGCGTCATCGTCGGATCTCCGTTTGGTTGGAACGGAGCAGGATCGCTCCGTCACCAGCCGAAGCCCCGAACCGGACGATGCCGGCGGGGCCGATCCGCGCGGCTCAGGCAGCCGCTGCAATCGACACAGCAATGCTTCCTTTCACAGGCAAGTGAAGTCCGGTTTCACGGTTTCTTGCGAGTCCCTGCGGGCGCTGGCCGAGCGGTGCCATGATGTAGTCTGACGCCACGTATTCTGTTCACGGGGAATGCCTCTTCGTATGGGCGCGGTGCCTCGGAAAGCAAGCGCTCCCTCGCGCTGGGCATCTTCAGCGCTCCCTGAACGCTTTCTCGATCTGGTCCCTGAGCGGCTTGACGATGTATTCTAGCGGGGTGCGGTCCTCGGTCCTGACGAAGACGTCAGCCTGCATCCCGGCGCTGACGCGGTTGGCACCGAGGCGGGCGAGCTCGCTTCCCGGAAGCGTGACGCGGATGGTGTAAAAGCTCGCGCCGGTCTGCTGGTCGCGGCTGATGTCGGCAGAGATGCGTGTGACCTGTCCCACGAGCTCCGGAGTGGTGCGCTGGTTAAAGGCGTGGATCTTGACCAGCGCCGGCTGACCGAGTGCAATCTGGTCGATATCGGGCGGATTAATCCGCGCTTCGACCTGAAGCGCGTCCTCGGCTGGTACGATGAGCATGGCAGGCTCTGCCGGGGTGATGACGCCGCCGACGGTGTGCACTGCGAGCTGGTGCACGAAGCCGGCGCTTGGGCTGCGGATCTCAACCCGCCTCATCTGGTCCTGCGCGGCGATGCGCCGTTCGACTAATTCAGCGCTCTTGCCTTGGATCTCGCGTAGCTCCTTCATCACCTCCTCGCGCAAGGCCGTATCAATTTGGATGATCTGCAGCTTGGTCTCGGCGATTTTGCCCTCAGCCTGGGCGAGCGAGGCGATGAGCTGGCCCTTCTGCCCCTCAAGGCTTGCCGCCTCTCGCTCGAGCGCGGTCTTGCGAGTGAGCGCAACCAGGTTCTTGCCATAGAGCCAGCGGATGCCGGCGAGCTCCTCGCCGATCAGTATGGCTTGCGTATCTCGCGCCTTTTGCTGGGACCCCAAGCCGGCGATTTCGTCACCAAGCTGGGCGATCCGGGCGGTGAGCTGCGCCTTCTGCCCGTCGCGAGCGGCGCGCCTAGCCTCGAACAGGCTTATCTCGGCGCCGATTAACTCGGCGAGCTCAGGCTCGTACTGGCGAGCGATGAGTTCGGCGGCGAAAGCAATTTGATCCCGGCCCGCCCGCTCGGCCTCAACCCGGCCGCGACGCACCATGAGCTCGTCGAGCTGCTTCACTACCACCTGGAGATTGGCGCGGGTCACGGTGTCGTCGAGCCGAACCAGCACCTGGTCCTGCTCGACCCGGTCGCCCTCGCGGACCCGGAGCTCGCTGACGATTCCGCCGGCGGCGTGTTGAACCTTCTTGACGTTGCCGTCGACAACAAACTGGCCGGTGGCAATGACCGCGCCGGACAAGGTGGTTGCCACCGCCCAAACACCGACCGTGCCAGCGAAGAGAGCGACGCCGACGCCGCCGGCGAGCGCGAGCCCACGCAGCGAGCGCGCAAAACTCGGCGAGTTTTGCTGGGTTCCATTTTCGCTCATGAGGCCGCGACCGGCTGGCGCTGGGCTGCTGGCAGCCCGCCCTGGCGTAGCACTTTCTGCAGGATCTCCTCCTTCGGACCGAATGCCTGAATGCGACCCTCTGCCATCATCGCGATATGGTCGACGCCGGCAATCGCGGTCTGGCGATGGGTAACAACGACGGCGATTCCGCCTCGTTCGCGAACTTTGCGGATCGCCTGGGTAAGCGCCTCGTCACCGTCATGGTCGAGATTGGAGTTGGGCTCGTCGAGCACCACTAGGAAGGGCTCGCCATAGAGCGCTCGCGCCAGACCCAGGCGCTGACGCTGGCCGCCCGACAGGCTGGCGCCGGCCTCGCCGATGCGTGTGTCGTAACCCTGCTCCAACCGCAGGATCAGATCATGGGCACCGGCTGCCAGCGCCGCCGCGACAATTGCCTCGTCCTTGGCATCCGGATCGAAGCGAGCAATATTCTGGGCGACCGTGCCATCCAAGAGTTCGATGTCCTGCGGCAGATAGCCGATATGCCGGCCAAGTTCACTTGGCTCCCAGTGGGCCAGGGCGGCCCCGTCCAGCCGGACCTCGCCCTTGAGCGGACGCCAGACCCCAACCAGCGCCCGCACAAGGGTCGATTTGCCCGAGGCGCTCGGCCCAATGATGCCAAGGCTCTGGCCGGCCTTCAGCTCGAACGAAACGCCGTGGAGGATCGGCACCTGCTTTCCAGGCGCTGCGACGATCAGCCCCTGGGCGGTAAGTTCCTGACGCGGCGGCGGCAGGCTGGTGCGCTCGGAATCCGCGAAGGTGGGCGAATCCAGCACCTGCTGCAGCCGCGCTAGGCCCTGTCGGGCGCCGACGAAGCCCTTCCAATGGGCGACAGCAATTTCGATCGGCGCCAGCGCCCGCGAGGTCATGATCGAGGCTGCAATCATTGCCCCGCCTGAGATCTCGCCCTTCATAGCTAGATAGGCGCCAAGTCCGAGCACCGCCGATTGCAGCACCATGCGGAACACCTTAGCGAAGGCGCCAATGCCGCTGGTCGCGTCCGAGCCGGCGAGCCAGTCGTGTATATGGCGCTGGTTCAGCTCGCGCCAGCGGCGCTGGAAGGCCGGGCTCATCCCCATCGCCGTCAACGCTTCGGTATTGCGCCTACCCGCCTCGGCGATCGCCTGGCGGGCGCTGGCACTCACGAGCTGCGCCTTGCTCGCCGTGCGGCTCTTTAGCTCGGTCATCAAGGTGAGCAGCACGATGACGAGACCACCCACGACCACCAGCCAGCCGAGCCAAGGATGGAGGATGAAAGCGCCGAGCAGGAAGAGCGGAAGCCAGGGCATGTCGAGGAGCGCCGTCGGCCCCAACGAGGCTAGGAAGCCGCGGATCTGGTCGAGATCGCGTACCGGCTGCAGCGCCTGCTCAGCTTTGAAGCCGAGCAGCGGCAGCTTCTGCGCCGCGGCGAAGGCGGAAGGCGAGACCGCCTCGTCGAAGCGCGCGCCGATCCGCGCCAGCAGCCGCACGCGCAGGCCGTCCAAGAAGCCCTGCAGCACATAGGCGCCGAGCAGCAGCAGCGAGAGGCCGATCAGCGTCTGTAAGCTGCGCGAGCTCAGGACCCGGTCATAGACCTGCAGCATGTAGAGCGAACCCGACAGCATCAAGAGGTTGATGACGCCGGAGAATAGCCCGACCACCACGAAAGAGCCCCGGCACGACGCCAGCGCCGACGACACGATCGAAGCCGAGGAAGACAGGCGACTCAACGCGAGTACTCACCACTCATTGCGGTTGCAGCGCCCTTAGAAGAAACCCAGATCATGAGCGGCATAACCCCAGATCGGCACTTCGGCGCTGTCGATCTGCGCATAGGCGGATCCGTAAAATAGGGAGCCGAGCTCCGCCGCGGCGGAGCTCGTCATTGCCGGTGGCGATAGCCCGTCGCTTAGCTCGGCAATTGGGCTCGGCCAGCTCGGCTCGAACGCGAAGACCTCGCCAGTCAGCGCCGGATCAGCGATCATGGCGGCCCATGCCGGCACCGCCACAGGCGCGGTGCTGGCCAGGACGCAGTCGGGTGACGGAGCCTGCCCGGCAGCGCTGCCGGGCAAGGATCTATCGGAGCCGAGCGGCGCGGCGCTGGCGATTTGCTTCTCCATGGTACTCACCAACCTCTCATGCCCATCTCACACGAATTGGAAATCGTCCGCGTTGAGGTTGGTCTTCGTGACGTTCTTAAGCGTGATCGTGTTGTTGATGTCGTAAGTGATAACAGTATCGGCTCCAACCTGCGTCGCCGCTGCGAGCACTGCGGACAGGTTCGCGAACACCGCGTCGTCAATTTCGAGTACATCGGTAGCGCCCGCGCCCGCAGTGAAATCCATCACCGAGTCCTTGCCAAAACCGGGACCGAAGACGAAGACGTCATTGTTCGCGCCGCCCGTCAGATTGTCGTCGCCCGATCCGCCATCGAGGCGATCCGCACCGTTTCCGCCGTTGAGGGTGTCCGAGCCTTCTGCACCGTACAATGTATCTGTCCCATCCCCGCCTATGACGGTGTCGTTTCCAGCTGCGGCCCAGACCAAGTCAGAGCCCGCCGTTCCAGTATAGCTGTCGTTGAAGCTGCTCAAATCGAACCGCTCGATGTTCGCAAAGGTGTCGCCCGCCGCGTCCCCGGTGTTATTGGCTGGCGTTACCCGATTGATCGTCACTGCCGCGGTCGCATCGCCATAGTTGACGGTGTCCCAGCCGTCTCCGCCGTCGATTTGATCGGCACCGGCACCGCCGAACAGCCAATCATCACCGGCACCTGCCTGGATGATGTCGTTTCCGCCGCGGCCGAAGATGAATTCTCCGGCGGAACTGCCAACGAAGGTGTCGCTGTAGTTTGTAAGGTCGAAGCGCTCGATCGAAACAAACGTGTCGCCCTGCGCGTCGCCGGTATTGTTAGCTGGCGTCGTCCGATTGATCGTCACCGCGGCAGTTGCGCTGGCGAAATTCGCAGTATCGAAGCCGTCGCCTCCATCGATCGTGTCGGCGCCTGCTCCACCGGTCAAATAGTCGTCGCCGGCGTCGCCGTAGATAATATCGCTGCCGCCAGCGCCGTCGAGGTCGTCGTTACCGGCGTCGCCAGACGCAAAATCGACAGCGCCGTTTCCAACATAACGATCATTGAAGGTGGTGAGGATGAAGCGCTCAACATTTGCGAAGGTGTCGCCGACCGCATCGCCGAGATTATTCGCGGGAGTTGCCCGATTGAGCGTCACGGCGCCAGCCGCATCTGTATAGCTGACGACATCCCAGCCGCCGCCGCCGTCGATACTATCGGCGCCCGAACCTCCATAAATCCAGTCGTCGCCGGAACCAGCAGTGATCGCATCGTTGCCGGCTGCACCGTATATAAAAGCCGACTGAGTTCCGCCCACAAAGGTGTCGGCGAAATCCGAGAGCCGGAAGCGCTCGATCGAGACGAAGGTATCGCCAGCGGCATCACCGACATTGCTGCCTGGACTGACGAGATTGACCGCCACCGCAGCTGTTGCGGTGGCATAGCTGGCCATATCCCAGCCATCGCCACCATCGAGCTGATCGGCACCTGCCCCGCCGATCAGAATGTCCTCGCCGGCGAGGCCGAAAATCTGATTGGACTGGGCGTTACCGGTCAGCTGGTCATTACCAGCCGTGCCGGTGATGCT
Organism: Agrobacterium sp.; assembly: GCF_059499945.1. Taxonomy (NCBI): domain Bacteria; kingdom Pseudomonadati; phylum Pseudomonadota; class Alphaproteobacteria; order Hyphomicrobiales; family Rhizobiaceae; genus Agrobacterium; species Agrobacterium sp. The sequence goes on along the minus strand of NZ_JCABZP010000018.1, from coordinate 3,428 downwards.
GGAAGCCACGGCCACGATATGCTCCGGTGTCTCCGACATCGCGAAGATCAGATCGTTCCGGCTGATCGCGCCCGAGCCAAGCGCGGAAACCCAAGGCTGGCTCTCCTGAATTGTCGGCGAGCGTCCGAAGGCGTTCACGAACATTTTAGTGACGAAGTCGGCATCGGAAAGCGACGAGCCATTCTTGGTGGCGAACTCACTCGAGGCCATTAGCGCCGCGATGACCTGACTTGGCGTCTGCGAACCGGACAAGAGCGCCTGCGACTGCGTCGTGAACTCCGATTGGGTAGGCGCCCTATCGAGCGTCACGTCATAGAGCCGCGTGACCAAATGGAGGGCCTGAACCTTGTCGCTGATCCGGTCGAGGCTGAAGGCTTCAGCGCCAGGGGCGCGTTCTTCTGCAATCTCATCGGCACCGTTCGCAAGATTCTCAGCCGCATTCGCGATGGCAATCGCAGCCTGGGCGCGGGTCAGTGTACCAGCGGCTAGTGCGGAGACGTAGCCGCTCAGATCCACAAGGGTCGGCTCATGCGAGAAGGCATTATCATAGAGCCGATGCACAAACTGGGCATTCGTCAGCGTCCCGTATTTTTGTGAGAATTCGGAGCTCGCGAGTAGGTCCGCCGCTAGCTGCGCAGTGTTCAAGGCACCATTGGCGAAATACTTGGGCAGCATCTCTCGCTCGAGCGTCGTCATCTGCCGATCGAGAAGTGCCCCATAGATGCGCCCGGCAAGATCGACGTAAAAGCCCTTGGCATCCTGGTCGATGGTCAGCGTGCGGATCGTGCCGTTCTCGTTGGTAGTCCAGGTCTCAACGCCCGACCGACTGACGGCATGCGCGGCAGAATAGGTCACGCCGCCTTGTGTACGACTGAAGGTGTAGCTGCCGTTGCTTTCGGCCAGCGTCTCCATCGTCTCGGAAGCGCCATTGCTCCACAGGCGCGAAACCGTCAGGCCATCGGCGCTGGTGGTCTTGGTTACGGACGAGGTCAGCGTTCCTGTCGGCGAATAATACTGAATGAGGTCGGTCTGCGTATCGTCGGCATTCGTCGTCTTAGTCGTGACCCTGTCGTTGACGCCGTTGCCGTCGCTATCCAGGGCGATCACGGTGCTGCGGCCATTAGCACTAGTTGTCGTGACCGTCTGTCGCTGCAGCACGTTGTCTGCAGTCCGGTATTGTTCCGTCGTCGCTGTCGTCCCGTTTGAGTTCAGGACGGTGGTCGCGGTCGAAGTCGCGTCGGTGAAGCCGTCACCATTGGAATCGATTGTCGAGCTGATCACGAGACCATCGTCACTCGTGACCGAGGTTGTTCTGCTCAGAAGGGCGCCGCTGCCGTTCGCCTCGGAGACGATGGTGTTGCTGCTGCCGTCCCCATTGAAACTGACGACCACCGAGCGCCCAATATCGATGACTCCATCCCCGTTCGAATCGACCTGAACGGTTTTCGTCAAGTTGTTGGCGCTTGTCGTCGTGATCACCCTATCCTTCAGGACGCCAGTTGCCGAGCTGTTCTGCCAGGTCTCGGTCGTGCTCTTGTCGCCGTTCTGGACCGTTCGGTGCAGCCGGTCATAGACACCATCGCCATTGGTGTCCCGCTCCGATTGTGTGGTCAGATTGTCCGCGCTTTGCGTTTCCAGATATTTTTGAAGCAGGGTTCCGCTCTGATTTTTTAGCTCGATCGTCAGCGTGCGAGCGCCGTCCACTGCCGTGACCGAATTCTTCGTCTTTTCGATCGTGCCATTCCCGTCGATGTCGAGCGTGCTCGTAGTCGTGAAGCCCGTTCCACTGACCGTCGTGATCTGTCGATCAAGGAGAACCGAAGACGCGTTAGACGTACTGATGGTCTTGGTTCGCGAGCCGTCAGTGTTGAGTACCGTGACCTCGGTAGCCCCTCGCGTGAACAGGTTTACCGACCAAGCCAGGGCGATGCCGGTATAGCTGTAGCTGACAGAGAAGCCGTCATCGCTGGCGGTCGATGTAACGCTGCTTTTCGATGTGGCGGTGGTGCCGCTTGGGCCGGAGTAGGCATTGTCAGTAAATGCCACCGTCCTGGTTCCGTCGCTGCCAACGGTCGTTGTTCGCACCTGGGCCCGGTCGATGATCCCATCACCATTCAGGTCGCGCTGGACCTTCCAAGAGAAATTGTTTGCACTCGTGGTCTCGATGACCTTGTTGATCAAGGTGCCGGTCGCAGTCAGGTTCGAGACGGTCTCGACCACATCTCCATTCGCCTGGGTGGCGGTCGTCTTTGTGCGATCGTAGACGCCATCGCCATTGAGGTCTCGGGCGACAGAGACTGTTTCGCCGTCATCGCTGGTTGTGATGACATCCTTCCGGCGCAGCGAGCCATTGGCGTTGGTGGTGGTGACCGTCTGCGTTTTGCCACCATCGGTGTTGAGGACGGTGACGTCGGTGGTTGTGGCCTCGAAGGTCGCATTGCCGTCGAGATCCTGCTGCGTCGTCTGCGACAGTCCGTTTGCCGAGGTCGTGACCACAGTCTTGCTGCGCAGCGAGCCGTTGGCATTAAGCAGGCTTTCGGTCGTAGCCCGGCTGCCGTCATTGTTGAGCACCGTGAGCGCCTGGCGCGTCAGGTCATAGGTACCGTCGCCATTTGTGTCGGTCTCAGTCTTCGTCGACAGTCCATTGGCGCCGGTCGTCTTCACCGTCTTGTTGATCAGCTGGCTGCTGGCATTGAAGTTCGAGGTCGTCTCGACGACATCCCCATTGCTGAGGGTCGCAAGCACCACGCTCTGATCGGTGACCCCATCGCCGTTGGAGTCGATGCTGGCCGTCGATGATTGCTGGTCGTCGGAGACGGTCGTTACGACCTGGTTGCGCAAGCTGCCATTGGCGTTGGTCTGCGACATGGTCGTTGTGCGGCTGCCGTTCGCGTTCAGCACCGTTGCGGTGCTGGTCGTGACGTCGACCGAACCGTTGCCATCAAGATCATCGGTTATGGTTGTTGCAAGCCCCGTCGCGCTCACCGTCGTGGTGCTGCTGGAGCGATAGCTGCCATTGCCGTTGACGAGGTCGAGCGTGGTCGAGCGACTGCCGTTGGCGTTGAGCGTGGTCGCAGTGTTGGAGGTAAGATCCGTCACCCCATCGCCGTTCAGATCTTGCTGGACGATCGTGGCAAAGCCGTCATCGCTGACAGTAGTTACGGTCCGATCCCGCAGGCTGCCGTTGGCGTTGGTCGTGCTCGCGGTCGTAGCGCGGCTACCGTCGGCGTTCAGCACGGTCGTACTGGTACTAACCGTCTCATAGGCGCCATCGCCATTGGCATCGCGCTGGCGGGTCGCCGTCAGCCCGTTACCGCTAAACGTTTCAACAGTCTTTTCGACCAATGCCCCATTCGCCGCAAATCGAGAGCTCGTCTCGACCACATCTCCATTCGCCTGGGTGGCGGTCGTCTTTGTGCGATCGTAGA
>NZ_JCABZP010000017.1:0-43887 GCF_059499945.1 Agrobacterium sp. | reverse complement strand
ATATCGCCAATACTTTAGGAGATTTGATTATGGATAGACCAACGCTACGGGCGATTGAAGATCACCTGATTGCTGCTCTTCGGTTGGCTGAAAAGGCAGACATAGGACTGGTAATATACTTGATAAATGTGACCCTGATGGATGTACGGGATAGGCTCTCAGTCAAGATAAAAGAAAACTAACCGGACCATCTTCATTGACGCATCGCCCTCGACCTCTGGCCGGGGGCTTTCTTTTACTCGCATCGCAAGGGTTTTTGCCGATGGCACCTGAAATAGACGCTGCAGTTCATCGGCAGCTTGGAGAACTTGTCGCCGGCCTTCGTGGCATACAAGACGACATGCGCGAAATGAAGGCCTCGCTCCAGCGGTCAGAGGATAAATCAGCAGAAAGCCGCGCAGGGGTTCACAGGCGGCTTGATGAGGCAGTTGACAGGATTGCACGCGTAGAAAGCTCTGTCGCCTCTGTGAACGAAGATGTGGCTGAAATGAAGCCCGTCACGGATGACGTCCGACGTTGGCGGCTGATGGGTATAGGGGCTTTGAGCATGATCGGGATTGGCGGCGTTGCTCTCGGCGTGTCATTCGCTGACGCCCTCAAACGAATTGGTGGTCTCCTGATCGGCCGGATTTGATGCGAGGTGTGCGGCGGAAAGTCCGCGTGGGTGAGGTAGCCATTCCAGACCGTCACCGTCATAACCATCGTAGAACGGCTAGCGAACTATTTGAGAACGTCGGCGTCCATTAGTCTAAATTAGGTTTTTCTCAACGAGAACATCGGCTTGCCTCTATCAAAACCCGCTCCAGGCTGGTGTGTGACAGACGTTGACGACGAGGCTGGCATTGGCCGCTATGTCCGGTCACGCGGCTGCAGAAGCAAATACCCTAACTTCAAGGCCATCCAGCGAGGCGCAAGGGCGCTCGGTGGGCACCTCGAAGCTGCTTGGGATGAGTAGCGAGAAGACCAGTTATCGATAATAAAATCATGTCGCGCGACTGATGAAGCCTGAATGCATCCGCTGACCGACGCCGGACGTGGGAATCCCTACCTCTGCCATAATTGCGAGATGAGAAATGGCCTTAAGCGTCTCTGTGGCGTTCCAAAGGTTTGAGCCGGAAAGAACATGCTTATCAGGCTCAAGTCTGTGCACGAAATGGTTTCGCGTCGACACAGTTGCTTGGATGAACCTTGCTCTTTGCTTTGAATCGGAGAGGCCGACTAGTTCGGATTGGAACTGTTTCAAGTAGTCTTTAAGCCGATTCCTAAGCCCCGGATCGCTACTCATCGAGAGCATACCCTTTATCCGAGCGATAACGTCTGAAGATACCTTATTTTCCTGTAGAGATGCCTCGATCGGTGCGAAATCTACTGGAGAGCTCGGCGGCAGTTGGACGGTCTTCCTGTGAAGCGATTCAATCGCTTGCATGAAAGTTAGAAACCGCAGGCTTGGGACAATTTTTTGGGTAATCCCTTGCAACTGGAGATGCACCGCATCGGCAATCTTGTCAAAATTGACCAGCCACTGATCAATGCTCTCTGCCAACTGATCGGCAGAGGGATTTACTAGTGGATGGATTGGGAATTCCGCAAGATCGAGACGCTGAAAGCCTTGGACATTAATAGCATTCTCTATGCCTTCGATGCGAAAGGATATCCGCTTCAGACCCAGTTCCTTTCCGTAGCAAATAGAGAAAAAGGCGCGAAGCTTATAGAATAGCGCCTGAGCCTTGTTCAAATCGATCTGGGTTTCGGTCTCCACGATGAGTGGGTAGCCTAATTTAATATGCGCGCCTTCTTCTTCCAATCGATTTTGAGTTATTGACTGACAAAACGACAGCCTAACGCCAGCTTTGGTGCAATCAATCACCGCTGGATCAGGCAAACTATATTTCCATCCGTAACTCTGATGATCGTTTCCGTCTCTTTCAATAGTATGCTGCAAGCCGTTAACGCGGAAAACTTTATCGAGAGAATGTATTCCAATCACCCACCTGTCGCAGACTGCCTCTTTCACGTCATCCAAATGAACGTCTTCGAGTGACCAGCGACATACGAAAGAAACTCGCGCTCCTACCCCGAACCTCGTTTTATATCCCATTTGATGTAAATCGAGCAGCGAAACGAAGCGCCGCCCGCCGCGGAAGAGTGCGAGATCGATGCGTTCAGGCAAGGAAGGCCCAAAATCAGCATCGCGGTCAGTCACTTCCAGCCGAACGGATCCATCAGATCGAAGAGATAAACTGGCTGGTAGCTCTTTGCCATTGATGGTGATGTATCCGCTGTCTTCGTTGTTGTCGTGAACGGTCATAGGAAACGATCTCCAGCATGGTCCTTGAACCGATCAGCACGGCGCACATAGGTTTCGACGGTGCGCGGGTCGCGGTGTCTGGTTACTTCCATGATGCGGGAAATGCTGGCCCTGTTCTCGGCGGCCGAGGTGACAAAGCCAGCGTGAAGCGAGGTAGAGCGCGGCAAGGTGGTCAGCGAAGTTTTACATTGAAGTGTGCCGCCATTTGTCTCGCTTCGCTTGTGCCCTTGGCCACTTCACGCTCAAAACACTTCTCATAAAGTTCAGTACCTTTTTTGTCGCGGCAGGTCCGCTCGGCATTCCTTTCTACCGCCTTTTTCCAGTCGAACGGTTCTGACTTTACCAATGGCCCTTGCTGGCAGGCGGTCAAGGCCGTCGCCGAAATAGCGAGTAGTAAGTATTTCATTAAATCCCCATGTGATCGCCGCACGATAATTCTATCTTCCTTGAATCGCACGGATATAGGCTGGCGTTTTTTGGGTATAATCCCGGTAAGTTATTCGCTTGCTGGCCACAGCGTTGAAGAAGCGATTACAGAACGTTCGCGCCACATCGCTCTTCGGGCTGACCCCCATAACTCTTGCCATACTGGCGGCCTCGCTCGCTGGCGCCGTTTTGGTTTTGGAATAGCAGGTATTGATAACATCCTTCTTGATCGCTGGACTGCCGGCAATCAGTTCCTGCCCTTGATTGAACGTTGTTTCCGACTGGCAACCCGCGAGGATGAGTGCCGAGGCGAACAGGCGATAAGGCCAACTCTCATTTGGATGTTCCTTTGTGTCCCGGTTTGCTGGGCGCGGGCACGTTGCAGCTCTTTGCCTTCATGTTTGCCTCGATCGCATTGACCTTGCCTTTGGCAACAGCGACCTGGCCTTCCTTGTCACCACCGAACGTGCTCGACATCGGTACACCGACGAGGAAGACGCCGACTGCATCGCCGGTAGCGGCGTCGTGCTGTTGCTTCGAAACGGCAGAAAGCGATGCTTGTTCTTTCAGATATTCGCGAGCCAGGGCCTGACAATCGAGATTGCTGTAGGCAGCCATCGGAACGTCCACCGGGACAATCGCGTCTGGTCTTTTTGCGCACGAAGAAACGGCCAGCCCGCAAGCCAGCAAAGGTAAAATATATCTCATGTAGTCCCCTAGTCCCCTGACGACGTAATGCATCGCCAAGCTCAAGCTTCACTACAACCCGAAAAGAGAGTCAATAACTCTCGGCAACTTGTAATGAATATTTGCGCGTTCGGCGCGGGGGGCTCAAAGGCGCCCAGCAATACCACGTTCATTTATCATGGCCAATCTCTTTTTGCCCTTGCGAGGACAAAGCTGTTTTTCTCGCGGTTCTGGCATCCGAGACAACGCAACAGCGGTTTCATGGAAATGATCGATCTGAACTTTCCATGCCTCCGCTGGATTGCCCACCTATCCAGCATGCCGACCCGCTTGCACCGCCAACACTGAGCACCGAGAACATACCATTGAGGCAGATCGGCCAAGGTGGCGGAGTGGTCGCGCTGGGGGACGAAGATGCCCGTGGGCTTTGGCGGCAGATTGTCGTTGTTGCCGCCGGTAAGATCGATCCCGCGACGATGGCGCATGTCATTTCCGCTCGGCCTCGGGTTTCCACCCTCTTGTGAAACCGTTGCCCATTGCAGCGGTCGCCAGCGCTAGCTGCAACCTCAAATGCTGGATGTCTTCCATCAGGGTTTCTATCGCAGCGCGGCTGTCTCCGTCGTGCCATGCAATGATGTGGTCAATAGGATCGGCTTCCGGTTCTCGTCTTTCTGGGCGCACGTTCTCATTCTCCGGTTCAAGAGTTCAAAACTTTCCCTGATTTTCCGATAGGCACACGCCGCCATGCCACGCGTGTTCTTATTATGTTCTGGCTTAGTAAAGAGTCAAGTTGAGTCTTTTGACGCTAAATGTCTTTGCTCGACTTAGTGCCCGCGGCGCGGATATCGGATTGATGATATGTTCATCTCATGCTTTCATGGGACACCTTACGGAGGTGCGCCATGGATCTCGCTTATCATGCGAAGTATGCGCGCGTAGCTGCCCTCTCCAGAGAGCGCGCGCACAAAACTGGTTATGTCGGACACAACAAACTGTGGTCTGAGGCCGAGTATGAGATAATAAGAAAGCTTGCCCCGGACTACGACGCCATGGAAAAGGCGCTAAACCGTACCCGTGGTGCCATAGGCTGGCAGTGCGCCCAAATGGGGCTGAGAAAGCCCGCGCATCAATGGACGGCCGCGGAGATATCAAAGCTTCGGAAACTTTACCCATCGGGTAGCATCAAAGATCTATGTGAAGCGTTCCCACACTCCAGCATTGTCAATATACGGTACGTTGCTCGCTATCATGGGATGAGAAGAAGTCGTAAGCCCTACAAAGCGACAGGGATTGCGCTCTTAGATGAAATACGAAGGCGCTGCTTTGAGATCGGGTGGACGATGATTGACCTAGACAAGGCAGCTAAGACGAAGAAATATTTCCGTAAGTCGGAGTGGTTCGGGAAAAACCGGATAAATTACAAGCATCTAGGACGAGCTATTGAGGCACTTGACGGCTTTGTTCAGGCGGAGTGGCGGGAATATGATGATTGATGGAGTTCAACCGCTTTTCCAGCTGTGCAAGATATTCCGACCAAGCCAGTAAAGCATCTCGCTTTTCGTCCGCATAATCGTAACGATTATAAACCGCTGCAACACCCCTGATGCTGCCGGATTTATGGTTGAGAATTGCTTCGACCACATGAACTGCGACGTTCAATCTTGCCATTCCGCTGGCGACAGTTCGCCGGATGTCATGGAACGTCCAAGCCTCAAGCTTGACTTTATCCGGATCTCTCCCTTCCTTCGTCGCAGTTTCCCGCGAAATGTCGATCATCGCTTTATCGACGGTCTTCTTTGCTTTTGAAAAGCCTGAAACGGGTGTTCTCCCGTTCGTGGTGAACAGAAATACGGCCTTCTTTCCTTCTGCCGGGACAATCCGCGGCAAGGAACTGATTAGGTCAAGCACGGCACTTGTCAGCGGCACGAAGTGTTCCTTCTTGTTCTTCGCCCTTTCTGGCGGGATCACCCACACCTGATTGTTCCCCTCAATCTCCAATTCTGCGAAACGGGCTCCCGCCACTTCCGTGCGGCGCTGGCCGGTAAAGAAAAGCATCTTCACCATGGGGCCGAATGGTGCGCCAATCGCGTCACACGCCTTCAAGACAAGCGCTATTTCGTCGTCTGACAAAACCCTGTCGCGGGTCTTTTCCTTGCCGGGCGGCTTGATCGATGTCATGGGCGTAAACTCGATGATGTCTCGCTCAACACACCATGCGAAAAATTTACTCAGGAGCGCCCGGACCCGGTTCGCCATAATCGGCGCGCCCCGATCAACAATCGTGTCCAGCAGCCGCAGAACGTCGCGCTTCGTTACGGCCTTGATGAGCTTTTGCTTCCAAGCCGGTTTCAGATCGGCCTCGATGATGCGCTTTGTTTCATCAATGTAAGACTGGCTGTTTTTCACCTCGACATAGCGGGTCACGAACTCGTCAAGCACCGCGGGTACCAGATCCATATGCGCCGGCCGTGCGTCGTCATCGTCGGCTTTCTCCGTTGCCGGGTCTCTTCCTTCGGAAACCATCCGCAGCGCCTTCTGCGCCACTTTGCGGGCGTCAGCCAAGCTGATGGCCGGATATCCCCCCAAAGTCATTTTCCGCGGCTTGGTGGCGTGCCTGTAGCGCACCGCCCAGCTTTTGACGCCAGACGGCTGCACGATCAGGTAAAGCCCCTGTAGGGCCCCATCCGGAATCTCTTTTCGGGATGATCCGGCTTTCGCGGATTCAACGGATTTTGCTGTGAGTGCTGCTGGCATCTGGGGTAACGCTGGGGTAACGGAATCGGATGTTATGCCTCGTTATATAGCGTTAATAACATTGCCTAAACAATCGTCGGAAGCCATTGTAATCAATGGTTTTTGGCGTTATCCACTGTTATGAGGCGTTAGCCCGCGTTATATGTCTGCACCTGATTTGTAATCAGGGGGTCACGAGTTCGAACCTTGTCGGGGGCACCAGTTTTCTCATTGTTTATCAATGTTTTATCTTGTCGTTCAAAATCATCCATTTGCTGCGCGGCGCATTTTACATTCCGTCGCCAGCGCGTTTCCTTGCGCCATGATGACGTGAAGCCGCTTGGCGTTCAGTTCTGTCCGAATGAATTCACCAAGACGCCCCAAGCAAGAAAGACAAGAATTTCGAGCGGGGCGCGGGCACGGTTTTCGCCAGGGAAAGCAAGTTTTTCGATTGGCGGGCGCGGCGGATACGACAGCCGCAGATGAAGCGGAGCGGCGGGGCTGCGTCAAAAAGACCGCGCATATGAAGTTGTTGCAGCAGCAGTTTTGAGGTAGCGCTCCTCACGACAGATAGTGTCAAGTAACAGCCTGGAAATATGCAAATGATGGATTGGGATTGGGTAGACTGGTTCCCTATAGTCGTCTTTCCGCTCAAGATTCTCGTGTTAGGCACGGGCATGTTCTTCGCCATTAAGTGGCACCACGATCAAGCGAAGAACGAAAAGAAAAACGGCGGATCGTAAGCGCCCGCCGAATATGTCCTTGGTGCCTCGGATTGGTCGGCCGATCCAGTGATGCGGCGACAATTCGCCCAACAGGGCGACGGGATTGCCGCTTAGTCTGGGGCGCGAGACAGGCCCCTTTATTGCCTGGTCTTTCAGGATGATTGTAAAGCCTGCGGGTTTAAGCATATTGTTCAGCGATAAGTTGAGCAACAGCGGGCGCTTCCAATGGATGCATACGGTCATTTGCGGATATTGGTTAGCCTCATCCTCGGCCTTGCAATCACCAGAGTGTTGTCTGGTCTTTCCAGAAGGCTGCAGGAGCCGCAAAAAACCGATCGCATGCACGCGCAGATCGTCTGGTCGATTGTCCTGCTTCTTGGAGCGGTCCACTTCTGGTGGTGGGAGTTTGCCCTGCGGCTCATCCATAACTGGAATTTCTGGATCTACATCTTCGTTCTCGTTTACACGTCGCTCTTCTTTTTGATGTCGACGCTGCTTTATCCCGATCACATTCAGGAGTTGTCCGAGCGGGAAAGTTTTTTCGTGCGCAGGCGGCATGCGTTTTTTGCCTTGTTTGCCGCGTCGTTCGTCTTCGATCTGATGGACACCTACATTAAGGGGAGGGAACACTTTGAACAGCTCGGGCCATGGTATCTGGCAAGGATAGTCGGCGGCCTGCTGATTGCTGTTGTGGCAATGAGAACCGATAGCAGCCGCAAAATTATGTGGCTCGGTGTTGTCTGGCTCTTCGTTAACGCGCTCTGGATAACGGCGATCTACAGCGATCTGTTTTAGTTCTTCCAGCGGCAAAGCAACCAGAATCGCAATTATGGCCCGTCGCTGAGAGTAGAACGCGAGCGGGCAGAAGCGCACAATGCGGGGTGGCGGTTTTAAAGATCCCTATGGCTTTACGTGATAAAGCTTGTGCACGATCGACCAGTTGCCGTCGCGTTCCAGCAGGGACAAATATTCATAAAAATCCATGCCGTCGAAACGGGTCGTCAGCTTAACCGAGGCGCTGTCGCCCTCCTTGTCGATACCCATGATTTCGAAAGCGGGATCATGATCGGGGAGGCCGCGTTCGCTTTTGCGCATGTGGTCAACAAAGTCCTCCAGGGATAACCATTCGATTTCGCCTTCGAAGGTTCCGACGATGCTGGCGCGCGGGTCGAAAACGTCACGCATCAGGCTTTCATCCGCATAGGCCATGGCATGGATGTAGTCCGTGACGGTCTGGGTAATGGTTTGCGGCATCGGATCGTCCTCCCTCAAGATCCAAAAGCCAAGCTTACACCCGTTGGCGAGGTTCCACCATAACCTCCTGAAAACGCGCCGGTAACGCTTTTCTTCAGGATGGTTTTGGGCCGGCTGCGGCAAATGCGGTGCTGCAGGGGCGGCATGTTTTGCCGCCGCTTTCCACAATTTTGTCCTGCCCGTCATTATAGTCGCCTTGGGTCCGACAAATTTCGGCCTCAAGGGCTTTCCGCCGGTCGTCCTGCCGCCTGCGGCAAGGCTTTTGTGTGGGCTTTGCCGGTTTAACCGCCGGGGCGGGGTGCCGTGCCGGGCGGATTTGGCCTATGATCCACTCGCAGGCCTTATGAGGGTGGCATCAGGTGTGCGGGTAACAGTTTGCGTTTGAAGGTGTTTTTGTGATTGATCCCTATGTTTTGCTTGGCGTGGAGCGCGATGCCGACGAGGCGGCGATCAAATCGGCTTACCGCAAGGTGGCCAAGGCCGCCCATCCCGACAGCGGTGGCGATGCCGAGCAGTTCGCGCGCCTGCAAACCGCCTATGAGCTTCTGAAGGATCCGGTGCGCCGCAAGGTGTTCGACGATACCGGCTATGATCCGCAGCTTGCCGACGCCAAGGACCTGAAGGGCCTGCTGATGCTGGAAACGCTGGTCAATGAGTTCATTCTGGACGAACGCGAGCCCGGCAGTTTCGACCCCGTGGCCGCCATGCGCCGCAAGCTGACCGATGATATTCTGAAAAGCCGTTTCCATATTCTCGAACTGGAACGGCACCGCACCCGGGTTCGCAAACATATGGACCGTCTTGGCCGCAAGCCGGAAACCGATGTGCTGAGTTCCATGCTGCGCGCCCGCAGCCAGTCCATCGCTGAAGCGATCCGCAACGCCGAAGCTCAGATCGAGGCGATCGAACAGGCCTATACGATGCTCGAGGGCTATTCCTACGAGCTGGAAAGCGTGATGCTGGCCGAGCCCTTGCTGAAAGGCGAGGCGGCGGAGTAAGCGCCCGTCACGGACCGTTGACGAGGGCGAGAATGAGCTGGTGCACCCGTCCGCCCGGGGAAAGCTCGTCGCGGTCGAAATCGCGGCCGCGCTGGCGCTGTTCGTTGGAAAGCTCGCCCAGCCGCTGCTGCAGCACGACGCGTACCTTCTGGCATTTGGGATCGTTTTCCGCCCTCAGGCCGGTGCTGAAGGCCTCGATCTTTTTCACCATGTCGAGGATGTGTTCGCCATGGACGCGCTCATGGGTTTCCACGCCGGAAATGAAGGTCTTCCAGCTGGCGGCGACGGCGGGCGGCAGATTGGCCGGCGCTTTCGGCCAGGTATAGATGATGGTGAGATTGGGCCTTGCTGTGGCGAGAATACAGGCACCATCCGGCTGCGGGCGGTAATCGCGCCGCCATGTCAGCCTGAAGGTGGTGTGGGCAATGGCCTGCACGCCGGCAGTGGGGCCGCGCTCGCCGATCGACTGGTAAAGCGCACCACCCGAATTACCGCTGATGGCATAGGTCTTTATCTGCTCGGCGGGTTTCCAGCCGGCGGACTGCGCTGACAGCGGAAGGGCGCTCAGCAACAGGGCGGTGCTGACGGAAAGGGAAAAAAGACTATGGGCGGGCACGCATCGATCCTTGGTGGTTTGCGCGCCGAAGATAGGCGAGGGGCATGCGGTCAGGCAAGGGGATGTGGGCGAGGATCGCCGGCTCCTGCGCGGAATAATCCACACGAAAACCCCCGCGCCTCGGCGCGGGGGAGACAAGTGTACGACTGCAGGGGTAATCAGTCGTCCAGCTTGTCGTAATCGAGCTTGGGTGCGTTCTGCAGTGCGTCCTTGGTGGTGTCGACATAGGCCTTCCAGGTGCCGTTGTCGTTGTGGACGGCGACGGAGGCCGGATCGAGCACCACATAGCTCTTGTCGATGCCGAGAAAGCCGCCGACGCTGGCGACAAGGCCGATCACCGACTTGCCGTCGCTGATGACGACATCTTCGATTTCGCCGATGTTTTCGTTCTGGGCGTTATAGATGTCCATGCCGTCAAGCTGGGAGGCGGTGAGATCGGTCTTCTGGACATTGACGAACTTCAGCGGGCCGCTGGCCTTGGTGCCCATGGTGATGCCGGGGCCGGACAAAGTGGCATCCGCGCCGGCAGCAGGAGCCGTGGTTGCCGTCTGGGCAAAAGCCACGGAAGAGGAGAGCGCTGCTGCGGCAGCGAGAGCGATGACATTGATTTTCATGATGTTTCTTCCCTTTGTATGCTGAACGTTGCGTTCGGGGAAGAAACGGTGAAGGGCGAATTTGGTTCCGCATGGGAGCGCAGGAAATTTTGGTCTATGCTGAAAACCGGAACAGATGTGCAGCAGGCCGGGAGCGGCGGCGCGGCGAAATCGGGAGGGTATCATGGCAAAAACTGTGACGGAGAAAGCTGCGGAAGAGGCTGCGGCGTCCGAGATCATCGACCGGAAAATTGCGGAGCTGGGCGACTGGCGCGGCGAGACGCTTGCGCATATCCGGGCGGTGATCAGGACGGCCGATCCCGAGGTTATCGAAGAGGTGAAATGGCGCGGCGTGCCGGTCTGGTCGCATGCCGGTATTCTCTGCACGGGTGAAACCTACAAAAGCGCCGTGAAGATGACATTTGCGAAGGGCGCTTCGCTGGAGGACCCCGCGGGGCTGTTCAATTCAAGTCTGGAGGGCAATACCCGGCGGGCGATCGATTTTCACGAGGGAGATGTCGTGGATGAGAAGGCGCTGGCGGCGCTGATCCGGGCGGCGGTGGCGTTGAATGTGGCGGTGGCAAGCGGGAAGAAACGGGCCGGAAAGTGATGAAACCGGTGGTGGGAGGGCGATGCCTCAGTCCCGGGCTATGTCTGCGGCCTTGTCCCACTCCCCATCGATAAACTTCAGTGCATCGATGATCGAAACTTTCCATACCGACCAGACGTGATCGCCGTCGGTGACCCGCAGTTCGGATTTGCGCTTGTCGGCCTGCAGCGTCTCATGCAGGGCGATTGCGCCGCGCCAGAGGAAGAAGCCGTCATCGTCGCCAACGGTCAGATAGGTGGCGGGCAGATCCTGACTTTCGGCGACATGCTGCGCCACGAGGGTGAAGACGTTCTTTTCGTTAAAGAGCCTTGCATCGAAAGGCGTGCCGAAGGCGCCGGAGAAATGATCGCCGGTTGAGGGCAGCACGATGCCGCTTGTAACGGTGGCGCGGTCAACCCGGTGAAAGAAAGCACTGTCCTGAATGAGCTTAAGTTCGGCAGGTGTCTTGTCGAGATCGGCGGCAGGGACATTCTGCCAGATGGCGCCCGACAGGCTGGCGACGGCGCCATAGAGGTCCTCGTGGCCATAGGCGAGATGCAGGGCGCCGAAGCCGCCCATGGAGAGGCCGGCAATGGCGCGGCCTTCCCGATCTTTCCGCACCGGCAGTGTTTTTTCGATCTGGTGGCGCAGATCGCCGGTCAGGGCGGTTTCGTAATCGCCGGGACCGCCCACGGCGGCGGAATCCACATACCAGCTGTTCTTGACACCGGGCATGACGACGACAAGCGGGCGTATGGCGCCGGCCTCGATGAGCGTATCGAGCGTCTTTTCGATATTGCCGAGATCGCGCCAGCTATTCTGGTCACCATCATGGCCGTGCAGGAGGTAGAGCACCGGCCAGCCGTTTTCCGGTGGAGCGCCATCCGGGCGGTAGATATTGACGGGAAGCGGCGCGTTGAGGGCCGCGCTGTGGAAGGTGGCATCCTCGATCTGGCCGGCAAAGCTCGGGGTGCAGGAGAGGAAAAGGTATGAGAGCGCCAGATTTCTGAGATGCATGCCGTGTCTCCATGCTGGTTGCCATTCCATAAGGGCGGTCAACGTTCAAGGGAACCGTGAGTTCCGGAAGACGTAACTCTGCTGCAATGTCATTCCCTCACATCTGCGGACCGGTATGACGGTCTCAGTTCCGGGAAGGATTGTTCCCGCCAAGGCCATTGCGCGCATTTGACAATTTTGGATTTAAAACATGGTGACATTGATATTATCGCGTTTCACACGCTCGCTTATTTTACTTTTTCTCCTTACCGGCTGTATGACCACGCCCATCTCGAGTATTCCCAAGCTGATGCGGCTCGACTTTCTGACGATGAATTTCGAGCATGTGCGTGTAGGGCTGCAGCTTCCTGCCCATCTGTCATTGGGTTCCGGTGATGCGGTGATGATTATTCGCAGCGTTACAGACGGCGTAAAGGGCGAGACTGTCGAGACGTTTGCGTTGATCGAGGATAAGGACGCCGCCGCCCGCGCGCAGTTCCACGCGGAAAAGCGGGAGGGAACCGCCACAAGCGTGTGGAGAATAAAGCCTGAGGAGGTTTCAAGGCTTGCAACATTGCAGGAGAAGGTGCGCCTTTCCCGCATCGAGGGGCCGCGCATCAGGGGGAGTACGGAGATCGAGATATTGCGCGCCTGTGTCACAGGCGTTCTCCCGACCGGCCCGGTCTATTTCTCGACTTACATCAAGCCTGCGGAAAATGAAGACTACATTGCCATGACCGTGGATGCGGATCTGACGAAAGTGTTTGGTGCGGGCCAGGTCGCGGCGCGGATCAGACAGTGCGAAAACTGATCGCCGTTGCCGGGGCGCGTTAGCGCCCCGGTCGGCCCGTCTTGCCCTTCGTCCGGCTTTTGCGCTTCTGCTCGCCGGCGTCTTCATAGGACCCCGCGCCGATCTTGCCACGCACCAGTGGTCGCGGATCATCGGTAGCACGCTCCGGCTGGCCTTCCATGAGCGGTGAGAAGCGTTTGCCGGATTCGGTCTCGGGCTTGTCTGGTACTGCGCTGCGCACGGGCTTTTCGGTTCTGCCCACGGTCATCTCGTCCAGCGTGTTCCTGCGGAACAGCGGTTTTCCCGCATCTGAGCCGGGGCCCATTTCATCCAGTGAGGGTTTGGTGAAAAGGGATTTGCCGCTTTCGTTCGGCGCGGCGCCCGCCTCCGTCCTGCCGGATGTCTCCCCCTCAGGCGGGGAGATCGACAAGTGGCTGCGTCTGTTGTTTTTTCCGCCGCCTTCGATGGCGCGGGCCTCTTCCTTCGCCATGGGGTCGTCCATGGTGGCGAGTTCGGCGGCCTTGAGGCGTTTGATTTCGTCGCGCAGGCGGGCGGCCTTTTCGAAGTCCAGATCTGCTGCGGCGTCGCGCATGGATTTTTCCAGCGCGTTGAGATGGGACTGCAGATTGTTGCCGACCAGATGGCCGCCATCGGCGAAGCCCTTGCCGGAAGCGCCTGATATATCGGCCCTTACGTGGTCGCGCTCATAAACAGAATCAAGAATATCCGAGATTTTCGCCTTGACCGATTCCGGCGTGATGCCGTGTTCGGCGTTATAGGCCATCTGCTTTTCGCGGCGGCGGGAGGTTTCCTCCATCGCCCGCTTCATCGAGCCGGTGATGTTGTCGGCGTAAAGGATGACCTTGCCGTCGACGTTACGGGCGGCGCGGCCGATTGTCTGGATCAGTGAGGTTTCGGAGCGCAGGAAGCCTTCCTTGTCGGCATCGAGGATCGCCACAAAACCACATTCGGGAATATCGAGACCTTCGCGCAGAAGGTTGATGCCAACAAGCACGTCGAAAGCACCGAGGCGCAGGTCGCGGATGATCTCGATGCGCTCCAGCGTGTCGATATCCGAGTGCATGTAGCGGACGCGAACGCCCTGTTCGTGCAGATATTCGGTCAGGTCCTCGGCCATGCGCTTCGTCAGCACGGTGCAGAGCGTGCGGTAACCCTTGGCGGCGGTCTCGCGGATTTCGCCGAGAACGTCGTCCACCTGGCTGCGGGCGGAACGCACCTCCACCGGCGGATCGATGAGGCCTGTCGGGCGGATGACCTGTTCGGCAAAGACGCCGCCGGCCTGTTCCATTTCCCATGAGCCGGGGGTGGCCGAAACCGCGACCGTCAGCGGCCGCATCGCATCCCATTCCTCAAAGCGCAGCGGGCGGTTATCCATGCAGGAGGGCAGGCGGAAGCCATATTCGGCCAGCGTCGCCTTGCGCCTGAAGTCGCCGCGATACATGCCGCCGATCTGGCTGACCGAAACGTGGCTTTCGTCGATGAACAGCAGCGCGTTGTCGGGGATATATTCGAACAGCGTCGGCGGCGGCTCGCCGGGATTGCGGCCGGTGAGATAACGCGAATAGTTCTCGATGCCGGCGCAGGAGCCGGTCGCCTCCAGCATCTCGATATCGTAGCGGGTGCGCTGCTCAAGCCGCTGGGCTTCCAGCAGTCGCCCGGCCTTTTCCAGTTCGGCGAGGCGGACTTTCAGCTCTTCCTTGATCGACTTGATCGCACCGTTCAGTGTCGGGCGCGGGGTGACATAGTGCGAATTGGCGTAAATCTTGACGGATTGCAGATCGCCGGTTTTCTGGCCCGTCAGCGGGTCGAATTCGGTGATGGAATCGATCTCGTCGCCGAACATCGAGATGCGCCAGGCGGCATCCTCAAGGTGGGCGGGGAAGATTTCGATGGTATCGCCGCGCACGCGGAACGAACCGCGCTGGAAATCCATGTCGCGGCGCTTGTATTGCTGGGCCACAAGGTCGGCCAGAAGCTGGCGCTGGTCCAGCCGGTCGCCGACCTGCATCTGGAAGGTCATGGCGGTGTAGGTTTCCACCGAGCCGATACCGTAGATGCAGGAGACGGAGGCGACGATGATGCAGTCATCGCGTTCCAGCAGTGAGCGGGTGGCGGAGTGGCGCATCCGGTCGATCTGCTCGTTGATCGAGGATTCTTTCTCGATGAAGGTGTCGGAGCGCGGCACATAGGCTTCCGGCTGGTAATAATCGTAGTAGGAGACGAAATATTCCACCGCATTGTCGGGGAAGAAGTTCTTGAACTCGGAATAGAGCTGCGCGGCCAGCGTCTTGTTGGGGGCAAGGATGACGGCCGGGCGCTGCGTCGCCTCGATCACCTTGGCCATGGTGAAGGTCTTGCCGGAGCCGGTGACGCCGAGCAGGACCTGGCTGCGCTCGCCGGAATTGATGCCTTCCACGAGGTCGTTGATGGCCGTCGGCTGGTCGCCGGCGGGCTGGTACTCCGAGTCCATGCGGATGGTAACGCCGCCTTCGGATTTCGGCGGCCGGGCCGGGCGGTGCGGCGTCCACAACTTGCCGTCCTTGAACAGCGGATTGCCGCTTTCGATCAGCTTCGACAGCGCGTCCACCGTTGCGGTGACGGCGCCCGGCGCGAGGTTGGCGGCATCCTCCAGCGATACGTCCATACCGGCGACCGGATTGAGGCCGGCGGCGGCGCGGGTTTTCGGATCGCTCGATGCGCCGATGGAAACACCGCGCGCGGTCTTGGAGGCCGTGGTGTTCTTGGCCGTCTTCGAGGCGGCCTTCTCCGCGTCCTTGCGTGCTTCGATCTCGATCTTCTTGCGGTGCTTGCCCGCCTTTGAGGCGATTTCGCGCTGGGTTTCCACGGAGGATGCCTCCGCTTCCGCCTCGAGCTGCTTCACCCAATCGGAGACGCTGCCGCTGAGCGGCGCACCTTCGAATGACGATTGCGGAGCTTCCTCGAAGCCCGAGGGCGAGGAGGTGGAGTTTTTCGGTGATCTGGCCATGGGCGAAATATGGAGGTAGTCACGCACAAAGTGAAGGGGATGCTGCGAAAAAATGAGTACAAAAAGGAAACGAAGCGTGCGGAACAAAATTCGGCCGGATGCGTTGCGTAGCGGCTGAAAACAGCTTTGCTAAAATCTGCAGAAAATCGATTCCGGTTTTCGGGCGGATGCGCTAGAGCAAATCCATACGGGCAGAATGACGTTTACCTTCAGACTGCTTTTTATACTGCATTTCACGACATCCCTCCCTTTTTCCAGGACCCATCATGCCGTTCTCAATCAGCCCTGCCCACATCTGGCCTGTCCTGATGCTTATCGCCTCCAATATTTTCATGACCTTCGCCTGGTACGGCCATCTCAAGCACAAGGGCAGCGCGCTCTTCCTGGCTATTGTCGCCAGCTGGGGTATCGCGTTCTTCGAATATGTGCTGGCCGTTCCCGCCAACCGCATAGGTTCGGAGGTCTATTCCACCGCGCAGCTCAAGACCATTCAGGAAGTCATCACGCTCGCGGTCTTCGCGCTGTTTTCGATCTTCTGGCTGAAGGAAAGCATCACCATCAATCACGTGATCGGTTTTGCGCTGATCGCCTTCGGCGCTTCCTTCATTTTCCGCTCCTGAAGACAAACGAAAGAGACCGGCGCTTTGCCGGCCCGAAACCAGTCGCAACGGGTATGAGGTGATGTATCGATGAAAATACGCCCTGCAAGAGTTGACGACGCGACGGGAATGGCGGCGGTCCAGAACGAGATATTCTCGGCCGGCCTCCGAAAAGCGCCGACGGATATTACGGCGGTGCTGGAGAATTATATCCAGCACACCGATCGTATCGAGTGCTCGGTCGCCGAGGATGAGGACGGGCGCATTATGGGGTTCCAGTCGCTGCGTTATGCGCGGGCAGACAATCCCTATGGCGTGGCGGAAGGCTGGGGCATCATCGGCACCCATGTCAGCCCGCAGGCGGCGCGAAGAGGAGTAGGATCCGCCCTCTTCGCGGCAACGCGAAGGGCGGCAGAGGCGCGGGGCCTCAAGAATATCGATGCCAGCATCGGCGCGGACAACATGCTCGGGCAGGGTTATTACGACGCCATGGGCTTCACGACCTATCGCCAGCCGGAAGGGCTGGTCTGCAAGGTCTACCGGCTGGGCTAGGGCACGTCCGGTTTAAACGGAAGCGTCGGACGTGCTCCATCTCTTTGTTTATCGCATTATCCGGACGTAAAACCGCTACGCACTTTTACTGGAAATGCTCTGGATGCCTGCTTCCTGTCAGCTGCGATTGTCGTTTTCGGAATATTGCAGCCGCGCCTTGCAGATACGGACGTGGTTCTCATCGGCCCATTGCACCAGCAATTGCATCGGCACCAGAAACGAACGGCCGAGATTGGTCAGTTCGTATTCCACGCGCGGCGGTACCTGCGCATAAAGCGTGCGGCGAATGAAACCGTCTTCCTCAAGCCGCTTCAACGTACGCGACAACATCTGCTTGGAAATATCGTCGATCTTGCGGTTCAATTCGTTGAAACGCAGCACGCCGCCCTGAAGCGCTTCCAGAACCAGCAGGCTCCATTGATCGCCGATACGATCCAGCACGTCGCGTATGGGGCAGGGCTGGTCGAAGACGAAGATTTCTTTGGTTTGCATATCCGGCATTTTGCCTCGCCCTTTCCATTTTCTTACCCCTTCAGGTCATCGCCGTGTGACCTGATCAGCGGCGGCTGACTTCTTGCGGCCGGGGTTGCGATATCATAGCTTTCATTAGCGGTCTATTATTTAGACCAATAACGATACCGACAAAGGAAGAAGTCATGGCTAAAATCGCGCTCATCGGAGCCTCCGGCAATGCCGGATCCCGTATTCTGAAGGAGCTTTCCGACCGGGGCCACAAGGTGACGGCGATCGCCCGCAGCCCTGAAAAGATCGCCAGCCTGCCGAACGTGGTGGCAAAACAGGGCGATGTTTTCGATCGGGCAGGGCTTTCGGAGCTGCTTAAAGGTCACGATGCCGTGATCAGCGCGGTGCACTTCACCGCCAGCGATCCCGTGACGCTGATCGAGGCCGTGCGCGCCTCCGGCGTTCCCCGTTACCTCGTGGTGGGTGGTGCCGGCAGCCTTGAAATCGCACCGGGTCAGCGCGTTGTCGACCTGCCGGATTTCCCGGCCGCCTACAAGGCCGAAGCGACCAAGGGCGCGGAGTTTCTGGACCGCCTGAGAGGGGAAAAACAGCTCGACTGGACCTTCCTGTCGCCATCGGCCGAATTTGTGCCGGGGGAAAGAACCGGCAAATTCCGTCTCGGCAAGGATGGGCTTCTCAGCAATACCGAAGGCAGCCGCATTTCCTTCGAGGACTACGCCATCGCGCTTGTCGATGAAATCGAGAAGCCGCAGCATTCCCGCCAGCGTTTCACCGTCGGTTATTGAGAGGTATCACCCATGAATTTCGTGACACGTCGTCTTGCCATCGCCGCTCTCGCTCTTGCGCCTGCATTGATGGCCGCTCCGGTCCTGGCCGAAACCGCCAAGCGGGATCTCGCCCAGGAAGAGGCCAACCGCAAGCTGGTGATCGAGTTTTACGATACCGTTTTCAATAAGCATGAAGTGGAGAAGGGGGCTGCCGTCATTGTCGACAGCTATAAGCAGCACAACCCCATGGTGCCGGATGGCAAGAAGCCGTTCGTGGATTATTTCACCGGTCACTTCAAGGAAAACCCGCAGTCGAAGGCGCGCATCGTGCGCAGCGCCACGGATGGCGATCTCGTCTATCTGCATATTCATTCGACCGAAAAAGACGGCGATCGCGGTACGGCCATCGTCGATATCTTCCGCGTCACCGACGGCAAGATCACCGAGCACTGGGATGTGATCCAGCCCGTTCCGGAAACGGCGGCGAACAATAATACGATGTTCTGAGGGCAGCCCCTCGACGCCTCACCGATGACAAGGGAACAGCCGGGATTTTCGCCCGGCTGTTCCCATTTTCAGATTGTGCGCCGTTTCTGACGGGACTGTATGATCAGGTCTAGCACGAGCATGACCAGCAGGCTCGCGCCCACCAGCGGGAAAATGACGCCGCCGATGGCGAGCATGACCAGCAGGCCGCGAAGCACGCGTTTTTCCTGCGGCAGGGGCGGCACTCCGAGCGACCCTTTCGGACGGCGTTTCCACCACATGACGCCGGCGGACACGGCAAGCAGCACAATGCCGATACAGGCCGCCAGAAGCACGATCTGGTTGGCGAGGCCATATTGCTGTCCCAGATGCACGTTGATGCCCCATTCCAGCGCCTTGCCGAGCGGGCCGTAATCGGCGTAGCTCATGTCGATCAGCGGCTCTCCGCTATATTGATCGAGGTGCACAACGCGCTGTTGACCGAGATCATCGGGATAGACCGAACCGCTATAGACGCCGGTCGGTTTTCCCGGCAGGGCGACGGCATAACCGGCGGCAAGGCCGAGTGCATCGAAACGTGCGATCGCCTCGTCGATTCCGATCGGCTGGCCTTCGGAGGCGGCGGTGGATTCCGGTATTTTTGCCTGCTCCAGCGACCAGCTTGTCTTCGCCACATGATCGAGATGGTCTCCGGACATCGGAACATCGGTACGGATGCCCGCCGGGTACCCGAAGTTGCTGCCATTCGCCCATTCATTGATCTTCGCGCCCCATACGCCCGACCAGGGCATGCCGGTAACCGCAAGAAAGACGATGAAAAAGCCGACGAAAATGCCGGTGACGGCATGGGTATCGCGCCAGAAGACCCGTTTTTTTGGCGTGCCGCGCACGGTGACGACTCCACCCGTCTGCTTTCGCGGCCACCAGAGATAGATGCCGGTGGCGAAAAGAAGGATGGACCAGCCGGCCGCGATCTCGATCAGATAGCGGGCATAGGCGCCGAAATATTTCGGGCTGTGGAGATAACGGATCGTCCACATGATTGTGCCGCGATCCGGCAGGGAACCGGCCACCTCAGCGGTGTAGGGGTTTACGTAGACGGCCTGCTTTCCAACCGCGGTACTGACGGTGATTTCCGTCGAAGCACCCGGATCGGCCGGTGTCGTATATTTGACGGCGGTGCCGGGAACGGCCGCGAGCGCTGCGGCAACGATCTCGGAAGGCAGGGCTTTTGGCGCGTTTTGCGCTACCTCGATGCGCTTCAGGTCGGAATGGATGAGATTGTCGAACTCGTCCCGGAAGAGATAAAGCGCGCCGGTGACGGCGAGCGATATCATGAAGGGCAGGACGAGGAGACCGGCATAAAAATGCCAACGCCACACGGCGCGGTAAAGATTTGCGGACGAGGAATGCGCAGGCGCACGCTCGCCCTCGAAAGAGGTCGTAACGGACATGGATGTCTCCGCAAGAGAATGGATTTTCCGGCAGGCCGGACGGTGTTCTAGCGTTGCGGAGCGAAGGGCGGCGCGCGTGGGCGCGATTCCAGATTGGGCGGCGATGGCGACAGCACCGCGTCGAAATTCAAAAAGGCGACTTCGACCGCCGGGAGAATATTGTCCGCGCCTTCGACGGGAATAACCGGAAGAGCGGCGGCCGTGGCCGAGGCCAGACGGCAGAGCGTGCCGCAACAGTCATCGGCGATCTTGCCCGCCGGGTCGTGTTTGTCCGAGCCGCCTTCAGGCATATGGCTGGAACAGATGATCTCATCCGCCGCCAGCGCGGCCATCGCCATATTGCCGCTGGTCAGGCCATTGGCGAGACCCTGCAAAAGGAAAAGCAGAACCGCCAGCATGGCGATGGCGCCAGCCGAACTTCTATCCTGCATGATCCTGCGAATGAATCCCATGGGATCGGAATGTCATATTTGCGGCGAGATGTCACCGCGACACAATGACGGCAGGGGAGAGACAACAGGGATCGCATCGATGAGGAATGATCCTGACAATGCGCGAGATGTCTATGCTGCCTGC
Source organism: Agrobacterium sp. (assembly GCF_059499945.1). NCBI lineage: Bacteria > Pseudomonadati > Pseudomonadota > Alphaproteobacteria > Hyphomicrobiales > Rhizobiaceae > Agrobacterium > Agrobacterium sp. The sequence continues at coordinate 23,248 of NZ_JCABZP010000017.1, read as the reverse complement.
TGTATATGGCGTTTGAGCTGAGAGCGGCACTGGAGCCCAGTGCCGCAACGCGATTATTCCGCTGCGGGAATGGGCGTGGGTTGTCCGTTTTCGTCCATTGCCACCATGATGAAAGTTCCGGCGGTGACTTTCTCCAGCTTGTCATAACGCGACCGCTGCGCCCAGGCTTCCACCGTGAGCGTGATGGACGTGCGGCCAACGCGGGCGATATCGGTATAGATGGACAGCGTGTCGCCGATCTTCACCGGCAGTTCGAAGGCCATTTCCTTGACCGCTGCCGTGACCACACGACAGCGGGAGCGTTCCGCGGCGCGGATGCCGCTCGCCAAGTCCATCTGTGACATGACCCAGCCGCCGAAAATATCACCGGCCGGATTGGCGTCGGCTGGCATGGCGAGCGTTCTGAGAGTCAGCTCGCCGGTCGGTTTGATGGTCGGGTTGGTCATGTTGAGATTTGCTCCATGCGAATGACAAAGGCGCAGCATGCGTTGCGCTTTGCGATTTCGCAAGGAAGGGCAAGCGTCAGGACGACGCTTTGCCCAGAAATTGCTGCGTTGCATAAAGGGCGATGGCCGCCGCATTCGAAACATTGAGCGATTTGATCTCGCCCGGCATGTCGAGACGGGCAAGCGCCGAGACGGTTTCGCGCGTCTTCTGGCGCAGGCCCTTGCCTTCGGCGCCCAGCACCAGTGCGATTTTTTCACCGCTAAAGGTCTGTTCGATGGGGGCGGGGCCTTCCGAATCCAGACCGACGGAGAAGAAGCCGAGCTTGTGCAGCTCGCCCAGCGCATCGGCCAGATTGGTGATCTGGATATAGGGAATGAGTTCCAGTGCACCGGAAGCCGATTTCGCCAGCACGCCTGACTCGGTCGGGCTGTGGCGCATGGTGGTGATGACGGCGCCGGCGTTGAAGGCGACCGCCGAGCGCATGATGGCCCCGACATTGTGCGGATCGGTGACCTGATCGAGCACGAGGATGAGCGGGCTGTCCTTCAGCGCGCCGAGCCGCTTGACCGGCAGGGGCCTGGTTTCCAGCATCACGCCCTGATGGATCGCCTCGGGGCCGAGAACCTTGTCGATGTCCTGCGGCGAAACCATCTCGACCGGGAAGGGCTGGGCATCCGCCTCGCCGATATCCAGACGCGCGAAGGCGTTCTGGGTGACGGATAGCTTGATGAGTTGCCGTTCGGGATTGGCAAGCGCCGCGCGCACGGTATGCAGGCCGTAAAGATGCACCTGATCGGGCGCAAGCTGCGGCGGCTTCCAGTCATCAGCACCGCGGTTCCGGCGCTTCGGCTGCTGCGGGGTCGGAATTTCGCCCCGCTCGCGTTTGGCGTCGCGCACGGCACGGCGCAGGGTGGCATAGTGCGTGTCGCGGGTGGATTTGTTGTTGGGATCGTCTTTGCTCATGGCGCCTTATATCTCTGCAAAGAGGCGCGCACCAGCCCCCGCGATAATCCACAGGGCTGCAAACAGGTTTGAATTTTTTCCCGAAAATTCGTGAAAGGGCGTGTTGACAGAAACGAACGAGGCCGTCATATACGCGCCACAGACGACGCAACGGCGCTTCGCCGCAGCGAAATCTGAAGAGCTTGGTTGCTCGATCCTAGCAGAAAGCTGGAGGGATGCCCGAGTGGTTAAAGGGGACGGACTGTAAATCCGTTGGCTACGCCTACGTTGGTTCAAATCCAACTCCCTCCACCATTCTGCACGGATCGAAATCACCACCGCGGGTATAGCTCAATGGTAGAGCAGCAGCCTTCCAAGCTGAATACGCGGGTTCGATTCCCGCTACCCGCTCCAGTGACTTTTCCAAAAAGATCATTGACGTCCAACAAGCGCCGATTTTGCTGCGCCAGCGCCCGGATTTCTTATCGCGTGATTGTTTCAATCTATGGCCGCGTGAACGTCCTACGTTTGCGTAACCGGAAATCCGGTGGAAATCATTCGGCAATTTTGCGAAAACGAGCGTTTACATCCCCGCAATAATCAATAGGTTGGCCGCATCTTTTGAGCAGGTCGAACGTTCTCGCAAAAAGAGCGGCTGGAGAAAGTTATGAGTTCAAATACGCCGAAACTGGATAGTTGCGGCGCAGAGCCCATCCACATTCCCGGTGCTATTCAGGAACATGGAGCCCTTTTGGTTCTGTCCGCGCGGGAACTCTCCGTTGTGCAGGCGAGCGATAATCTTGCCGATTATATTGATGCGGCCCTACCAATCGGTGCCGTCGTCACCGAAACAATCTTGCCGTTCATCTCTGAACTTTCCGTCTGGTATTCCGGCGAAGAGAGCAATTTCCGATATGCATGGGCTGAAAAGAAACTCGTTGTTTCGGCGCATCGATCCGGGACTTTGGTTATTCTCGAGGTCGAAAAGGCAAGAGAGGGCGAGTCGGCTGAAAAGCTGATGGGCGAACTTACGAATCTGGCGCAATATCTGAACAGCGCGCCGTCGCTGGAGGATGCGCTTTTTCGGACGGCGCAATTGGTGTCTTTGATCAGCGGTTATGATCGTACGCTGATCTATGACTTCGGACTGGACTGGAGCGGTCATGTCGTGGCGGAAGCCGGAAGCGGGACTTTGCCGTCTTATCTCGGACTTCGCTTTCCGGCGGGCGATATCCCGCCGCAGGCGCGGCAGCTCTACACCATCAATCGCCTGCGAATGATTCCCGATGTCGATTATAAGCCCGTCCCGATCAGGCCGCCGGTGAATGCGGAAACGGGAGCAGTGCTCGATATGAGCTTTTCTCAGCTTCGCAGTGTGTCGCCGGTTCATCTCGAATATATGCGCAATATGGGTACGGCCGCTTCGATGTCGGTGTCGATCATCGTCAATGGCGCTCTCTGGGGCTTGATTGCCTGCCACCACGCTACACCCCATTCGGTATCCCTTGCCGTCCGTGAAGCCTGCGATTTTGCCGCGCAGCTCCTGTCGATGCGGATCGCCATGGAGCAGAGTTCCCAGGATGCATCCCGCCGGGTGGAGCTTGGCCACATTCAGGCGCGCCTGCTGAAGGGGATGGCTGCTGCCGAAAAATGGGTTGATGGACTGCTTGCGGGTGACGATGAAAAAAACGACCTGCTGAAACAGGTGGGAGCGGACGGCGCGGCACTCGTTCTCGGCGACGACTATGAGCTGGTCGGCAGGACGCCGTCACGGCAGCAGGTTGAAGAGCTTGTCCTATGGCTCGGTGAGCAGGACGTTGCCGATGTTTTTGCAACCGACAACCTATCCGGCGATTACGCCGCCGCTGAGGCCTATGCCGCCACCGCAAGCGGAATTATTGCGATGCGGGTTTCGGAGTTGCACGGCAGCTGGCTTATCTGGTTTCGGCCGGAAGTCATAAAAACGGTACGCTGGGGCGGTGATCCGCACAAGACGGTGCAGGAGAGCGGGCGCATTCATCCCCGCAAGTCTTTTGAAATCTGGAAGGAGCAATTGCGCAACACGTCATCTCCCTGGTCGGAGCCCGAGCTTGCGGCAGCGAGGGAGCTTCGCAGTGCGATCATCGGCATTGTCCTGCGCAAGGCCGAGGAGATGGCAGATCTGACGCGGGAATTGCAGCGGACCAATAAAGAGTTGGAGGCCTTTTCCTATTCCGTTTCGCACGACCTGCGTGCCCCGTTCCGTCATATCGTCGGGTTTGCGCAGTTGTTGCGGGAGCGCAGCAATGCCCTGGACGAGAAATCCTCGCATTATCTGCAGATGATATCAGAGGCGGCGCTGGGCGCCGGCAGGCTGGTGGATGATCTCCTGAATTTCTCACAGCTTGGTCGCACGCAACTGTCCCTGAAACCGGTGGATATGCAGAAGGTGGTGAGCGAAGTTCGTCGCTCTCTCGGGCACGCCGTTGCCGATCGCGAGATCGAGTGGCGCATCGGCGAGTTGCCGGTGATATTCGGGGATGCGACCCTGCTGCGGCAGGTCTGGTACAATCTCATCGAAAATGCCATCAAATATTCGTCCCGGGAGCCGGTCTCGATCATCACTATTTCTGCGGTCGAAACCGAGGACGACGTCACTTACTCGGTCGAAGATAATGGTGTTGGCTTCGATATGGCCTATTACAGCAAGCTTTTTGGTGTGTTCCAGAGATTGCAGCGGGTAGAGGATTTCGAGGGAACGGGCATTGGACTTGCGCTGGTCCGACGAATTGTCGAACGCCATCACGGTTTGGTCGGTGCCGAGGGAACTGTCGGTGAGGGAGCCACGTTCTTCTTCACATTGCCGGTTACGAAAGTTGAAGAGGAAAAAATTGCCTGAACTCAGACCCATTCTGCTGGTGGAAGATAATCCACGCGATCTGGAACTAACGCTGACCGCTCTTGAGAAATGCCAGCTGGCGAATGAGGTGGTGGTGGCACGCGACGGTACGGAAGCACTCGACTATCTGAATGTAACCGGTAGCTATCATAACCGCCCGGGCGGTGATCCGGCCGTGGTTCTTCTTGATCTCAAACTCCCGAAAGTGGACGGGCTTGAGGTTTTGCAGACGGTCAAGGGCAGCGATCACTTGCGGCATATTCCAGTCGTCATGCTGACGTCGTCGCGAGAAGAACAGGATCTCGTCAGGAGCTACGAACTCGGCGTGAACGCATTTGTCGTCAAGCCTGTGGAATTCAACCAGTTCTTCAAGGCTATACAGGATCTTGGCGTCTTCTGGGCTCTCCTGAACGAACCGCCGCCGGGTGCACATCGCAATGGCGGATGAGACTGTGTCGCGAATGGAGGCAAGCAGACTTCTTCTCCTCGAAGACAGTTCGGTGGATGCCGAACTGATCGAAGAACAGCTTTCACGTCTTTCGACGCCGCCTGCGGTAACGAGGGCCGTTGGCAAGGCATCGTTCATCGAGGCGTTGGAAAAACAGCAGTTCGATATCATTCTCGCGGATTTCTCTTTGCCGGACTTCGATGGCATGTCGGCGCTCGATGTCGTTATGGCGACAAGACCCGATACGCCGTTCATTTTCGTGTCCGGTGTTTTAGGTGAGGATGCGGCCATCGATGCATTCCGGCGCGGCGCGACGGACTACGTCCTCAAGCAACGGCTTGTGAGACTGCCATCCGCTGTGGAGCGCGCCCTGGCGGAAGCTCGGGAGAAACAGGAGCGAAAACGGGCGGAGCTGCACAAGGAGCTGCTCGTCCGCGAGCTAAGCCATCGTGTCAAGAATACGATGGCGATGGTCATATCGATCATCCGCAGAACGGCGAAAGGCAGCACCTCGATCGAGGATTATCAGGAACGGCTGGTGGCCCGCGTAAGCGCTCTGGCCGAAAGCCACGCCCTGCTTTTTCAGAGCAATTGGGGTGAGACGGATTTGAGAGATGTCGTGAAGCGCGCGATCGAGCCGCATAATACCTTCACGAGCAGGGTCGAACTCGACGGTCCGGATGGCGTTCATGTATCGCCAAAATCCGCTCTGGCGCTGGGAATGATCCTGCACGAGCTGGTGACTAACGCGCAGAAATACGGTTCCCTTTCCGGTGCGAACGGAAAGGTTGACGTTGTCTGGAAAAAGCTTCGTGACGGAGACGGACGCGACCGTATCAATCTGCGGTGGCGGGAAAGCGGAGGCCCGCCGGTCTCAATGCCGGAAGACACGGGCTTTGGAACCACCCTTGTAACAAGGGGCGCGCAATACGAATTGCAAGCGGAAAGTGAAATTCGCTACGACCGCGATGGCCTGCAATATCAGGTCATCTTTCCCCTGGACTAAGTCGCCACATGAAAAGAAGCGGCTTGGGGCACCGGACCGAGATTAGCCCCGCCCTAGTTGGTCAGTAAAAACTCATTTGCCAGAACATGCGAGAGATTGTCGAAATCGCAGGGTTTGGAGACGACGGTAAGCCCGTCCAGCTGCGCACGCACTCCGGGTATTTCCGCATATCCGCTGCATATGACGAAAGGGATATTTGCCGCCTTGAGCTCCTCGATGACCGGGAAGGACAATTCGCCTCTCAGATTGAGGTCAATGACTGCGCCGTCCAGATCAGTGGCGTTTATTTTTTCCAAGGCCGCGCCAATGTGCGAAACGGGCCCGACGACGTTGACCCCCAGATCGGAAAGAAAATCCTCCATATCCATCGCCAGAAGCGCGTCGTCCTCCAATACGAGGATTTGTTTTCCCTGGAAATTATAGCTCATCGTTATCGCATTCTCGTCAGTTCGGCTCAGTCGGGCACTGCCAATCAACATTGCAAAACCCCTAAGTCCCAAACTGGTTCCTTCCATAAATAAAAAGAAAACAGTCGCCTCTGATGTCGTCGTATTCTAGTTTGCAACTTTAATTCGTGCCTACCGGGAATGTATTTCTGTGATTGGTTTTTCACCGTTTGCCCAACGAAGCCTTTTGATGCTTGCCGTGGGTGTTGCGATTTTGATTGGCATGGTCTCCATGTCGCTGTGGCTGGTGCAGGTGAATAACCGCTATTCCCAGGAAACAGCGGAACTCCGACGTTTTCGTGCCGCTGTTTTGGATGTGCTGACGACGATGCAGGACATCGAAACCGGCCAGCGGGGATATCTGCTGACCAATAATCGCGATTATCTCGTGCCTTATGAAGAAGCCCTGCGTGGCTTGCCCCAACGCCAGTCAAGACTTTTCGATCTTCTGACGGAAGACGAGCAATACAAGCAGTCTCTTTCGGGTTTGAGGCAGACAATCGACGCGAAGCTGGCTGAAACCCGTGAGACCATCGATTTGCAGCGTTCGGGCCGAATAACGGAGGCGGTTGAGGTCGTCCGTAATAATGACGGCAAACGCTTCATGAACGAGATCAGGAGTATTCTGTCGGACCTGCAATCGGACACAGATGATCGCCTGCGCATCATCGTTGCGGATCAACTCGGGGCTGCCAATAAGCTGCGCTGGGTAACGGTCGGCGGTGCGCTCGCTATCCTCATTGTGGTCGGTGGTTCGATCTTCCTTGTCTTCACCTATATCCGTGCCCTGAACAGGTCGCGGGAGGATGTCGATGAACTCAATCGTCATCTTGAAGAACGTGTCGAGGAAAGAACGCGGGATCTTCGCCGCGCCAATCAGGAAATTCAGCGCTTCGCATATATCGTGACGCATGACCTGCGCGCGCCGCTCGTCAATATCATGGGCTTCCTATCCGAATTCGATACTTCGCTGAAGCCGGTAACGAGTTATGTTCTCGCAGATGGCAAGTCTCTCCCGGAGGACGTTATTCGTGAGGCGCGGCTGGCGGTTGAAGAGGATATTCCAGAGGCTATCGGCTTCATCCGCTCGTCCACCCGCAAAATGGATCAGCTGATCAACGCTATCCTGAAAATATCCCGCGACGGCCAGCGAAAGCTGCAGCCGGAGAAAGTCGACATAGAAACGTTGCTCTCGTCACTGTCTGAGACGGTACGCCACCAGATCAACGCCAATGGCGGCGAGATCGAAGTCGACACGCCGAAGCTGACGATCGTGACCGACCGGATATCTCTCGATCAGATACTCGGAAATCTCTTCGATAACGCGGTGAAATACCAGATGCCTGGCCGCCCGCTGAGACTGACGGCCCGGGCCTATCCGGCTGGACGTGGAGCTATTTGTATCGAAGTCGCCGACAACGGGCGCGGTATTGGCGAACAGGACCTCGAACGGGTTTTTGAGCTCTTTCGGCGGGCGGGCAATCAGGATCAGCCGGGAGAGGGCATTGGTCTTGCGCATGTTCGTTCGCTAATCAGAAATTTAGGGGGTGACATTAAAGTCGAGTCTAAACTTGGCGAAGGCAGCACGTTTATCCTGCTGATGCCGAGTGACCTCAGACGCGTGACGAAGGAAAGCGACAAATGAAAGCGACCGGTCAGGAAGTAACGATCGTGATGATCGAAGACGACGAAGGCCATGCTCGGCTGATCGAGAAAAACGTGCGGCGCGCCGGCGTGAACAACGAGATCGTGCCTTTTACGCTCGGCGCCAAGGCACTGGACTTTATATTAGGCGAAAGTCGGGATGGGCTTGTCAGCAAGGACCGTTATCTTCTCGTCTTGCTCGATCTCAATCTCCCCGACATGTCGGGCATCAATATTCTCGAGCAGATCAAGAGCAATGAATATACACGCCGTTTGCCCGTGGTGGTTTTGACAACGACCGACGACGAGACTGAAATTCAGAAATGCTATGATCTTGGCGCGAATGTTTATATAACCAAGCCGGTCGATTATGAGGGCTTTGCCAATGCCATCAAAAATCTCGGCCTGTTCTTTTCCGTAATTCAGATACCTTGAAGGCATGATGGCTTTGCGCGTTTTGTATGTCGATGACGACCCGGCTCTGGCGCGGCTTTCCAGCCGCGTTCTCGGTCGTCACGGTATGGAGGTGGTTCATGCCACCTCCGTAGCTTCCGGCCTCGAGCTTTTTCGAAACGGGCAGTTCGATGTTGTCGTTCTCGATCACTATTTCCAGACCGCGACGGGCATGGAATTTCTTGCCGCGATCCAGACGATACCGGCAAGGGCGCCAGTTCTCTATGTGACGGGGTCCAACGAGGCCCAAATCGCCATAGATGCGCTCAAGGCGGGTGCTGCCGACTACGTCATCAAGAATGTCGGGGACGACTTCTTTCCGCTTCTGCTTACAGCCATCGAGCAGGCATTGGAAAACCATCGCCTGCGCCAAACGAAGGAAGAGGCCGATCGTTTGCTGGTAAAGGCCAAAGAGCACGCGGAAATGATGGTGAAGGAGATGAACCATCGTGTCGCGAACAGCCTGTCGCTGGTGTCGGCGATGATCCGTCTGCAAATAAACACCCTGAAATCGCAGGAAGCGGAAACCGCGTTATTGGAAACGCAAAGCAGGATTTCGGCCATCGCCGGCGTGCACCGTAGCCTCTATAATACCGCCAATGTCGGATTGGTCTCCCTGAGTTCCTATCTGACCTCTATCATCGGCGACCTGTTCCAGGCGGTGCCCGGCTCTTCTTCCGTCACGGTCGAGACTTCGCTTTGCGAAATCGATCTCAAGGCTGATCATGCCGTGGCGCTTGGTGTCATCATTACCGAGCTTCTGACCAATGCGCTGAAATATGCCTATCCTGACCAGACCGGTACGGTTCGCGTCAAACTCTCCGAGGATAGTGGGCAGTTTGTTCTGCTGGTGGAAGATGACGGCGTCGGCGTGTCGTCGGATTCGACTCCGCGTGGCACAGGCCTCGGTACCAAGCTGATCATGGCGATGGCGCAGAATATCGGTGCACGTGTCGAGCAGACCCATACACATCCCGAGCTGAGGCAGGGAACGCGTTTTACTATGACATGGCATGAGAAGCGGTAAGGATTGATTTTCCGCTCTCACCAGCGCCAGTAATGAGAGCCGCGCAGAAGCTTCGCTCAGGCGATGCTAAAACCGGTTTGAAACCTCACAGATGCCGCGCGGTGCCGACAGCGATGACTGGGCCGGTTGCCTGACCGGTCGGAGAGCCTCCGAAGGGTTCCACGCTGATTGCGAAGGTCGTGCCATCCGTTATGGTGCCGCGCATGTCGGCGGGAATGATGAGGTCGCCGTTCGTGCCCGGCTGGAAAACGCCAAGCGAGCGGGTCTTGCCGCCATCCATGACGAGCCACAATTCCAATGATTTTTCGTCCGTCTTGCCGGTTGCGACCGGTACGATACGCATCCGGCCCGATTCCGCATCGTAGGACGCGAGGAGATTGACCTGACTGTCGGTTGTCGCAAGCTCGGCCACAAGCGGGGTGGTATCCGGCCGTTGGTCGGGGAACGCAGCATAGACGACGGCAGCGACGGCGGTTGCGCTGGTGGCGACTGATATCCAGCGCCAGAAAGGCGCGGAGTTCCAGAGACTGCCATTGGTATTGACAGCCCTGCTGCCAAACAGGCGCTCTTCGATGCGGGCAAGGACAGTCGGGCTCGGTGTCTGTTCCTGATACTCGGCGTTGAAGTCGGAAAACTCCGTTTCCCAGCGCTGCACGAGTTGCGCGAAGGCTTCCTCGTCCTGGATGCGCCTTTCCACCTCGCGGCGCTTTTCGAGCGGCAGAACGCCCAGCACATATTCGCCGGCGAGGATTTCGTCGCGCGTGTGCATTCCGCCACTCTGGTCGCCCGTTGTCATCGCTGCATGCACTCTCTGAGTTTGAGAAGACTGCGCCGGAGCCAGGTTCTGACCGTGTTCAGAGGCACGCGCAATTCGTCGGCGAGTTCAAGATAACTCAAACCTTCGACATAGGCACGACGTACCGCCTGTGCGTGCACAGTCTCAAGTTCCCGCATGCAGTCATCGATCCTGCGGCCTTCATCCACCAGAACGACCTGCTGCTCGGGATCGCGGATGCTCTCATCAACGAGATCATAGGCCTCGTCAATGTCATCGCTTGCGGGTTTACGCGCACGGATGGTGTCTATCGCGTGGTTGCGGGCGATGGTGGCAAGCCATGTCGCCGGTTTGCCGGCGCTTACGGCAAATGTTCGGGCGCGCTGCCAGACCTTGATATAGATTTCCTGCAGCGCCTCTTCGGCTTCCATTTTGTCCCGCAGGATTTTTAGGCAGATCGCAAAAAGCTTCGGGCTTGTTGCCTGGTAAAGCGAGACGAATGCTGAACGATCACCCATGCCGACGCGGTTGATAAGCGTTGCGATCTCTTTGCCCTGCATTCGAACCTTCCTTGCTGTCCTTCCTTTATAGGGTCGTCTTTCGGAAGAAGACAAGAGATGCTTGGGGCGTTCGCTACATGGACTCCCTTTGAGCGTCGGGCGCAAGCCGCAGGTTATGACAAGTGTCATGACAGACCCGCCGAGTTTTCAAGCGGGCCGATGAGGCGGACCGTGACGAGATAACCGATGATGGCCGCTGCCGCCGAGACGAAGGTTCCCCACAGTAGATCGGCAACAGTCAGGGTGGTGGACCAGTTCTTCAGTGTGGCCTGATTGGTCAGATCATAGGTGGCATAGGCCATGAAGCCCACCGCTGCGCCATAAAGCAGAGCCGTGGTCCATTCGCCCGAAATCAGAGCCGGACGAACGGCGAGAAAAGTGAGGCCGGCGGCGTAGATGAGATAAAAGACGATTGCCGGAGCAAGGCGGAAATTTTCCGCCAGAAGATCGCCGATGGCTGGCCGGTAAAGACGCGACGCCATGGTGCTCAGCCAGATGAAATCGATCACCAGAAATGCGATGAGGGTGAAGGAATAAGCGGCAAGGTATGTCTTCATCGGTGTTTCCTTTGCCTTTGATCAGGCGACGTTTTTTTCGGGATGACGAGAATAAAGAGAAGCGATTTGAGTATGCGCTAGTCGATCCTGGTCCAGCTTATGCCCTTGCACAGCAGGCCGGCGACGATGCAGCCTTTCGTGGTCATGTTATTGCCCGCGACCGTCACCGTTATCTTGTAGGATTTTTCCCGTTGCGGGTCGAAGGCGGTGCCGGAATAGCTGCCCGCCTCGCTCTGCTTGATGTCCATGATCAGGCGATCACCGGTCTTTTCTTTTGCGGTGCCAGGTTTGATCCATGTATTCGTGGCGCATATTTTCTCGCCGCAGGGCGCGATCAGCACTTTCGCCTTGCCGTCGCCGCGCGCCCAGTTTCCGTCAATCTCGCCTGCTGCCGCACCGAGGCCCGCCAGCGTCGGGAAGAGGGCGGGTACAATTGCCAATCTGCTGATTTTCATTGTCTTTCTCCGCTTGTTCGCCCCGCCTCATCCGTGTTCTATCGTGTATAGGCCGACATTTATGGTTCCCTCGGCAAAACCCGCTTCGCAGTAGCAGAGGTAATAGTCCCACAGCCGCCGGAAGCGCTCATCGAAGCCAAGCAGGGAAATCGTTTGCCATCGGGCGTGAAAACGCTGGCGCCATTCCGACAGTGTGAGCGCATAGGACTGGCCGAAAAGCTCCGTCTCCGTGAGTTTCAGGCCGGTTTGTCCCATGGCTTTTTCAAGCGCTGAATCGGAGGGCAGAAAACCGCCCGGGAAGATGTATTTCTGAATGAAATCGGCCTTGCGCCGATAGGTGTCAAAGCGGCTTTCTTCAATGGAGATAATTTGCAGCACCGCACGGCCGCCGGGTTTCAGGCAGCGTTTCAGCGTTTCGAAATAGCTTGGCCAATAGGCTTCGCCGACAGCTTCAAACATTTCCACCGAGACGATATTGTCGAATTGACCCTGCACGTCGCGGTAATCCTGCAGCCTGAGATCGATCCGGCCCGCGTTGTTTTCTTTCTCCGCCGCATTTTCTGCCCAGCGCAACTGGGAGGGGGAAAGGGTGATGCCGGTCACGTTTGTATTGTGCTGCGTGGCGAGATGGATGGCGAGTGCACCCCAGCCGCAGCCGATTTCGAGTACGTTGTTATTTCCGGTCAGCTGTAGCTTCTCCGCAATGCGCTCGAGTTTCTTGCGTTGCGCGGCCTCAAGGCTGGTGGTGGTTTCGTCGAAAATCGCCGAGGAATAGAGCATCGTGGGATCGAGCCACTGCCGGTAGAACTCGTTGCCAAGATCGTAATGCGCCTCGATATTGCGGCGGCTGCCGCGTCTGGTGTTGGCATTCAGCCCGTGTGCAAGCCGGTTGATGAGACGCATGGGCAGGCTGCCGCGCATCGACCTTGCAAATGCCTCGCGATTTTGAGCGGCGAAACGGATGAGCGCTGTCAGGTCAGGCGTAGACCAGTCATTTTCGATGAAACCTTCCGCAAAGCCGATATCGCCGTTGACGAGCAGCCTGCGGATGGCCCGCCAGTTATGCAGCACGAGAATGGCTTCGCTACCTTCCGAATCGCCCGATTTTTCGATGTTTCCACCGCCAGGAAGGGTTACGCGCAGTCGGCCGCGCTCGATATTGTTCAGCAGCCGGCTGATGAGCCATGTGCCCATGCCGGCACGACCGTTGAGGCGAGTGCCCTGCGTCGATAATTCAGAGAGATTTTCAAACGGGGTCATGAATTCTGGCCTCGATTTGCGACGATGATGGATGAACGAATGAGACGGGTTCGGCGGGCGGCGGCGGACGTTTTTTGAGCCGCACGCCTTTCAGCCAGATTTTAAGGGCTTCCCAGTGAATGCCGAGAACGACCTTGAGCGTCAGGAACGGGATGGTGACGAAGGCTTTGAGCAGAGCGCGATCGGTCAGCTCGACGCGCCGGGCAAGATGACGGGCCGTCAGGACCACGCCGTCATCGTCGAAAGTTTCGATGACGATCTTCAACCTGTCACCTGGCGGAATGACGCGGAAAACATAACGTAGGTCCATGTCCATGAAGGGCGAGACATAGAAAGCCTTGTCGCATCGCTGGACGATCTCGGTCTCTTTGCCGGCCTCCACCGGGATCAGATAGGAATGCCGTTGCCCGAAGGTGTTATCCACCTCCCAGAGGATGGCTTTCAGCGACGTGTCGCGCCCATAGCAGAAGAACACGCTCAGAGGGTTGAAAGCCCAGCCGAGCAGGCGCGGCATGGTGAGAAGGCGAATAGGCCCTCCATCCACGGCGATACCCGCCGCCGTCATCGCTGTCTCTATCTGCCGGCGCAGGCCAATCGCGCTGCCGTCGCCACGGTCCCTGCGATGAAAAGAGAAGAGGTTGAACCGGTCCACGGAAAAAAACCGCAATTTCCGGTCGAGCGTCTCAAGTTCATCGAGATCGAGAAGCAGCGAATAAATCCGGTAGGCCAGTTTGTGGATTTTCGGCTTGAAGCGCGCATGGGTCACATTGCCCGGAAAAAGCGCTGACGTGAAGGGAGGCGTCATGCTGTCGCCTCCATGAGTTTCGTGTCCGTCGCAATGGTTTTCAAATCCAGGCGAATGATCCGGCCGCTATCGTCGGCAACCTTCCATGGCCGTGTCACCCCGCCTAGATCTTCGGCAACCGCAAGCCCGGCCTGAAGTCCGTCCTCGTGAAAACCCGATCCGAAATAAGCGCCGCAGAACCAGGTGTTTCGCAGGCCCTGCAAAGCCCAAAGCTCCTGACGCATCTGCTCTGTGCCGGCGTCGAAAACGGGATGGTGATAGGTTTCCTCGGCGATGATCTTTCCTTGATCCGGTTCCCGGACCGGGTTCAGCGTTACGAAAGTGTCCGGGGTTTCTCCCAGCGGCTGAAGCCTGTTCATCCAGTATGTGATGCTTGGTTGGCCCGCCTTAATGCGCGTATCGGCAACATAGTTCCAGCTTGACCAGGCAGCGCGGCGACGGGGCATGAAACTGCTGTCGGTGTGAAGCACGGCGCGGTTTTTCGTATAGCCAAAGGCGCCGAGGATGCGCTGTTCAGCGGGCGAGGCGTCCGTGAGCATATCCAGCGCCTGATCTGCATGGGTTGCCATCACCACGTCATCGAAGCGGGCAGTTTTCCCGTCCGCGGTGGTGAGTTCGACGCCGCGCGGAAGGCGGCGAATGCGTGTCACCGGTGTCGAGAGGCGAATTCGATCCGCAAATGGCGCCGTGATGCGTTTTACATATTCGCGCGAGCCACCGACAACGGTGCGCCAGACCGGTCGATCGCGCAGCAACAGCAGGCCGTGATTGCGGCAGAATTTGATAAAATGCGCAGCCGGGTAACGGCCGACCTCCATGGCCGGCGTGGACCATATGGCTGCCGCCATGGGGTAAAGATGATCGTCGCGGAACGCCGATCCGTACCGGTTGTGCGTGAGATATTCGTCGAGCGATATATTGCCCATCAAATGCAGGTCGCGAGGGGCATTGCGGTAAAACCGAAGGAGGTCCGCAACCATCGCCCAGAAACGTGGTCTGAGCACATTTCTCTTCTGTGCCAGCAGGCCAAGACCGGTTCCACCGGAATATTCAAAGTCGCCATTGTCGAGGGAAACGGCAAAAGACATGTTCGACGCTGCGGTCGGTACGTCAAGCGTTCGAAAAAGCGCGGTGAGATTGGGATAGGTCCACTCGTTATAGACAATGAACCCGGTATCGACATGAGCCGGTCCTTTATCCGTATCGAATGTCACCGTGTTGCTGTGGCCGCCGACGCGATCAGCCGCCTCAAAGACCGTGACATCGTGCCGTTTCGACAAAAGCCACGCTGCCGACAGGCCGGAAATTCCTGTTCCCACAATTGCGATGCGGTGCCGGCTATCTTTTTGTCTCGTTTCCGTGTCGGTCATCTATCCTCGCCATCGCATTACAGAAATTTGCCTTGGGACAGCGCAGATACGAGGGAGGGGGCGGATAAGTTTCAGCGGCTGGTGTTTTTTTGGAATCTTTTCCGAAACCTGAAACTCTTTTGCCGGTTCGGTCGTATTTGCCATCACGAAACCCGGTCTCCATCTGTTCAAACCGCGAGCGAAATAGTGATGTTGTCTGTGATCCTGACGCTTGCCATTCTCATGTCGCTTCTGATGGCAGGCGCGTGGGCGCTGCAGAGAGCAACCGGTTCGAGCGGCTGGATCGACACCGTCTGGTCGGCGAGTGTCGGGTTTGGCGGAGTTTCGGCAGTTTTATTCGCGGAAGGAGACGGCTGGCGGCGCGCGGTCGTATTTTCTCTTGTCGTCGTCTGGTCGTTGCGACTTGCCGGGCATATAGGCATGCGCACGCAGGGCGGCGGAGAAGATCCCCGTTATGCAAAGCTCATCAAGCAATGGGGCAGCGCAGCCCCTCTCAGACTTTTCATCTTCCTCCAGATACAGGCCATTGCCGCTTTCGTGCTCGTTCTTGCGGTTTATCTCGCTGCCGGCAACGGCCAGGGTTTTCCGCGTCTCATCGATGTTTTCGCCACGGCGGTCGCTTTTGCCGCACTGGCTGGTGAAGCGCTCTCGGATGCCCAGCTTTCAAAATTCAGGAAAACGCCGGAAGCAAAAACCGGCGTCTGTGAAACCGGCCTTTGGCGTTATTCCCGCCATCCCAATTATTTCTTCGAATGGCTTTTCTGGTGCAGTTTCCCGCTGCTCGCCGTTCAGGAGCAGGTCTTGTCCTGGGCGTCGCTTGCTGCACCCATCATGATGTACTGGCTGCTCGTCCACGTCTCCGGCATTCCGCCGCTTGAAGAGCACATGTTGAAATCGCGCGGAGAGAGGTTCCGCGTCCTGCAACGCCGCGTCAACGCCTTCTTTCCGGGGCCGCGCAAGAACGAGGAAACGCCATGAATATGCTCGCCTTCGCCATCAATGCCGCAGAACGCGCACCGCTCACTGACGCGGTCACACTGGCCGGTATAGATATGCTCTGCGTGCGAACGAAACGGCGGCTTTCAAATATTCCCGATGATGCCGAATTGGCCTTTGCGAAGGATATGGCGACGTTTCCCATCGCCAGCCACACCGACGAGGCGAACAGACAACATTACGAAGTCCCAGCGGAGTTTTTCTCGCTGGTTCTCGGAGCGCAGCGCAAATATTCCTGCTGTTATTATCCCGACGCCACGACGACGCTGGATGAAGCCGAGACCGTGGCGCTTTCCGAGACAGTGGCCCATGCCGGGCTGCGTGATGGCATGGATATTCTGGAACTCGGCTGCGGTTGGGGTTCGCTTTCCCTGTATATGGCGGGCCGATTTCCCAATGCGCGGATCACATCCGTTTCGAACTCAGCATCGCAGCGTGACTACATAATCGGCTGCGTCCGGGAGCGCGGCTTCTCCAACCTTTCGGTGGTAACCGCCGACATGAATGATTTCACGACAGGCAATCGTTTCGATCGAGTCGTGTCGGTGGAGATGTTCGAGCACATGTCGAACTGGCAGATGTTATTCGAGCGGGTTCGTTCCTGGCTGCAGCCGGAAGGCAGGTTCTTCCTGCACGTCTTCAACCACCGTGACCGATCCTACCGTTTTGACCACAATAATCCGGCAGACTGGATCGCCCGGCACTTCTTCACCGGCGGTATCATGCCTGCCTTCGATCTTCCCCATCGTTTTGGGAAGATTTTCACTGTAGAACAGGACTGGCGATGGTCCGGTCTACATTATCGACGGACAGCTCTTGATTGGCTGGCGAATTTTGACCGGGAGATTGACCGTGTCCGGCCGATCCTGAAGCGCGTTTACGGAAACGACGCGCGACTGTGGGAACGCCGCTGGCGACTTTTCTTCCTCGCAACCGCCGGGCTGTTCGGGCATCAGGGTGGGGAGGTCTGGGGTGTCGGACATTACCTTCTGATGCCCAGTTAAGGTTGAAACACTAAAAAAAAGGCGCTGTGTTCGCCCTTGAAAATCGAAGACAACCGTTAAACGTTGATTTTGCGCCGTTTTGCCTTGTCTGCTCTCCATTGCAGGCATGTTCACCCGCAATCATTTTCGCTGCTTCGACTTGCCGATGATCGGCATGATCGTGCGAACGTTTCATTTCACGCCATGTTCAGGGCGCGCACCAGCTATTCTTTACAATTGAGGTCAAGGGCCGGTCATGGTTCCATGCCGGACGCGTAGCTGATTCCTCCCCGTCGATGCCAAACCGCGATCCGAGAGGCCCATGTCGATTTCAGATACGATTTTTCGCCCTTTCGAGACGCTGATACGGCCGCTCGACATTCCCTTCCGGCCGCTGCCGTCGAAAGGCCCCGTCGCGGTGCTGTTGCATTTCATTGAGATGTTTCGCGGCGTCCTCATTGCTCTTGCCCTGTCGTCCATGGCGGTGGAAGCCATCAACCTGTCGATCATCTGGGGATTGTCCGTTATCGTTGATGGCGTGACGGCGCAGGGGGCGGAGGCTTTTCTGCGCGATGAATGGCCGCTGCTTACCGTCCTTGGGTTGTTGATCTTTCCCGCCATGCCGGTGGCTTCGTTTCTTCTCAATACGCTCAATTCGCACACGCTCGGCATCGCCATGCCGGTGGCCATCCAGTGGCAGGGCCACAAGGCCGTGGAGCGGCAGGATCTGGCATTTTTCCATGAGCTCTACGCCGGACAGGTCGCCTCGCGTCTTTCGCAGGTCTCGTCAGCCGTTCAGCAGCAGATCATCAACGCATTCCAGATCGGACCGCGTTTTCTGCTGCAGATGATCGGCTCTCTTGCGCTTCTTGCCGCCTTGTCCTGGCAGCTGGCGCTGCCGGTGTTCATCTGGATCGTGCTGAATGTGGTTCTCGCCGTCAAACTGGCTCCCGTCTTCACGGAACGGTCACGCCGGTCGGCGAAACAAAAGAGCCTTGTCTCGGGCGCGATTACCGATCTCTACAGCAACATGCAGATGATCAAGCAATTCGCTGCCGAAGACAGCGAGGCGGGCGCAATCCGCCGCATTCTGAACAAGGCGGTGCAGACGCAGCACAGGGAGCAGCGTGTCTACCGCGCGTCTGAGCTGGTCGTGGTTGCGCTCAACATGGCGTTGTGGCTGGCGATCCTGTCGGTGGGGTTTTCCGGTCTGGTGAAGGGGGTCATCACGGTCGGAGAATTCGTCGGCGCGGTCTATATATTGCAGCGGCTGTCAGGGCACACATTCACCTTCCTGCAGATGGGCCAGCAGATATTCCAGGCGATCGGCACCATCAAGGATGCCATGCCTGTGATGACGACGCCGCCGACCATTACCGACAGGGCCGGTGCGGCGGAGCTGAATGTCGCGCGTGGAGATATCGATTTCAACCATATCCGCTTTGCTTACAAGTCCGGCAGACCGGTGATCGATGATCTGTCGCTCAAGGTCCGCGCGGGAGAGAGGGTCGGGCTGGTGGGCCTGTCTGGCGCGGGAAAAACGACGCTGGTCAATCTGCTCCTGCGGTTTTACGACATTCAGGATGGCGCCATCTGCATCGACGGTCAGGATATTCGCGAGGTCACGCAGATGAGCCTGCGCCGCAATATCGGGGTGATTGCCCAGGATGTGGCGTTGCTGCACCGGTCGGTTGGCGACAATATCCGCTACGGGCGACCAGAGGCGACGCGGGAGGAGGTGGAGCAGGTGGCGAAAGTGGCGAAGGCCGATGCCTTCATCGCCGATCTCGCCGATAGTGAGGGGCGAAAAGGATATCTCGCTTTTGTCGGAGACCGTGGCATCAAGCTTTCCGGCGGGCAGCGGCAGCGGGTCGCCATTGCGCGCGTGCTGTTGAAAGACGCGCCTATCCTGATCCTCGACGAAGCCACCTCCGCCCTTGATAGCGAGTCCGAAGCCGCCATTCAGGACAAGCTCAATCTGGTGATGGAGGGCAAAACGGTGATTGCCATTGCGCACCGCCTGTCGACCATTGCACGAATGGACCGGATCATCGTGCTGGATCATGGCCGGATTATCGAAGAGGGCAGGCCGGAGGAACTGGTCGAGCAGGGCGGGCTGTTTGCGCGGCTCTGGAAACGCCAGATCGGCGGGTTTATTCCGGAAGACGAGTGATCAGCAGACGCCGCATTGGGGGACGCCGAGGCGATAAGCCGGTTGGCGGGGCGAGCGTTCAGACTGCATCGAGCGCTGACTGGATTCGCAGTTTCTCCGCATCCAGTTCGCTCAGCCTTCCCATATGCGCCGTGATTTCCTCAAAGATCGAGGTGCGATCCGTTTTCGACAGACGCTCCACGCGACGCAGGGCTGTAATGACCTCGATCAGGTCAATTCGTTCCTGCTCAAGCTTTTCCAGATTCCACAACATCGCGTTTTCTCCGTTGGCACACGGTTCAAATGGCCAGATGGGAGAAAGGTTCAAACCGGTAGAATTTAAGGTAAATTTTATCTTGTCGGAAACGGCGCGGCCCGGGCCGCAGCCGAATCAATAGGGCGAGAGACATTGCATCCGTGTGCCGCCAGCCGCCATATAGCTGTTGTCGGTGGGATGGTAGGATGTGTAACGCGTCGCACACCATTTTACATGGTTGATCTCGGCCTGCGACAGGGCGTAACCGTTGGGCGTGGCGTCTTCGCCTTTTCCTGCCGCAAAGGCTGAGGCGGGATAGCTTCGCTGGTCTGAGGTCTGTGCCTGTTGCTGTGTCTCATAGGCCGGCTGTATGAGGCTCAAAGCATGGGCGGGCACGACAAAAGCGGCAGATATTGCGACGCCAAGAGCGAGCGCGGAGATAGTCTTCGGCATCCTCAACATCGATAAATCCTCGTTATTCGTTCGGTATGCTAACGAAAACTTAGGAAATTCGTTCCGGTGAAGGGTTGACCTCACACGAACACGTGATTCTTGGGATTGGGTGCTGGGGATGCCCGGTTCCTGCGACGGGGCCTTCAAGATGACGGCGCGGTGCCGGCTTCACCACGAAGATGGTGTGTCCGGTGAGCAAGTGCCGTGCCCCGTCGATCTGAGTTTCCGTCTCTACCGCACTGCTCGTTGACAAGCGGAAAATCCGGTCAGATAGTCGGCCGGCAATCATGCACACGGGAGTCTTCAATGTTGAACAGGGTTGTCATTCTCTCATCCTTTGCGCTGCTGGCATCGGCGGCGTTCGTCTCCCCCGCAGCCGCACTCACCATGAAGGAGTGCAGCGTGAAGTATCAGGCGGCGAAAGCCGACGGGTCCGCCAAGGACGTCAAGTGGAACGACTATCGCGCCAAGTTCTGCGGCAGCGAGGCGGCCGCTGAGGATGCGGCCGACGACAAGCAGGTCGCGGCCACCACCGAAAAAGAACCCGCAAAAGCGACGATAAAGGCCCCGAAGGGCGTCGCTTTCCCGAGTGCTGTCGATAAGAAGTATTCAAGCGAGACGCCCGGCAAGGCCCGCCTGAAAACCTGCGTCGACTCCTACCACAAGAACAAGAGTGACGGCACGCTCGGCGATCTGAAATGGATCCAGAAGGGCGGCGGTTACTGGAGCCTGTGCAACACCGCCCTGAAGAGCTGAGGCAGGCGGCGGGTCAATGACCGCTGCTCCGCTATTGGCGCGTTATCCGAGATAGATTCGGATAACGCGTGTGGTCTCGGTTGCGATCGACTGTCCCGCATCGTCTTTGCCTGCGCCTCCTCGCCCATGGCCCTTTGCTGCCGTCGCCGGCATGTGAGGATATGACGTCCCATCCGCGATCAGGACCTGTTCGCGGATGGACCTGTTTCTCGATGGGGTGAAACTCCCTAGACGGGCAACCACGTTTTAGGACGGGTAAAAACTGCGAATGGCTTGAGATTCAATCTCTTGATAGAACGAATTGACCCTGCGGCTTGATCCGCATCCAGCAATTCAACGGTTACGGCTGTCTGATGACGGCTCGCCGGCAATGTGGGCGGATGACCAGACGATTTCGAAACTATCTCACGGTGCTGGCCATATCGCTGCTGATGTGGACGGTGATCCTTGGCGTCGTTTATTGGCTGTTTCGATAGGTTTTGCCCCGGCCTGCCGGACGGAATGAAAGTGCCGCATGGTCCGGTGCGGCGTTGATCTGCCGCATGTTTGCGAGGCCGGGTTTCCCGAAAATTTGATAGGCGCGAGGCGGCGGCCCCATTTCGGCTTTGCTGGCATGACCTTATGATCCGGTGACATCAGGAAAGGATCATCATGAATAAAACCGTTGCCGCGATATCTCTTGCAGCTTTTTCCGTATCGCTCGCTACCGGCGCCATGGCTGAAGACCTGGTGATTCCGCTTCCGAAGGACACGACGGTCGAAAAGGTGGAGGCGGTCTATCAATGCGCCGCCGACAAGGTGGAGGCCGTCTATTTTAATGCGGGCGAGGTCAGCCTCGTGCGACTGGGGCTGAAGGATGGCGTGACGGTCGCCGCAAATGTCATTTCGGCCTCGGGCGCCAAATATCAGGGCGGTATTTATGTCTGGTGGTCGAAGGGTGACGAGGCGGATCTTTACGATCTGATGGCGGACCCGGAGATGAAAAAGCCGGTTCATTGCGTGGACGTGAAGAAATCCTGAGCGCTGGACTTTCCCTCAAAGGAGCGGCGGCAGGGCGGTTCCTGAAAACCTTGCCATGCCGCCGGTCAGCGTGGGAGTGCGCGCGCGGCGCGTTCAGCCAAGAACGAGCGACGCAAGAAGCGCCAGCAGGATAAGAGAGCTGGCGACAACACCGAGCCTCACCCTGCGAAGGCGGCGGGTACGACCGCCGCTCCAGTCATAAGCCATTGGCAGCTTTACCTTTCTTTTTATTATTATGACTTATTGACTAGCTCCCTAGGCTTGCCCGTGGCTGACCTCAACTGTCAGAAACCACCAGCGAGAATTCACGATTCCCTGTCTTCTCCTGATGTTGCAGCAATTGCGACGATTGATTCTTCCTGTTCTGCAACGGCGAAACCGGGTGAGGGATTTGACGGTCGCAGGTCACGAAAAAGGCCCGGAAACTGGCGTTTCCGGGCCTTGTGCAAAAGCGTTTCTACTGGCGGTGTCAGCCGAGATAGGCCTGGATATAGGGCAGAACCTCGAGCGTGCCGTGGTAGAGCATGTTGAGCGCCACATAGATGATGACCATGAGGCCGAGGTAGGAAATCCAGCGATAGCGGTGCAGGAGCTTGGCGACGAAGTTGGCGGCGAGGCCCATCAGCGCGATCGACACGACGAGGCCGATGATCAGCACCGTCACGTGTTCCTGCGCAGCGCCGGCGACGGCAAGGACGTTGTCCAGCGACATGGAGACGTCGGCGATGACGATCTGGGTCGCTGCCTGGAAGAAGGTCTTGTGACCCTTGGTCAGGTCGGCCTCTTCGTCGGTCACCTCGTCTTCGATGGAACCTGCGGCGTCACGCAGTTCCGTCCACATCTTCCAGCACACCCAGGCGAGCAGCAGTCCGCCGAATAATTGCAGGCCGACAATGGCAAGAAGCTGGACGGTGACGGCGGCAAAGCCGATGCGCAGAACCGTGGCGGCGATGATGCCGACCAGGATCGCCTTGCGGCGAAGATGAGCAGGCAGACCGGCGGCGGCAAGGCCGATGACGATGGCGTTGTCGCCCGCCAGAACGAGGTCGATTGCAATGACCTGCAAAAATGCCGTGAAACCGGCAGCTGTGAAGATTTCCATGGGATAGTCCTGAAACGGATAGAGATGTCGCGAGGGAAAAGCGACGGATCGAGATATGGCATGGGATGGCGCGCGCGCCGGATTCCAATCGCCCGTCTCCCCCCGGCGATGGAATGCACTTAAGCCATCATGCCGGTGCAGGTAAAGAAGTTGTGATAGAAATATCTTGTTTAGTGATTAGCTAGGCTGACGGAGGGGGGCTCCCGGCCGACGTCTGCCTCACCCTCGCGAGGGTTTAAATGTCGCAAACCAGACACCATATACAGGCCTCAAGGCACGCTTAAGGCGCGCGCGAAGACGCTTTCATAATTAAGTCTTGCGCATTCGCTTACAAAGCCTTAAACGGCGACACCAAACCGGTGCGCCGGGGAAACTACTTCACGTTCACAGGAAGCAATTCACATGGCAAAGAGCAAGTTCGAGCGCAATAAGCCGCACGTCAACATTGGCACGATCG